>DATJVW010000184.1:0-4917 GCA_035501675.1 Burkholderiales bacterium
GGCGAGGAGTTGGGTTTTTTCGGGGTCGCGCTGATCATCGGGCTGTTCAGTTTCCTCACGATGCGTGCCTTCGCCATCGGCTTACAGGCGGCCAAGCTCGAGCGCTACTTCTCCGCGCTGGTGGCGCAGGGCATCGGCATCTGGCTTGGAGCGCAGGCCATTATCAACATGGGCGTGAACCTGGGGCTGCTTCCCACCAAGGGGCTGACGCTTCCCTTCGTGAGCTTTGGTGGCAGCGGGCTTCTGGCCAACTGCGGTGCGCTTGCCTTGCTACTGCGGATCGACTGGGAGAGCCGCCAGCTGATGCGCGGGAGCGGAGGGGCGAGCGCGATGCTCCCGGCCCGAGGCAAGGGTTTGCAGCGCGCTGCGTTCCGCGGTGCAGAACGAGACACAAAGGCCCGCACGTGGGGAGCCGATGGGTTGCGCGCGAGGCACCGGCTGCCGAGGGATTGAGATGGCGCACGAGGCTTCTGAGCGCGAATCCATTCCGCCCATACCGCTCAAACCGCGGGCGGCCAGGACCATTCTGGTGATGGCGGGGGGCACGGGAGGCCATGTGATGCCCGCACTCGCGGTCGCGGACTACATGCGGCGCGCGGGCTGGCGCGTGGTGTGGCTGGGTTCGAAGGACGGCATGGAAGCCTCGCTGGTTCCGAAGTATGGATATGAGATCGAGTGGATCCGTTTTTCCGGCCTGCGCGGCAAGGGGCTCGTGCGCATGGCTCTGCTGCCGTTGAACCTGCTTGTCGCTTTCTGGCAGAGCGCGAGGGTGATCTTTCGTGTTCGCCCGGACGTGGTGCTGGGGATGGGCGGATACGCTTCGTTTCCCGGTGGAATGATGGCGTCGTTGCTAAACCGGCCGTTGGTGGTGCACGAGCAGAACTCCATCGCCGGGTTGGCGAACCGCGTGCTCGCCGGCGTTGCGGACCGCGTGCTATCCGGCTTCCCCGGCGTGCTGAAGAAGTCGCAGTGGGTCGGCAACCCAGTGCGGGAATCGATCACGCGGCTTCCGCCGCCCGCTGTCCGACTCGTCGGTCACTTCGATCCGCTCCAGCTGCTGGTACTTGGCGGCAGCTTGGGCGCGCAGGCCCTGAACGAGATAGTGCCTCAGGCGCTGCGGCTTGTGCCCGAGGGGCGGCGCCCGCGCGTTACTCACCAGTCGGGAGCGAAGCATTTGGACAGCTTGCGGCGCAGCTACGAACAGGCCGGTGTTCGCGCCCGGGCCACGTCCTTTATCGAGGACATGGCGGCGCACTACGCCGAGGCGGATCTCGTGATCTGCCGCGCGGGCGCGCTGACCGTTTCCGAGCTGGCCGCCGCCGGCGTGGCCAGCATCCTGGTGCCGTTTCCCCACGCGGTGGACGACCACCAGACCCACAACGCGCGCTTTCTCGCCGACGCCGGTGCCGCTGTGCTGATCCAACAGTGGGAACTGTCCCCGCGCCGGCTCGCGGACTTGCTGCTCGGATTCACGCGCGAGCGGTTGACGGAAATGGCTAAGCGTGCGCGTGCGCTGGCCAAGCCCGACGCGACTACATCGGTGGCGGATATTTGCACGGCGGCTGCCGGATGAGAGCCCAAAAGGAAGGAGCCATGACTCAACCCAAGGTCAGTAATCCGGCCAAGCGCCGCAGTGGATTGCTCCAACTGCCCCTGCGCCTGCCCGCGCGCCACGAGCGCGCTACCCGCAGCCAGGACCTGGGCGACCTTCGCCTTCAGTTCCTGTTGGACGCGACCAGCTTGCCGAGGTGAATGCGGCGCGATGAGGCACAAAGTCAAGCGGGTCCACTTCGTCGGTATCGGCGGCTCCGGCATGAGCGGGATCGCCGAGGTGCTGCTCAACTTGGGTTTCCAGGTGAGCGGCTCAGACTTGTCCGAGAGTGCGGTGACCGAGCGGCTGCGCACCCTTGGGGCGCGCGTGTGCCGAGGGCACGACGCCGCCCAGGTGCAAGGCGCGGATGTGGTGGTGGTGTCGACCGCGGTCAAGCCGGATAACCCCGAGGTGGGCGAGGCTCGTGCCCGGCGCATTCCCGTCGTTCCGCGGGCCCTGATGCTGGCCGAACTCATGCGGCTGCGGCAGGGCATCGCAATCGCGGGGACCCACGGCAAGACCACCACCACGAGCCTGGTCGCAAGCGTGCTGGCCGAAGCCGGCATGGATCCCACCTTCGTCATCGGCGGTCGGCTGGAGGCGGCCGGCTCGCACGCCAAGCTGGGCAAGGGTGAGTTCATCGTGGTCGAAGCCGACGAGTCGGATGCGTCGTTCCTGTACCTGCAGCCGGTTCTCGCCGTGGTCACGAACATCGACGCCGACCATATGGAAACCTACGGCCACGATTTCGGCCGGCTACGCCAGGCTTTCCTGGACTTCATCCAGCGCCTGCCTTTCTATGGCATGGCAGTGCTGTGTGTCGATGATCCCAATCTGCGCGCGATCATGCCGCTGGTGACCAAGCCGATCACCACCTATGGGCTGTCCGAGCAGGCGCAGATCCGGGCAACCAACATCGGGCACGAGGATGGGCGCATGCGCTTCACCGCCCAGATCAAGGCCAATGGTTTGCCCGGCAAGTCGCTCGACCTTGTGCTCAACCTGCCCGGTGTGCACAACGTGCTGAACGCGCTGGCGGCGGTGGCCGTCGGCCTAGAGTTGCAAGTCCCAGAGCGAGCCATCGTGCGCGCGCTGGCCGAATTCAAGGGCGTGGGCCGCCGTTTCCAGCGCTACGGCGAGATCTCTCTCCCCAGCGGAGGAACCTTCACGCTGATCGACGACTACGCTCATCACCCGGCCGAGATGGATGCGACCCTGGCCGCGGTGCGCGGCGCCTTTCCCGTCCGGCGCGTGGTACTGGCGTTCCAGCCGCACCGCTACACGCGTACACGCGACGTGTTCGAGGACTTCGTGCGCGTGCTGTCGTCGGTGGACGTGTTGCTGCTCGCCGAAGTCTATCCCGCGGGCGAGACACCCATCGTCGCGGCGGACGGACGGGCATTGGCGCGAGCGGTGCGCGTGGCCGGCAAGATCGAACCGATTTTCGTCGAGCTGCTGATCGACTTGCCGCAGGCGATCTTGGACGTAGCCCGGGCCGGCGACGTCGTGGTAACCATGGGTGCGGGTTCCATTGGCACGGTGCCGGCCATGCTCGCGCGCGGGGTGAGTGCCGGCAACCAGACACAGGCGGCGGCACATGGACATGGCTGAACTCAATCGCATCGTGCAGCTCGGTCTGGGTGGCCAGCTCCGGCTGAACGAACCGATGCGCAAACACACCAGCTGGCGCGCCGGTGGCGCGGCGACGCGTGCTTACTTTCCGCGCGACCTCGATGACTTCGTCCGGTTCGTGCGCGTGATTCCGTCAGACGAGCCGGTGTACGTGGTCGGACTGGGCAGCAACCTCCTGGTCCGGGACGGCGGGTTGCGAGGCACGGTGGTGTTCACGCACGGCGCCTTGAAGCAGATCCGCATCGAGGACGGCGAAACGGGCGAGGAGCTTGTTTATGCCGAGGCAGGCGTGGCCAGCCCGAAGGTCGCGCGCTTGGCCGCCACGCACAGTCTGGGCGGGGCGGAATTCCTGGCAGGCATACCTGGGACGGTGGGCGGTGCGCTGGCGATGAACGCGGGCTGCTTCGGCTCCGAGACCTGGGACATCGTCGAAGCCGTGCTCTGTCTGCGTCGCGATGGCGAGTTGGTGCGCTGCGCCCCCAACCAGTTCGAGATCGGCTACCGGCACGTCGCACCGCGCCCAGGAGCGGAGACGCATCAGGAATTGCGAATGACGCGCGACGTTCAGTATTGGTTCGCCGCAGCCTGGTTCAAGCTCGTAGCCGGTGACCGGGAGCAGTCACGCCGAGAGATCAAGGAGCTGCTGGAGCGGCGCATCGCGACTCAGCCGCTGGAACAGCCCAACGCCGGCTCGGTGTTCCGTAATCCGCCCGGTGACTACGCCGCACGTCTCATCGAATCCTGCGGGCTGAAAGGCTTCGCCATCGGCGGAGCGATGGTCTCGACCAAGCACGCCAACTTCATCGTGAACACGGGCGCCGCCAGCGCAACCGACATCGAGGCGCTCATCGAGCACGTCCAGACACTGGTGACAGAGCGCTGCGGCGTCGAGCTCGAGCGCGAGGTGCTGATCGTCGGGGAAAGGGCTTGAAGGGATGGCCGCCCGAGCGCACAAGGAAGTGAGCCGCAGACGGTTCGGAAAAGTCGCCGTCTTGCTCGGGGGCAAGTCCGCGGAGCGCGAAATCTCGCTGATGTCGGGGCACAACGTGCTGCAGGGTCTGCGCAAGGCCGGCGTCGATGCGCACCCCTTCGACCCTGCGCAGCGGGATCTGGCCGAGCTCAAGCAGGAGGGTTTCGACAGGGTATTCATTGCACTGCACGGACGTTACGGGGAAGACGGGACGGTGCAGGGGGCACTGGAGTTGATGGGCATTCCGTATACCGGCAGCGGGGTTCTGGGCTCGGCCCTGTCCCTAGACAAAGTCAGAACGAAAATGATTTGGCTTGCGAGCGGTTTGCCGACACCGCGTTACGAAGTGATCGTCGCGAACAGTAACTGGGCTGCAATTGCGGGTACGCTGGGCCTGCCGCTCATCGTCAAACCGGCGCGGGAGGGCTCAACACTGGGCCTGACGAAAGTCATGCGTGCCGACGGGCTGTCTGCGGCTTACCAGCACGCGGCGTCATATGACCGACTGGTGCTGGCAGAGGAGTTCGTGGAGGGCGAAGAGTTGACCGGCGGTTTCGTCGACGAGCAAGCGCTCCCTCTGATTCGCATCGAAGCCCCGCAAGGCAACTACGACTATCAGAACAAGTACTTTAGTGATGAGACAAAGTATGTCTGTCCCTGCGGTCTACCGGAGGCCGAGGAGCGGCGCATCCAGGACTTGGTCATGCGCTCGGCCGGCGTGCTG
>DATJVW010000185.1:0-3318 GCA_035501675.1 Burkholderiales bacterium
AATGGGCCGGAGACGCGCACCGGGTTTTCGACCTGTAATCGTGAGCGTAACTGGCTGCTGACGCCGTTGGTGAGGCAGCGGATGTGGAACTCGAGCGTCGCCTGGTTTGGGCGATTCGCCATGGAGTAGTCGCGGACGATGTCCGGCGCGAACGGAAACTGGAGCTTGGCGAACTGTCCGGCCGAGAACGTATACGGCCCGCCGGATTCGATTTCGAGGCGCAACCCCACGGTGTCGTGCGTGAGCGCATCCAGCGCCATCACCCGGCACTGCATCACGCGCGACGGATGCATCACGAACTCCTCGGATGACAGGCGGCGCACCTCGACATCACCCCAGACCTGAGTACGACAGGCCAGAATCATTCCGCGCTCTCGTTCCGCGGGCGCGAGTGCGTGCTCGGAGTGCTCCAGCTCGAAGATCTCTCCGGATACGTATTCGCACTTGCACGTGCCGCAGTTGCCCGCCTCGCAGCTGTACGCAAAGCTCACTCCGTGGCTCAGCAGGGCATCGAGAATGGTCTCGCCGTCCTCGGCGGGGACGGGCTGCGGATCGCCGGCTACGGTGATGGTCCAGGTCAAAGAAATTCACTCCCAACGAAGCACGCGGCCCTGCACGCCTGGGCGGCGGCACAGTGCGCGGCAGCTCCGGGGGGACCCCCGGGTGCGCCAGGGTGACAGGCGGTTGCTTTCGGCGGCGCCGGCCTGTTCAACCCGTGCCCGCGCTGCTACCCTGGCACCCGCTCTGGAGTATGCTGGTCCAATTGTTGGATGTCAAACAAAATGCCCACCGCGCCGCGCCGCAAGCCAGCACCGACCCGAGCCGCGGCCGCCGCGCCGAATGCCCTGCAGCGCGTCAAAGCCGCCGGCCGATCGCGGCGCTCCGGCGGCGGGGCGGCGGAGCGCAACGGTCTCGTGGCGCTCGGCCTGCTGCCGGAACTGCTCGGTTACCACCTGCGCCTTACGCAGCGCGCGGTATTCGACGATTTCGCCGACGCCATCGGCGAGCTGGATATGAGCCCGGGCCTGTTCGGCATGCTCGTGGTGATCGAGGCCAATCCCGGGCTCAAGCAGACCGAGCTTGCGGCCGCCGCTCGCCTCGACCGCTCCAGCCTGGTTCCGGCGCTCGACAAGCTCGAAGCGCGCGGTCTCGTCACGCGCCGAGCCTCCGAGCACGACCGCCGCGTCAACGGTCTTTGGCTTACGGCGGAAGGCGCCGTGCTGCTCAAGAAAGCCAAGCAGCGAGTGGCACGGCACGAGGAGCGCCTGGCCGGCCAATTGACCGCCGCCGAACGGGAGCAGCTCGTTGCGCTGCTGAGCCGCATCCTGCCCGAACGCCGGTGAGACGGCCCGGTGACCTCTGCGCGCTGGTGCCGGACGCTGAGCGCGGCGTTGCTTTCACGCCGCAGGTCGATCGCGCCGGCACGCGGCACCGCGCGCAGCCAGACCGCGCGCTACTCTTCTCTCCCGCGTGACCGTGCCTGCTTGAGTTGCCCGCGGACGCGCTTCGCCTCCAGCCTGCGCTCCTTCGACGCCCTAGTAGGTCGGGTCGGCTTTCTAGCTTTCGGCGGCTGCGCCGCCCGGCGCACCAGATCCGCCAGCCGCGTGCGGGCGTCGTCGCGGTTGCGCGCCTGGGTCCGATGTCGATGCGCGTCGATGAGCAGCCAGCCGTTCGCGGTGACGCGCTTTCCGGCCAGCCGCCGCAAGCGCTCCCGAACCGCATCGGACAGCGCCTGGCTCCGTTCGAGTGCGAAGCGCAGTTGCACTGCGGTAGCCACCTTGTTGACGTTCTGACCGCCGGGGCCGGGTGCACGTACGAAGACCTCCTCCAGGTCGCGAGCGTCGAGCACGAGATCGGCGGTTACGCGCAGCGCTAGGTTTTGCTGGGACATTTCCGAGGTGGCGTGAAACGGAAGCGTATTGTGCTACGCACAAGAGAAATGCACCACGCCTGTGCTGCCGACGTGACGTAACTCCTCGCCATATCGCAACCTTTTGCGATTTCATCCTCTTGCAAACGACTCCGACTGGGGCTAGAGTCAGTGCGGATTTGCCGCGGCGGTTCCTCAACGCAGTGAACAACCACAACTCCGCTGCTCCGCGGTGAAATCTCGAGTTGAATAAGCCATGGTCCACAAGGACTTAAAGTTCAACCAAATAATCCTGTACTGGGAGAGATCTATGAAACGATGGAAAACTCAGCTTGCTGGGGTTGCCAAGGCGCTGTCGGTAGCAGCTGCCCTTGGCTTCGCGACGCAAGTCGTGGCCGCGGATATCACGTGGGACCGACTCGAGAACGCGGACAAGGATCCCAACAACTGGCTGATGTATCACGGCTCGTTCAAAGGCTGGCACTACAGTGCGCTCGATCAAATCAATAAGAACAACGTGAAGAATCTGCGCGTCGCGTGGATCCACACCCCCTCGACCGGCAAGCGCGGCATTCAATCGTTCCCGCTGGTTGCCGACGGCATCCTCTACTACACCAGCACGACCGGCCAAGTCTGGGCACTCGACGCCGCCACCGGCGCCTTCATCTGGAGCTACAAGGCGAAGATCGACGAAGAACGCGCCAACTCCACCTTCTTCAACCCCTACAACCGCGGCGTGGCGCTCGGCTACGGCAAGGTCTACATGGGAACCGTCGACGGCCATCTGATCGCGCTCGATCAGAAGACCGGCAAGGTCGTCTTCGACAACATGATCGTCACGGTCGAGAAGGGCGCCAAGGGCTTCACCGGCGCACCGCTGGTGGTCAAGGACAAGGTCATCATCGGTTCGTGGGGTGGTGAGCTGTCCGGCTGCTGCGGCCCGATCTTCGGCGTCAACGCCCAGACCGGCGAAGTCGAGTGGCAGTTCGACACCAACGCCAGCGACGAGCGCTCCAAGAGCTCCTGGGGCAACGATTCCTGGAAGGTCGGCGGCGACGGCGGCTGGATGACCGGCACCTACGACGCCGAGACCAACTCGGTCTGGTGGGCAACGGCCAATCCGGCGCCTGACTTCGACTGGTCCGGCGACAACTGGATGACCGAAGGTCCGCGTCCTGGCTTGAACCTGTACAGCTCCTCGGTGGTGGTGCTCGACGCCGACACCGGCAAGCTGAAGGCCTACTTCCAGGAAATGCCGCACGACAAGTGGGACTTCGACGCTGCACCGGGTGAGTTCGTGCAGATCGACCGCGGCGGCAAGAAGTACATGCTGCACCCGAACAAGGGTGGCGTGCTGTTCGTGTACAACCGCAATCTGGACATGGCCGTCGACCAGAAGCTCAAAGTCGAGAACGCCGCGGTTATCGGCAAGACCTACAACTTCATCA
>DATJVW010000186.1:0-12165 GCA_035501675.1 Burkholderiales bacterium
GCGTTTCGCTGGGTGCTGTCCAGGCCGAACGTCGACGCGCTGCTCATCTCGATGACCAGCAACGAGCTGATCGACGAGTATGTGAGCGCCTCGGGCGCTATCGTGACGAGCGAGGCCGACCTCGATCTGATCGCGCGCTACGTCGAAATGCGGGTGGGCAGCTACTGCCAGCCGGGCTGCAGCGCGTGCGAGTCGAGTTGTCCGCACGGGGTCGCCATCTCCGAGGTGTTGCGCACGCGCATGTACGCGGTCGATTACCGTGACGATGTGCTCGCGAGAACCGAATATGCAGCGCTTGGCGAGGGCGCCAATGCGTGCCTTGCCTGTGCGCATCGCTCGTGTCTCGGAGCGTGTCCGCTCGGCGTCCCGATCGCAGATCTCACGCGCGACGCCGCCTTGCGCTTGAGTTGACATCGCGGACCGCCGAGCACACGGCGATGCTGTCTTTCATCGCCCATTTCCTGTTCATCCTCGCGGCCTGGACGCTGGTCATCAAGTACATCTTTCCGGCGGCCTACGCGCTGGCCGAGGGCGTGCCGATCGGCGGCTACGTCATGTGGGATTTCTGGTGGGTGGTGCACATCTGGCTGGGATGGTCGCTGCTGCATTGGCGCCGCTACACCTTCTCTGCAGCCATCGGTGTCTCCGTCGCCGAGATTGCGATCATCGTCACCAAGTTCATCTTGTTCCTGTCTGCACCGCAATGGACGATCTGGCGCACGAACTGGTTCATCAACAAGGTGTTCGTGTTGTCCTGCTTCTTGCTGCTGCTGGGGTACTGCCTGATCAATGCGGAGCGTCTGAGACGGCAGGGCTGACTGGATAGGTTCTGTTCCATGCACCAATGCGGGCTGCTCTCCGGCCGAACTGCACCAGGATAAAGCGGCGGTAGTCTCCTCCGGGACGCTCGATCTTGTCTGGGCGACGTTCCCGGGATGGTTCGGCCCTCGCGTACACCGCATCTTCACTGGCAAAACATTCATCTAAGTGACCTCCCCGACGACACTTGCGTGCCGAATTAGCACGTGGTACGGCGCTTGCGTGACGTCGAGCAGCCAGTGGCTTCGCTAGGTTCAATCCGCCATGATCTCGTTGTGCCTCGACGTTCGCGTCCTGCGATCTTTCGTCACGGTGGTCGAGACCGGTAGCATCACCGAAACAGCACGCCGCCTTGGACGCACCCAGCCTGCTATCACGCTCCAGATGAAGCGACTGGAGGATCAGGCCGGCAAGGCCCTGTTCAAGCCTGACAGTCGCCGACCGCTGCTGACCGACGACGGCGACATGCTTCTTTCGTACGCCAAGTCCATCCTCAAGCTCCACGACGAGCTGCTGGCGCGGCTGTCTTCGCCCGACATCGAAGGCCACGTGATTCTGGGCACGCCGGATCTCTATGCCGCTTATCTGCTGCCGTCGATCCTGGCGTTGTTCCAGCAATCTTTCCCGCGCATCCGGGTGGAGTTGCGCTGTTGCCTCTCCACGCCACTGGTTGGCCTGGTCCAGCGGGGGGAGGTAGACATCGCGCTGGTGACTCGCATGCGAGACTTCACCGGCGGCCAGGTCGTGCGCCAGGAAGAATTGATCTGGCTCATGGGCGAGCGCTACGACATCCATCGCGCCAACCCGGTGCCGCTGGCTTTGCTGCCGCCCGGAAACATCTATCGCGAACATGCGATCGAGGGGCTCGAGCGTGCCGGCCGGAAGTGGCGGGTCGCCTGTGTCAGCGAGAGCGTCGGTGGGCTGCAGGCCGCGGTTTTCGCTGGCATGGCGGTCACGGTGCTGTGCAAATCCGCATTGGTCGCCGGCATGCGCCAGATCGGCGTCAACGAATATTTTCCACCGCTGCCCAAGATCGATCTGTTGCTGTATCGCGCTCCGGGCTCCCCGACGGCCGCGGCAACTGCATTGCATGACTATCTGGCGCACTACCTGAGCTTGGACCCGGCGGTCGACCCGCAGAAACCACAGACTTCGCGCAACCCGATGGCTTCGGTGAGCGACGCCTCACCCGGCAGCAAAGGTCGGCCAGCGGCCCAGCCAAGGGCGGGCCGCCTCGAAAGCGGCCGCGACGCGAAAGATCCGACTCTCCTCCAGCCAGGGCGCAACGATCTGAAGGCCAACGGGCAGCCCGTCGCGGTCGAAGTCACATGGGATCGTGGCCGCCGGCAACCCCGCGAGATTGATCGGCCATGAGAACGGCGACCAGCCCAGGTGCTGATCCACCGGGTGGCCGTCGATCTCGTCCACGCCCAGCGTGCCGGCCTCGAATGCCGTAACGGCCACGGTGGGCGTAACGAGAAGATCGACGCGGCGAAACAGCTCTACGAACCCATTCCTGAGCAGCATGCGCCGATGCATGGCGCCGACGTAATCGACGCCTCGATACGTGCGTCCGCGCGCGATCACTTCGTTGTACTCGCGATCGGATCGCGCCAGCGTCGCCTCGTCACGTCCCAGCACGGCGGCTGCCTGCTCCGTATAGGCGATCGGCTTGATCGTGCGCTCCAGCACTTCGGGGTCGATCCCGGAGTCATCGGGCAGCAGTTCGGCTCCCAGGTCGTCGAGCGTGTCGACCGCCTCCGAAAATGCCTCGCGCACGTCCGGCGATACCGCGGCGAAACCGAGGTCGGGTGTGTAGGCTATCCTGACTCCAGTCAGCGGCCCGGGTGTGGGATCGAAGCGCCTGCGTCCCAGCGGGAGGCTCGCCGCATCGCGGGCGTCGTGCCCCGCGATCACCTCGAGCAACATTGCGACGTCGCGCACGCTGCGCCCGATCGGGCCGGTGTGGGCGAGCGATGCCCAGGACGGAGGGAAGAAGCCCGGCGACCTTGGCACGAGGCCAAAGGTTGGCTTGATCCCGAAGACACCACAGAACGACGCGGGGACCCGAATCGAGCCTACGCCGTCCGTGCCTAGCGCGAGCGGTCCGCAACCCGCCGCAACAGCGGCCGCAGCCCCGCCGCTCGAGCCGCCGCTGGTACGGTCCAGGCGCCAGGGATTGCGGGTCACTCCCGACACCGGGCTGTCTGCGGTCAGCTTGTATCCGGATTCACACGTCGTGGTCTTGCAGGTGATGATGGCGCCGGCATCTCGTAGCGCGGTGACCACGGCGGCATCGACCTCGGGGACGAAATCCTGAAGCGCCGGCGCACCCGCGCGCGCCGGAACGCCCGCGACGAAGATCAGGTCCTTGACGGTGACCGGCACTCCGGTCAGCGGACCTCGCGGTTTGCCGTTGCGCCACGCCTGCGTCGCATCGCGGGCCGCGCTGCGCGCCGCCTCGAACATGGGGGTGACCATGACCTTGCAGACTTCATCGGTCTCGGTCAACGCATCGATCACCTCATCGACCACTTCCTCCGGGGTGAAGCGTGCCTCGCGATAGCCATCCAGAAGATCGATTGCGGACAGGCGTGCGAGCTCGCCGATCCTCGGCGAGCGGTGCTCCTTCGCAGACCCGCCGGACATCAGTGTTTCCCGCTGTATGCGAGCGCTCTAGAGACTGCTCGCCTGGCCAGCACCCGGATCAGATGCGCGCGATATTCAGCGTCACCGTGCAGATCGGAGTTGAGTCCCTGCGCGGGAACGCGGACGCCCGCTATCGCGTCCGGCGCGAACTTCTCCGACAGCGCCGCCTCCATGTTCTTGGCCCGGAACACGCATGGCGCGGCACCGGTCACGGCGACGCGAACGCCTGCCTTGGTCTTGGCCACGAGCACGCCGACCAGCGCGTAACGTGACGCAGGGCTGCGAAACTTTTCGTAGGCTGCCGCCAGCGGTGCCGGAAAGCTGACGCTGGTGACGATCTCGCCGGTCGCGAGCGCGGTCTCGAACATTCCGGTGAAGAACGCGTCGGCCGGGATCGAACGCTTGTTCGTCTTCACGCTTGCCGCCAACCCCAGCACCGCCGCTGGATAGTCCGCAGAAGGATCGTTGTTCGCGACCGAGCCCCCGATCGTTCCACGGTTTCGGACCTGAGGATCGCCAATGCCGCCGGCGAGCTCCGCGAGAACCGGGATGGCATTGCGGATCTCGGCCGAACGCTCGACTTCGACATGCCGCGTCAGTGCGCCCAGTGTGACAGCGCCCTCGGCTACTTTGATCCCGCGCAGGTCGGCCACGCCCGCAAGATCGACCAGCGCCGTCGGAGCGGACAATCTGAGCTTGAGTGCCGGAATCAACGTCATGCCGCCGGCCAACACGCGCGCCTCGGGTGCGGCGGCCAGCATGGCGCCGACGTCGGCGAGGCTCTTGGGTCTATGGTATTCAAAGGTTTTCATGATCGGGTTCCGGGGCGTCGTTCATTTTCTCGCCGCGCCAGCGCTCTGGATGATGTGCCAGATGCGGTTGGGCGATGCCGGCATGTCCACATGGGTCACACCGAGATGCGACAGCGCGTCGACGACCGCGTTGATCACAGTGGCCGGCGACGCGATTGTGCCGACCTCGCCGCATCCCTTGACGCCGAGCGCGTTGTGAGTACACGGGGTGACGTGAGTCTCGACCACCATGGGTGGAAGGTTGTCGGCGCGCGGCATGCAATAGTCCATGAAGGAACCCGATAAGAGCTGGCCCGATTCCTGGTCGTAGACGCAGTCCTCGAACAGCGCCTGGCCGACGCCCTGCGCTACGCCGCCGTGGATCTGCCCTTCGACGATCATCGGATTGATGACCGTGCCGACGTCGTCCACGGCGACATAGCTCAGAAGCTCCACGCTACCCGTTTCCGGGTCGATCTCGACCTCGGCGACGTGAGCGCCGCACGGGAACGTGAAGTTGACCGGGTCGTAGAACGCCTGCTCCTCCAGGCCGGGCTCGAGAATCTCCAGCGGGTAGTCCGCGGGAAAATGCGCCGAGAGCGCGACGTCCGCGAAGGTCTTCTTGCGATCGGTCCCGGCGACGGCGAACACGCCGCCCTTGAACTCGATATCGACGTCGCTGGCTTCCAGCATGTGCGCTGCGATCTTCTTCCCTTTCACGATGATCTTGTCGCTGGCCTTCGCGAGCGCAGAGCCGCCGACGGCAGCGGAGCGCGAACCATAGGTGCCCAGACCGAACTGCACCTTGTCGGTATCCCCGAACACGACTTCGACGTTGTCGGCGGGAATGCCGAGTTTCTCCGACACGATCTGAGCGCAGGTCGTCTCGTGCCCCTGACCGTGGTTATGCGTGCCCATCAGAACAGTCACATGACCGGTCGGATGCACGCGCACGGTCGCGCTCTCGAACAGGCCGCCACGCACGCCGAGGCGGATCGCTATCCGCGACGGCGCCAGTCCGCAGGCCTCCACGTAAGTGCACAGCCCGATCCCGCGAAACTTCCCACGGCGGCTGGACTCCTCTTTTCGTTGCGCGAAGCCGCGCCAGTCGGCTGCCTCGAGTACCCGGTCCAGGCAGCCAACCGGATCGCCGCTATCGTATTGCATCATGACTGGCGTCTGGTAGGGATAGGCTTCGAGCGGGATCATGTTCCTGCGCCGGATTTCCGCCTTGTCGATCCCCATTTCAGCTGCAGCGACGTCCACCAGACGCTCCAGCACGAAAGTCGCTTCCGGGCGGCCAGCGCCACGATAAGCGTCGACCGGCAGCGTATTGGTGAACACGGCCTTCACCTCGCAGTAGATCGCGGGCGTGGTGTACACGCCCGCGAGAAGCGGCCCGTAGAGATTGGTCGGGATGTTGGGGCCGAAGGTGGACAGATAGCCACCCATATTGGCGATCGTGCTGACCCGCAGGCCGAGGAATTTGCCGCGCTCGTCTAGAGCGAGCTCCGCTTCTGTCACGTGATCGCGAGCGTGCGCGTCCGAGATGAACCCCTCACTGCGGTCGCAGACCCATTTCACCGGGCGCCCGACCTTGGCTGCTGCCCAGGTCACCGCGACCTCCTCGGCATAGTGGAACTGCTTCACCCCGAATCCGCCGCCGACGTCCGGCGAGATCACGCGCAGCTTGTGCTGCGGGATATTGAGCACGAAGTTCCCCATCAGCAGCTTCACGATGTGAGGGAACTGACTGGTCGTCCACATTGTGTAGTGACCTCGGGCGCGGTCGTATTCTGCGATCACGGCGCGCGGTTCCATCGGATTGCCCACTAAACGGTTGTTGACCAGACTGACGCGGGCCACATGCGCGGCCTTCTTGAAGGCGGTATCGGTGGCGTACCTGTCACCGAGCTCCCAGTCGACGCAAGTGTTGTCTGGGATGTCTTCGAATACGGCTGCGGCCCCGGGCTTGATCGCGTCGAGAACACCGACGGCGGCCGGTAGCACGTCGTAGTCGACGACGACAGCCTCGGCGGCGGCGCGTGCCTGTTCCAACGTATCGGCGACCACCAAGGCGACGGCATCGCCGACGCAGCGCACTTTTCCTTGAGCCAGAGCGGGATGCGCGGGCTCCTTGGTCGCGGCGCCGTTCTTTCCGGTCACCGGCCAGGCGCACGGAAGGCCGCCGACACCGTCCGCCTTCAGGTCGTCACCGCTGAACACGCGCTCGACACCCGGCATCGCGAGAGCCGCCTTGGCGTCGATCTTTTTGATCCGGGCATGCGCGTGAGGCGACCGGAGAAACACGCCCACAGCCATCCCAGGACGCTGGATGTCTGCGACGTAGTTGCCGCTGCCAGTGACGAAGCGCAGGTCTTCCTTGCGCCGCAGGGCGACGCCGATGCCGGTGGGGTTAGCCATGATCTTCAAGCTCCCTTCACCGCGTGCATCGCGGCGGTGCCCGCCAAGATGGAGGCGACGATGTTCTGGTAACCGGTGCAGCGGCAGATGTTTCCTTCGAGCCAGCGCCGCACGCCTTCGGCCGTGGGCTTCGGGTGAGTTTGCGCGAAATCGACCGCGCTCATGATCATCCCGGGAGTGCAGAATCCGCACTGAAGGCCGTGGTTTTCGTGAAATGCCTGCTGCATCGGATGCAGCGCGCCGCCTTTTGCCAGACCCTCGATGGTTGTGAGGCTGGTGCCCTGCAATGTGATCGCGAGCGCGGTGCAGCTCTTTACCGAGACGCCGTCGATATGCACGACACAGGCTCCGCATTGGCTGGTGTCGCAGCCGACGTGCGTGCCTGTCAAGCCCATCCGTTCGCGCACGAGCTCGGACACCAGCTCATTCGGCTCGACGTCGAGCGATACCACCTTGCCATTCAGCTTGAAATCAACCTTCATATGCGATCTCCAGAACCTAGACTCACGCCAGCAGGCGCGAACACGCGGCCTGCCAGGTTGCGAGCACCACGTCACCGACGTCGAACGCGTCCTTGAAGAAATGACGCTCTCCCATGTAGACCACGAACTCGTTCTCGTCTCCGGTGTCGAGCATGACCTTGACGAAAAAGCCCTGGTACTCGATTGCGCGGATGCGCGCACTGACTTGATTCCATCCAGCGGCCACCGCCGCCGTCCCTGGGCGGCGCAGCTCGATCTCGTCGCGCGGCACGGCCACATCGATGCGTGCGCCGCCGGTCACCGGCTGGGCGGGCGGCAGCGTCACAATAATCCCCTTCGAATCGAGCGCGTGGACGACGGCACTGCTGCCGTTGACCGTCTCGACCTTGCCCGAGAACACGTTTTGTCCGCCGAGGAACTGCGCGACATAGCGGTCTTTCGGCTCCGCATACACCTGGCGGGCGGGGCCCGCCTGCTTGATCTTGCCGTTCTCCATGACGACCACCAGGTCTGCGAGCGCAATGGCTTCGAGCTGGGTATGCGTGACGTGCACGAACGTGATCCCCAGCTCGCGCTGCATGCGGCGCAATTCCGTGCGCATTTGAATGCGCAACTGCTCGTCCAGCGCGGAGAGCGGCTCGTCCAGCAGCAGGACGCGAGGCTCCGTGATGGCTGCCCGCGCCAGGGCAACGCGCTGCTGCTGACCGCCGGAGAGGTGTCCCGGCAAGCGGTCTGCCAGTTGGGTCAGGCGGACCTTTTCCAGCATCGCGTCGGTGGCCTTGTAACGCGCGGCTTTCGGTTGGCCGCGCACACGCAAGGCGAAGGCAACATTGTCGCGCACGGTGAGGTGCGGAAACAGCGCGTAGGATTGAAACATCATGGCGGTGCGCCGTTCCGCCGGTGCCAACCCGAGGACGTTCTCACCTCCGATCAGGATTTCGCCGCCGCTCGGTTCCTCGTGTCCGGCGATCATGCGGAGGATCGTGGTCTTGCCGCAACCCGAGGGACCCAGGAAGCAGCAGTAAGCTCCGTCGGGAATTTTCAGATTGACCCCGTCGATGGCAACCACGTCTCCGAAGCGCTTGTAGACGCCGGCCAGCTCGATGTCGCCTTTGCCCGTCGCCATGGTCACTCCGCCGCCCGCGCTGCGACACGGCTGGCGCGCCGCTTCTGAATCAGCGTGATCGCGCCGAGGCAAACGCCGATGATGAGGAAAGAAGCGATCGTCGTCACGGTACCGAGCGCGTAGAGCGAGGGCGACGTCACGTTGAGGGTCATGCTCCAGATCTCCAGCGGCAGGGTGTTCAAAGATCCTGAGGTCTGCAGGGTGCGGGCAAACTCGTCGTAGGAAAGCGTAAAACCGAAGAGGGCCACCGCGACGAGCCCTGGCGCAAGGATCGGGACGACCACCAGCCAGATGATCTGCCAGCGCGAGGCGCCCAGATCGCGGGCCGCTTCTTCCCACGCGCGGTCGAAGCGCGACATGACGGCGAACATCACCAGCACGCCGAACGGCAGTGTCCAGCTCAGGTGCGCGCCCAGTGCCGAGGTATACCAGCTGGCCTCGAGACCGAAATACTGAAACAGGAGCCCGACGCCGATGCCGAGCACGAGGCCGGGAGCGACCAAGCTGCCGATCATCAGATAAAAGACGATGCCGTCTCCCCTGAATCGGTTGCGGAAGGCGAGGCCTGCGAGAAACGAGCCCACCACGGTGAGCGCTGTCACGAGAATGGCCAGCGAGATGGAGCGTTCGAACCCACCCTTCACATCGCCGGTGCGCACTTGCGTGAACAGATCGACGAACCAGTGGGTCGAAAGCCCTTTCATCGGGAATACCAGGCCGCCGCGGACGTCTTGGAGCGAGAGGACATAAATGCAGAACATCGGCCCGTAAAGCGCAAGGACGTAAGCAACGAATAGCGCTGCAAGCACCCAGAACGTCCACGGCCTGCGAGGTGGCGCACCTTCGACAGCATGGCGCCTTGCCCGCTTGACCGAAGACGGCAGCAAGATCTGCTCGCCGGTCATCGCGCGATCTCCTTCCGGACGTCGACCGTGCGCAGAATCAGCGAAATCATGAGGACGACAACCAGAAGCAGGACAACTGCGTTGGCGGCGGCTGGCGGATACTGGAGCACCGCGATGTCTTCGAACAACGCGGAGACGATCGAAGCCGATCCTCCGCCGCTCATGACTTTGACGACGAAAAAATCTCCCATCACGATCGACAGGACGAAGATGGATCCGAGCGCAATCCCGTTCTTGCTCAACGGGACGACGATGAAGCGCATGATCTCGAAGCGGCTGGCACCGGCGTCGCGTGCGGCCTCGATGGTGCGCTTGTCGATTCGCGCCATGGCGTTGAAGATCGGGACGATCATGAAGATCGTGAGCTGGTGGACGTAGGCCACCACCACCGCGAAATCCGAGAACAGGAGGAACTCGAGCGGCTGGTGAATCGCACCGACGGATATCAGCACCGAGTTGATCAAGCCGTTCTTGCCCAGCAGCGGGATCCACGAGATCATCCGGATGATGTTGGAAGTCCAGAATGGCACTGTGCAAAGCAGAAAGAGCCCAATCGCAAGCAGCGGATTGCGGACGTGGAAGACGAGGAAATAGGCGATCCAGAAGCCGAGGACCAGAGTGGCGGCCCACGTGATCACCGCGAACTTGACGGTGCTCAGGTACAGGCGCCAGGTGAGCTCGTGCGAGAAGATCGCCACGTAGTTGCCCAGAGTGAAGTGCGGCAGCATCCCACCGAAGGCGTCGTTCTCGAGGAAGCTCGCCACGATCACGACGAAGATGGGTGCCACGAAGAACGGGATCAGTACGATCACCAGTGGTGAGGCGTACAGCCATGAGACCAGGTTGCGGCCAGAGGCCGGAGGCGTAGCGGCGGCGACTGCTGACATGCGTGAAGAGGTTGTCGGGTCGTCTGGTCTTTGTGCGCGACTGGGCCGCTCGGCCCGCGCGACAATCACACCGGCAGGGGTAGATTGCCGCGAGGCGAGCGGAGGGCAGATCGTTGCGATGCGCGCCTAGGCCGTCAGGCCGCCTTGAAATCGTTCCACCGCTTGTTCATGTACTGCGCTTCGTCCATCAGCGTGTTCCAGCAGGAGATGTTGGTGACGCGCTCGAGGAAAGAACCGCCATCGCGCTTCGCGCCGGCCTTCTCCATCGGCACGCCGTACGGGTCTAGGATCACGCCCGTGGCGGCTTTCCCCTCGTACCAGTAGTCCCACTCGTTCTGAGAGAGAAATTTTTTGGCGGTCGAAGGCACCGGGCTGTAGTAACCATAGCGGGCTACGAATCCTCCTTGCCAGCCAGACAGATACCAGTTGAGATATTCGTACGCGGCCTCCAGCTTCTTGCCCGAGAGGTGTTTCATCAGCGCCATTCCATTGCACCATCCGCGGTAACCTTCCTTGCCGTTCTTCATGTTCACGGGTGCGTAGATGCAGGGCATGCCTTTGACGCGCACGGCGGCGACCGCGGGGGACCACATCGACTGGATGATCACTTCGCCTGCCGCCATCAGCTGCACCGACTGGTCGAAGGTAGTCCAGGTGGCGCGAAACTGCCCGCCCTTCTTCAGTTCGATCAAGCGGTTGATCGTGAAGTCGATCTCGGACTTGGTCATGTTGCCCTTGTTGCCGTACTTGATCTCGCCGGCGCTCTCAAAGGACAGCGCGGCGTCCATGATTCCGATCGCCGGCACATCCAGAATCGCCGCCTTGCCTTTGTACGTCGGGTTGATTAACTCCTTCCACTCCGTGATCGGTTTCTTGATGAGATCCGGGCGATACCCCATCGAGTCGGCGTTGTACACCTGCGGCAGGAAGGTTGCCCATTCCGTCACCCCTTCGTGCAGCTCCGTCGCGTCGGGCTTGCCGATGTACATCGCTTCGTATGGCGAGATCCCTTGACGCGAGACCACCTTGCCGTTGATCTCGCCTTTCGTGAAGATCGGCAGAATGTTCTCAAACTCTTTGATCTTCTTGACCTCGATTCCCTGCAACACGCCGCGCCTGGTGGCGAGCTTGGACTGCCACCCTTCGACGTCCGCGATGTCCACTGTATTAGGCTGGGTGATGAAGCGGTTGATCGCGGCCGAGGTATCCAGGTTCTGCATCGTCACCTTGAAGCCGAGATCCTTCGACGCCTGGTCACCGATGGCCTTAACCACCGAATAGGAGACGCCGACGTGCCGCAGCTCGATGTCCTTGATCTCCTGCGCCCAGATGAGCGGGAAGCCCGTGATCGTCTGAGCGCCGGCGACGCCGGCCAGAGCCGCAGCTCCCTTCAGAACCGCCCGGCGCGACGGATTCGCGACGTCGTGTGTTGTTGTGGCGTCCTCCAACGGAGCGGAGGCCGGGTTCAAAATGTCAGTGTTATCGCTCATCTCGTGCTCCTTCCAGAGTGTGCAAACTGCGTGCGGCGCCTCGTGCGGGTAACGATTGCATCGCCACGTCTCGCCGAAAAATCGTACCAACCAAATCTCAGCAAAGAAAATGAGAAGTTGTTATCGGTAACCACTAATCGCTGTTATGGATTGGAAGCAGCGCCATGCATCAGTGCATGGAAAAGAACAAATGCTCGATTTACGTGCACGCCGCTCGTCACTGACGGCGATGCGTGCACTGTGATCGCGCGCCGGAGATGAGGGCGGGGTAACAGAGACTCGGCCTGGCGGCCGAGAAGATCGCCCCTGAGGCTGGCAGGGGCGAGCAGATACTGCGCAGAGGCTGCCTCCGGCTTACATCTTCCCGGACGCACCCCGGTTCAGAAACTCCCCCATGCCTTCGCGGCCGGACCAGGTCTGCCCGTTGACGATGCATTGGCCGCGGAGGAACACTTTCTTCACCCGCCCCGTCACTGCGCGCCCCTCGAACAGGCTGTAGTCGACCCGGCTGTGGTGCTCGGCGGCGCGGATGGTCCATTGCTCCTTCGGGTCGAACACCACGATATCCGCGTCGGATCCGACCGCGATGGTG
>DATJVW010000187.1:0-9938 GCA_035501675.1 Burkholderiales bacterium
GTATAGACCTGGCAAAGCGTTGAGGGGTCCAGGTTCTTGGGACCCGGTCATGCGCGCGATCTGTTGCCCCAGACGTTGCCCTCCAACGGCATGCAGCTGGGGGATATAGTTTTAACTTATTGATAAAAAGTAAGTTATAGGCTTAAGAGCAGTCTTCCCGGAGCAGCCTGACCACGGCCGCTGTATCCCCGGGCTCGGGCTGCAGCCGTCCTGAGATCAAATCCCAGAGCTCGGTATCGGAACGATCGAGCAGCAGCTTGAACGCCGTCCGCTGGCTCGACGGCAGGCTCGCGAAGTGGTGCTCGAGAAATTGCGACAGGACCAGATCCAACTCCAGCAGCCCGCGGCGGCAATGCCAGCGGATCCGATCCAACTCGCTCACGGCAACGCGGCGTCGATGTGCTCAGACGGCGCGGCGCACCAATAGCTCTTTAATGCGGCCGATCGCCGCCGTGGGGTTGAGCCCCTTGGGGCATGCGTCCACGCAGTTCATGATGGAGTGGCAGCGAAACAGCCGGTAGGGGTCTTCCAGGTTGTCCAGCCGCTCGCTGGTGGCGTCGTCGCGGCTGTCGGCCAGGAAGCGATAGGCCTGCAGCAGGCCAGCGGGACCGACGAACTTGTCGGGATTCCACCAGAAGGAGGGGCAAGACGTGGTGCAGCAGGCGCACAAGATGCACTCGTACAGCCCGTCCAGCGCGGCGCGCTCCTCGGGGCTCTGCAGGCGCTCCTTCTCGGGGGGCGGGTCGTGGTTGACCACGTACGGCTTGACCGAGTGGTATTGCTTGAAGAACTGGGACATGTCCACGATCAGGTCGCGGATCACCGGCAGCCCGGGCAGCGGCCTGATCTCCACAGGCTCCTTGAGTCCGGCCAACGGGGTGACGCAGGCCAGACCGTTCTTGCCGTTGATGTTCATCGCGTCCGAGCCGCAAACACCCTCGCGGCAGGAGCGCCGCAGAGCCAGGCTGTCGTCCTGCGCCTTGATGCGGATCAGCATGTCCAGCAGCATCTGGTCGGAGGCCTCGGGCTTGACGTCGTAGTCCTGCATGTAGGGCTTGGCGTCCTTGTCCGGGTCGTAGCGGTAGATGCGAAAGCGCATGGAGTCACCTCGTTGTTCGTGGCTCGTGGCTCGTGATTCGTGACTCGTGGCTCAAGCAATAGGGAGTTTACGAGTCACGAGTTACGAATCACGAGTCACTGCCTCAATACGTTCTCACTTTCGGCTCGAAGCTCTGCGCGGTCAACGGCTTCAAGTGCACCGGCCTGTAGTCCAATCGGTTGCCGTGTTTGTACCAAAGCGTGTGCTTGAGCCAGTTCGCGTCGTCTCGCTGGTGGTAATCCGAGCGGTCGTGGGCGCCGCGGCTCTCCTTGCGGGCGTCGGCCGAGATCAGGCTGGCCTGGGCCACTTCGATCAAGTTGTCCAGCTCCAGCGCTTCGACCCGGGCGGTGTTGAACACCCTGCTCTTGTCCTGGATTTGGGTGCGGGCGGCGCGCTCGGCGATCTGCCTGATCTTGGCGACGCCTTCGGCCAGCAACTCCGGAAAGCGAAACACGCCGCAGTGCGCCTGCATGGTACGGCGCATGTCGTCTGCGACCTCGGATACCTTCTCACCATGGGTCTGACCATCCAGCCGCGCCAATCTGGCCAGCGGGCGTTCCGCGGCATCTGCCGGCAAGTCGGGGTGAAGCGGATTTTCGCGCAAGAACTGGATCATCCGGTTGCCGCTCGCCTTGCCGAACACCAGCAGATCGGTGAGCGAATTGGTGCCGAGGCGGTTAGCGCCGTGCACCGAGGCGCAGGCGCATTCGCCCGCGGCGTAGAACCCGGGCACGATTGCCTCCGGGTCGCTGCTCTGCGGCGCGACAACCTCGCCGCGGTAGTTGGTAGGGATGCCGCCCATCTGGTAATGCACCGTGGGCACCACCGGAATCGGGTCCCTGATGGGGTCGACGTTGGCGAACTTCTTGGCGATCTCGCGAATGCCGGGCAGCTTGCTTTCGATCAGCTCCGCACCGAGGTGATCGAGCTTGAGCAGTACGTAATCACCCTGCGGGCCTGCCCCGCGCCCCTCTTTGATCTCCGTGGCCATGGCGCGCGAGACCACGTCGCGGCTGGCCAGGTCTTTTGCCGTCGGCGCGTAGCGCTCCATGAACCGCTCGCCGTTCTTGTTCAGCAGGTATCCTCCTTCCCCGCGCACGGCCTCGGTTATCAGCACGCCGGCGGGGACCACGCCGGTGGGGTGAAACTGCCAGAACTCCATGTCCTGGAGCGGGATGCCAGCGCGTGCGGCCATCCCGAGCCCGTCGCCGGTATTGATGAAGGCATTGGTGCTGGCGGCGTAGACGCGGCCGGCTCCGCCCGTCGCAAACAGCGTGGCACGGGCCTGCAGGATGTAGGCCTCGCCGGTCTCGATCTCCAGCGCAACCACGCCCAGCACCTGGCCCCTGGCATCGCGCATGAGATCCAGCGCCATCCACTCGACCAGGAAATGGGTGTTCGCCTGCACGTTGCGCTGATACAGCGTGTGCAGCATGGCGTGTCCGGTGCGGTCCGCTGCGCAGCAGCTGCGCTGTACCGGCGGACCCGCACCGAAGTTCTGCATGTGCCCGCCAAAGGGCCGTTGGTAAACGGTCCCGTCGCCATTGCGGTCGAAGGGCATGCCGAAGTGCTCCAGCTCGTACACCGCTTCGGGCGCCATGCGGCACATGAACTCGATGGCGTCTTGGTCGCCCAGGTAATCCGAGCCCTTGATGGTGTCGTACATGTGCCACAGCCAGTTGTCCTCGCCCATGTTGCCGAGCGCCGCGCCGATGCCGCCCTGCGCCGCCACCGTGTGAGAGCGCGTGGGAAAGACCTTGGACAGAACCGCAACCTTGTACCCGGCCTCCGACAGCTGCAAGGCGGCGCGCATGCCCGCACCGCCCGCCCCCACGATCACCGCATCGAACTGCCGCTTCGGGATGCTCATCAGACGCTCCACAAGATCTGGATGGCCCAGCCGGTCCAGGCGAGCAGGAGCACGGCGACGACGACCTGGAGCGCCAGTCGCAACGAGAGCGGCTTGGCATAGTCCATCAGGATATCGCGCATGCCGACCCAGGCATGCACAAACAGACCGATGAAAAACAGGAACGTGGCCAGCTTCACCGCCTGCCCGCGGAACAGGTCTTTCCACGCCACGTAGTCGGTCGGGCGGGCGGCCGCCAGCACCAGCACGAACAGCACGGCGTAGAGCGCCATGACGGCGGCGGAAATGCGCTGCACCAGCCAGTCGCGCAGCCCGTAGTGCGCCCCGACGACGATGCGCTTCACCATAACCATACCCCCAGAATGACGGTCAAGGCGATCGCCGCCAGCAGGACCACTCGGCTGCTCGCGCGTGCAGTCGCCAAGTCAGCACCGTAGTGCAGGTCGAGAGCGAGGAAGCGCAGCCCGGCCAGCAAATGATGCAGGAAGGCCCACAGCAGCCCGATCAGGATCAACTTGACCAGGGGGTTCGCAAATGCGGCACGATAGCGCACGTAGCTGTCCGGAGAGGCCAGGCTGGATTGGAACAACCAGAGCAGGAAGGGCAGGAACAGAAACAGCCCGAGCCCGCTGATGCGATGCAGGATCGACACCAAGCCGGGCACCGGAAGCCTGATTTTGAACAGGTCGAGGTATTTCGGGCGGCTCTCGCTCATCGTTGCTCGCTCCCTCGGTTGCGCTGCTGTGGCCATGACCCGGATCAGCCCATCGTTCGATTGCGGTAGTGGTGCGAGCGAGTGTCGTTCCAGCTGCGCCGCAACTCCGCCGGATCCTCTTCATACGTGTATGCCACCCGCTCGATTTGCAGCACGGGGCTGCCGGAGGGAAGCCCCAGCGCAGCGGCCGCCTCCCGCGGGGCGGTAACCGCCTTGAGTTGTTCGTCGGCGTGCAGGATGCGGAGCCCAAACCGTGTTTCGTACATGCTGTACAACATGCATTCGTGCTGTTCGATCACCGCCGCCGACAACCCCTTGTAGCGCATTGCAGGCAGGCGCACCTCCTCGAAGCAGATCTTGGTGCCGGACAGCAGAAGCACGCGGCGGATCAGGAACACGCTGGCGCCGGCCGGCAGGCGCAACAGCCGGGATGCGGCGGCGTCCGCGCGCAGCCTCCGGAAATCGAGCAGCTCACCGGTGAGACGCTTCAGCTCACCGCGATCCGGCGTGATGCGCAGAAACGGGAACTTGTCGCGCTCGTCCGCATGCGAGGCGACGAAAGTGCCCTTGCCCTGATAGCGGATCAGCAAGTTCTCACCGGCCAGTTCGCCTACCGCTTTGCGCACCGTGCCCTGGCTGACGCTGTAGCGGCTGGCCAGCTCCAGCTCGCTCGGGATGGCGTCCCCCGGGCCCCACTCGCCCGACACGAGGCTCTGGGTGATGAGCGATTTGATCTGGCGGTACAGGGGCAGGAAGGCTGGCGACTCCCCGGCGGACTTCGTCGTTGCTGCGCTCTTCATCATGGCTGGATTTCTAGCACATAACGCCCACCGCGTCCAGCTATAGTATATCTTTTATAAGATATAGGACTCGTTTGACACCGGGTCGCGCGCTTGGATATGATGCAATCACTTTGCTTGGGCTCTCGACCCGGCGTGGCCGCCGAGCCCTGGCGCTTGCCTCGAACGCGTTGACGTTATCGGCCACTCCAGGAGCCATCCCCCGATGAAAGCCCCTGTGCGCGTTGCGGTCACCGGCGCCGCCGGACAGATCGGTTACAGCCTGCTGTTCCGGATCGCCAACGGCGACATGCTCGGCCCCGAGCAGCCGGTCACGCTGCAGTTGCTGGAGATCCCCAACGAGAAGGCGCAAAAGGCCTTGCGCGGCGTCATGATGGAGATCGACGACTGCGCCTTTCCCCTGCTCGCGGGCATGGTCGCGACCGACGACGCGAAAATGGCGTTCCGAGACTGCGACATCGCCTTGCTGGTGGGGGCCAAGCCGCGCGGCCCGGGCATGGAACGCAAGGACCTCCTGGCCGAAAACGCCAAGATTTTCATCGAGCAGGGCCGCGCGCTCAACGAAGCGGCCAAAACCCATGTGCGCGTCCTGGTGGTGGGCAACCCGGCCAACACGAACGCCTGGATCGCCATGCGGAATGCGCCGCGGCTGGGACCCGAGAACTTCACCGCCATGATGCGGCTGGACCACAACCGAGCCGTGTCACAGATCGCCGCGAAGATCGGAGAGCCGGTCGGTGCGATACGCAAGGTCACGGTCTGGGGCAACCATTCCGCCACCCAGTATCCCGACCTCTTCCAGGCCGAGGCCGGCGGCGGCAAAGTGTGGACGCTGATCAACGATCAAGCCTGGCTGGAGAAGACGTTCATCCCCACCGTGCAGAAACGCGGCGCGGCCATCATCGAGGCGCGCGGGGCATCCTCGGCTGCGAGTGCCGCCAATGCCGCTATCGACCATGTCCACGACTGGATACTGGGCACCCCGGCGGGGGACTGGGTCTCGATGGGCATACCCTCGGATGGGAGCTACGGCATCGAGGAGGGAGTCATCTACGGCTTCCCGGTCACCTGCCGCGGCGGGCAATACGAACGCGTCCAGGGCATCGAAGTGAGCCCATTCAGCCGCGCCAGGATGGACCTCACCTACAAGGAGTTGCTGGAGGAGCGCGACGCGGTGAAGAGCCTCGTCGGTTAAGCGGGCGGTCTTCGACCATGAGGTAGCGGATGAGCGTGGATTCGGCAGGTGAGAGGTTCAGGGCGGCGGTCAAAGACGAGAAGCCGCTGCAGGTGATAGGCACGATAAACGCCTACCATGCACGCCTGGCCGAACGCTCCGGCTACCGCGCCATCTATCTGTCCGGCGGTGGAGTAGCCGCCGGATCGCTCGGGGTACCGGACTTAGGCGTCAGCACGCTGGACGATGTACTCACCGACGTGCGGCGCATCACCGACGCCACTCGCCTGCCGTTGCTGGTCGACGCGGATACCGGCTTCGGCGGCGCCTTCAACATCGCGCGCACGGTGAAATCGCTGATCAAGTTCGGCGCGGGAGCCATGCACATCGAGGATCAGGTCCAGGCGAAACGCTGCGGCCACCGCCCCGGCAAGGAGATCGTGCCGCGCGAAGAGATGGTAGACCGCATCAAGGCGGCGGTGGATGCGCGCACCGATCCCGGCTTCGTCATCATGGCCCGTACCGACGCGCTCGCGGTCGAGGGGCTGCAAGCGACCATCGACCGCGCCGGTGCATGCGTAGAAGCCGGCGCGGACATGGTATTCCCCGAAGCGATCACCGAGCTCGACATGTACCGCAAGTTCGCCGAAGCGGTGAGGGTTCCGGTCCTGGCCAACATCACCGAGTTCGGGAGCACGCCGCTGTTTACGCTGGAGCAATTGCGCTCGGCCAACGTCAGCCTTGCGCTGTACCCTCTGTCGGCCTTCCGTGCGATGAATCGGGCCGCGCTCAACGTCTACCGCGCGATCCGCCGTGACGGCACTCAGCAAAACGTGCTCGACACCATGCAGACCCGCGCGGAGCTCTACGACTTCCTCGACTACCATAGCTTCGAAGCGAAGCTCGATCAATTGTTCGCGAAGGAAAAGCAGCGATGAGAGCGGAAGCCACGAGCGCGACGACCCCGAAGCCGAAAAAGTCGGTTGCCCTGTCCGGCGTGCCGGCAGGCAACACCGCGCTGTCCACGGTGGGCCGCCAGGGCAACGATCTGCATTACCGCGGGTACGACATCCTCGACTTCGCCGAGCAAGCGCAATTCGAGGAGGTCGCCTATCTGCTGGTGCATGGCAAGTTGCCCACCCTGGCCGAGCTGACGGCTTACAAGCAGAAGCTGAGGGCGCTGCGCGGGCTGCCGGCGGCCGTGCAGGACATCCTGGAATGCATCCCCGCCAATACCCACCCGATGGATGTCCTGCGCAGCGGTTGCTCTGCGCTCGGTTCGGTGCTGCCGGAGAATGCGGACCATAAAGTGGCCGAGGCACGCAACGTGGCCGACCGCCTGATGGCCTGCTTCGGCTCGATGCTTCTGTATTGGTACCACCACTCCCACTCGGGACGGCGCATCGACGTGGAGACCGACGACGATTCCATCGGCGGCCACTTTCTCCATCTGCTGCACGGGAGGAAGCCCTCGGAGCTCTGGGTACGCGCCATGCATACCTCGCTCATCCTCTACGCCGAGCACGAGTTCAACGCCTCGACTTTCACCGCGCGCGTCATCGCGGGGACCGGGTCGGACATGTATTCCGCCGTCACCGGCGCGATCGGCGCGCTGAAGGGCCCCAAGCACGGCGGTGCCAACGAATTCGCGTTCGACGTGATCGGCCGCTACGACACCCAGGACGAGGCCGAGGCGGACATCGTCCGGCGCATTGCGGATAAGCAGATCATCATCGGCTTCGGACACCCGGTGTACACCCTCGCCGATCCGCGCAACCAGGTCATCAAGGAAGTCGCGCGGCGGCTCAGCGAGGACGCCGGGGATCTGAAGCTGTTCGGCATCTCGGAGCGCGTCGAGAAGGTGATGTGGCGCGAAAAAAAGATGTTTCCCAACCTCGACTGGTACAGCGCGACCAGCTATCACATGCTGGGCATCCCGACCCCGATGTTCACGCCGATCTTTGTGATCAGCCGCACAGCGGGCTGGTCGGCCCACGTCATCGAGCAGCGCCTGGACGGCAAGATCATCCGGCCCAGCGCCAACTACATCGGGCCGGAGAACTCGAAGTGGGTGCCCATCGAGAAAAGAAAGTGAAGGACCCATGTCCGCCCCCATTTCCAACGTCCGCCCCGACCCCGACGAGGTTCTCCTCGACATCGCCGACTATGTCCTCGGCTACGAGATCGCCAGCCAAGAGGCCTTCAATACCGCCCGCCTGTGCCTGATGGACACGCTCGGGTGCGGACTCGAGGCGCTGTCCTATCCCGCATGCACCAAGCTGCTGGGTCCGATCGTGCCCGGCACTGTCGTGCCCAATGGCGCCAAGGTGCCGGGCACCCCGTTTCAGCTCGACCCGGTTCAGGCGGCCTTCAACATCGGGGCCATGATCCGCTGGCTCGACTTCAACGACACCTGGCTCGCGGCCGAGTGGGGCCACCCCTCCGACAATCTGGGCGGAATCCTCGCCACGGCGGACTGGCTCTCGCGCTCTGCTCGGGCCGACGGCAGGCGGCCGCTCGCGATGCGCGAGGTGCTGACCGCCATGATCAAGGCGCACGAGATCCAGGGCGTCATCGCGCTGGAGAACAGCTTCAACCGCGTTGGGCTGGACCACGTCGTGCTGGTCAAAGTCGCCAGCAGCGCCGTGGTGAGCAAACTCCTGGGCGCGACGCGGGAAGAACTCATCAACGCCGTGTCGCAAGCCTGGGTGGACGGACAGGCCTTGCGCACCTACCGCCACGCGCCCAATACCGGCTCGCGCAAGAGCTGGGCGGCAGGCGACGCAACCAGCCGCGCCGTGCGTCTGGCGCTCATCACCATGAAAGGCGAGATGGGCTACCCGTCCGTGTTGACCGCGAAGACCTGGGGCTTCTACGACGCGCTGTTCAAGGGCAACGCCTTCAAGTTCCAGCGTCCCTACGGCAGCTACGTCATGGAGCACGTGCTCTTCAAGATCTCCTTTCCGGCCGAGTTTCACGCCCAGACCGCCGTCGAATGCGCCATGAAGCTGCACCCGCTCGTCCAGGATCGCCTCGATCAGATCCAGAAGATCGTCATCCGCACGCACGAGTCGGCGATCCGGATCATCGACAAGAAGGGCCCGCTCGACAACCCGGCCGATCGCGACCACTGCATCCAGTACATGGTCGCCGTGCCCCTGATCTTCGGGCGCCTGACGGCCGCGGACTACGAAGACGATGTGGCTCACGATTCGCGCATCGACGCCCTGCGGGACAAGATGGACTGTGTCGAGGACAAGCAGTTCAGCAAAGACTATCTGGACCCCGACAAGCGCTCCATCGCCAACGGCATTACGGTGCAGTTCAAGGACGGGACCAGGACCGAGGAGGTCGTCGTCGAGTATCCGATCGGGCATCGCCGCCGGCGCAAAGAGGGCATTCCGTTGCTCGAGGCGAAGTTCAGGACCAACCTGGCGCGCCGCTTCCCGCCGAAGCAATCGCACGCGATCCTGGAGTTGTGCCAGGATCAGAAGCGCCTGGAAGCGACGCCGGTGAACGAGTTCGTCGACCTTTTTGCCGTCTGAGGACAAAGCCCCATCCTCGCCTGGGTTTTCTCTCTACTTCGACGCCTTTACTTGCACGGAGGCCAGCATGATCAAGCAAGTCGGAGCGATCGCACTCATAGTGGTCATGCTGGCGGGGGTGGGAGAGGGGCTCGCACTCGACTTGCCCAAGCGCAAATCCGGGCTGTGGGACATCAAGATTTCGCGCGCAAGCACCAACCGCCCGGCTCGGACGATCCAGATGTGCATCGACCAGAAGACGGACAACATGGCGCAGCAGATGGGCGAGAGCGTCGCGCGCGAGGCCTGTTCCAAGCAGCAGATCAGGCGCGAGGGGAACAAGATCGTGGGTGATTCGGTATGCAAGATCGGCGAGACCACCGCCACCAGCCACACCGTGTTCAGCGGCGAGTTCGACCGGGCCTACCGCGGGGAGATCCGTACCAAGTACTCGCCTCCCCTGATGGGCAAGAACGAGAATCTCACGCTGATCGATGCGAAATGGACCGGCCCATGCCAGGCCGACCAGAAGCCCGGGGATATCATCATGCCCAACGGAATGAAGATCAACATCCACGAAATGCAGGAACAGCAGCAACAGCACTAGACCTCACTCACCTCCAGGAACCGCATCATGGCTCACTCCGCGTTCGACAGCCTTCAGGACTTCAACCCCGCTGCCGGCAAGACCGGCAAGCTCTACTCGCTTCCCGCGCTCGACAAGGCGGGCATCGGAAAGATCTCGCGTTTGCCCGT
>DATJVW010000188.1:0-9239 GCA_035501675.1 Burkholderiales bacterium
GTTCGAGCCCGGCCGCGAGCGCAATCAGTTCGCGCTCGTCCACGCCGTGGAGGGGCACCAGGTCGGTGACATCGGGCCTTCCCTCGGTGAGCGTACCGGTCTTGTCCACCACCAGCGTCTGGATCTTCTCGGCGCGCTCCAGCGCCGCAGCGTCGCGCACGAGGATCCCCGACTGAGCAGCGCGGCCGGTCCCAACCATGATTGCGGTAGGCGTGGCGAGGCCCAGCGCACACGGGCATGCGATAACCAGGACCGCGACGGCGTTGATGAGCGCGGGGGTAAAGGCGCCGGTGCCCAGCCACCAGCCGCCAAGAGTCAGGAGCGCGATCACGAGCACGACCGGGACGAAGACGCCCGAGATGCGGTCCGCCAGGCGCTGGATCGGCGCCTTGCTGCCCTGCGCTTCGCCCACCAAGCGGATGATCTCGGCCAACTGCGTCCGAGCCCCCACGCGCAGGGCTCGGCACTTGAGCGGTCCCGTGCCGTTCTGAGTCGCAGCGAAAACGCGCGCATGCGCCTCCTTGGTCACGGGCAGGCTCTCGCCCGTAAGCATGCTCTCGTCCACACTCGAACGCCCCTCGAGCACTTCCGCGTCGACCGGCACGCGCTCGCCGGGGCGCACCAGGAACACGTCGCCCACGACGACTTCGCTCACGTCCACGTCGACCAGTTGTCCGTCGCGTTCGAGGTGCGCCTTCATGGGCTGCAGGCGGAGCAGTTGCTCGATCGCTCCCGAGGCGCGGCCCTTGGCCCGCGCCTCGAGTAGCTTCCCGAGCAGGACTAAGGTGATGATCGCGGCGCTGGCCTCGAAATAGACATGCTGCCCGTGCAGGCCGAGCAGCGTGACGATGGCGCTGAACAGGTATGCCGCGCTGGTTCCGAGCGCAACCAGCACGTCCATGTTGGCGCCACCGCCGCGCAACGCACGCCACGCGCCGAGGTAGAAGCGCCGGCCGCTCCAGAACTGGACGGGGGTAGCCAGCGCGAGCTGGAGCCAGCGCGGCAGGACATCAGCGTGCTGGCCCGCCAGCATCCAGCCCATCTGCAGCACCAGCGGCAGCGAAAGCGCGGCCGAGAGCCAGAACAGCTTCTGCTCGTGCCGGTACTGTGCTTCGCGGCGCGCCTTGTCCGCCGCGAGGTCAGGGCCAGTCACCGCCTCGGCGCCGTAGCCGGCGCGCTCAACGGCCTCGATGAGGCTCTGTGTCCGCGCCCCCGGCGGGACCCGGACCTGCGCGCGCTCGGTGGCGAGGTTGACGGTCGCCGACACCCCGGGCAGGCGGTTCAGCGTCTTTTCGATGCGCGACGCGCAGGCGGCGCAGGTCATCCCGGTGATGCGCAGCTCCACGGCCTCCTGGGCCACGTGACGGGCGGCGTTCATCGCAGATAGGTGGCGACGAACGCGGCGTGGATCAAGACGTCCATAGGACGAGGTGACGGCGCTCCGGCTCGGAGGGCCTCCCGCCTATCGCGTTGGTCTGAGCTGAACGTCAGCGCCGAAGGTCCGGAAGGTCTTTGAAGAGATCCAGCGCTTCCGGGTTTGCGAGCGCTTCCGTGTTCTTCACCGGCAGGCCATGCACCGTGTCGCGCACCGCCAGCTCTACGATCTTGCCGCTCTTGGTGCGTGGGATGTCGGTGACCTGCACGATCTTCGCGGGGACATGCCTGGGCGTGGTGTTGTTGCGGATCTGCAGCTTGATCTTCTTGGCCAGCGCTTCGTCCAGCGTCAGGCCGTCGCGCAGACGCACGAAGAGCACGACGCGCACGTCGTTGTTCCAGTCTTGACCGATGACCAAGCTCTCGACCACCTCGTTCAGCTGCTCCACTTGGCGATAGATCTCGGCCGTGCCGATGCGCACACCCCCGGGATTCAGGACCGTGTCGGACCGGCCGTAGATGACGGCCGTGCCGCGTTGCGTGAGCTCCATGTAGTCGCCGTGGCACCAGACGCCGGGGAAGCGGGCGAAGTAAGCGTCGTGGTACTTCTTGCCGTCCGCGTCATTCCAAAAGCCCACCGGCATCGAAGGGAAGGGCGCCGAGCACACCAGTTCGCCTTTTTCTCCCACGACCGGCTTGCCTGCGTCGTTGTATACCTCGACCTTGAGTCCCAGCCCGCGGCACTGCAGCTCTCCGCGATAGACGGGCAGCAGCGGGCTGCCCAGCACGAAGCAAGACACGATGTCGGTGCCGCCGGAGATGGAGGACAGCAGCAGGTCGCGCTTGATGTTGCTGTAGACGTAGTCGAAGCTCTCCGGTGCCAGCGGCGAACCGGTCGAGGTCATCGTCTTTACGCTGTCCAGTCGGTGCGTGTTGCTCGGCTTGACACCGAGCTTCGCGAGCGCGTCGATGTACTTGGCGGAGGTGCCGAACACGCTCATGTTCTCGGTATCGGCCAGATCGAACAGGACGTTGGGGTTGGGGTAGAAGGGCGAGCCGTCGTACATCAGCAGCGTCGCGCCGCTCGCCAGACCGGAAACCAGCCAGTTCCACATCATCCACCCGCACGTCGTGAAGTAGAACAGCCGGTCTCCCCGCTTGAGGTCGGTGTGCAGCTGGTGCTCTTTCAAATGCTGCAAGAGCGTGCCGCCGGTGCCGTGCACGATGCACTTGGGAACGCCGGTGGTGCCGGACGAATACAGGATATAGAGCGGATGGTCGAACGGGACCTGCTCGAAAGCGATCTCGACGGGGCTGAATCCGCCGGTGAAGGCCCCCGAGTGCACCGCCTTCGGGATGTCGCCGATGAGAGGCTTGGCGATGAGGTAGGGCGCGACGACGACTCTTTCCAGCGTCGGGAGCTGCCTGACGATCTCGGCGATGCGCGGCAACGTATCGTGCGTTTTGCCCGAGTAGTAATACCCGTCCACGCAGAACAGCACTTTGGGCTCGATCTGACCGAAGCGGTCGAGCACGCCCTGCACGCCGAAGTCCGGCGAGCACGAGGACCAGATCGCCCCGATGCTCGTCGTTGCAAGCAGCGCGACCACCGCCTCCGGCATGTTGGGCATGAAAGCGGCGACGCGATCGCCCGGCTTGACTCCCATCGCCCGCAGCGCCTGCGCGGTGGCGGAAACCTGGTCGTAGAGCTGAGCGAAGCTCAACTTGCGCCGCACCTTGTTCTCACCCCAGAACACCAGCGCGGTAGCGTGGTCGTGCCGGCGCAGAAGGTTCTGCGCGAAGTTGAGCCGGGCGTTGCGGAACCAGCGCGCGCCCGGCATCTTGTCGGCGTCGGCCAGATAGGGTCCGTCTCCCATATCCCCGATGACGCCGCAGAAGCCCCACACCGATTGCCAAAACATCTCCGGGGCGCCCACGGACCATTCGTAGAGGGACGCGTGGTCCGTGCACCCGGCCTTCCAGCGGCCGTTGACCTCTTGGATGAAGCGCGTCAGGTTGGCCTGAGCTTTGCGCTCGGCGGAAGGTTCCCAGAGCACCGTGGGGCTGGCTTGAGTCACGGCGCTAGTCCGGCCGCATTTGCGGAAACAAGATCACGTCGCGGATGCTCGGGCTGTCCGTGAGCAGCATGACCAGCCGGTCGATGCCGATGCCTTCGCCTGCGGTAGGGGGCAAGCCGTGCTCCAGCGCGCGCACATAGTCCGCATCGTAGAACATGGCCTCCTCGTCACCCGCCGCCTTGGCCTCGGCTTGCGCGCGCAGGCGCTCGGCCTGGTCCTCGGGGTCGTTCAGCTCCGAGAACCCGTTGGCGATCTCGCGCCCGGCGATGAACAGCTCGAAGCGGTCGCTGACCGCGGGGTTTGCGTCGTTGCGGCGCGCCAGCGGCGAGACGTCGGTTGGATGGGCCACGATGAACGTCGGCTGCGTGAGCTTCGACTCGGTGGTCTGCTCGAACAGCTTGAGCTGCAGCAAACCGATGCCGTCGGTGGCGAACACCTCGACGTCGAACGGCGCCAGCACCACGCGCAGGTATTCCGGCTTTGCCAGTTCGTGCAGCCGGTACTGGGGGTTGTACTTCGCGATGGCCTCCGCCATGGTCAGCCGGTCGAAGCGCTGGCCCAGGTCGATGGCGGCGCCTTGATAGGTCAGGGAGGTCCGGCCCGCGACCTTCTGCGCGACTTCGCCCAGCAGCGTCTCCGTGAGGTCCATCAAATAATGATAGTCCTGATACGCCTCGTAGAACTCGAGCATCGTGAACTCTGGATTGTGGCGGGTGGAGATGCCCTCGTTGCGGAAGTTGCGGTTGATCTCGAATACCTTTTCCATGCCGCCCACGACCAGCCTCTTGAGGTAGAGCTCGGGCGCGATGCGCAGATACAGGTCCATGTCGAGCGCATTGTGATGCGTGACGAACGGACGCGCTGCCGCGCCCCCGGGGATGGGCTGCATCATCGGGGTCTCGACCTCGAGGAAGCCACGCGCGACGAAGAATTCGCGCATCGCCTGGATCGTCCGCGAGCGCGCATTGAACACACGCTGCGATTGCGGGTTGGCGATCAGGTCCAGATAGCGCTGGCGGTACCGCTGCTCCTGGTCGGCCAGGCCGTGAAATTTCTCCGGCAGCGGACGCAGCGACTTGGACAGCAGGCGCACGCTGTTTGTCTTGACCGAAAGCTCGCCGGTGCGGGTCCTGAACAGCGTGCCCTGCGCACCGACGATGTCGCCCAGGTCCCAGTGCTTGAACTGTTCGTACGGCGCGTCGCCAATGGCATCGCGCGTGACGTAGAGCTGTATACGGCCGGACATGTCTTGGATCGTGGCGAAGCTGGCCTTGCCCATCAGGCGTTTGAGGACCATGCGGCCCGCGACAGCCACTTGGATTTGCGCCGCCTCGAGCTCCTCGTTGGGCTTGTCGCCGGCCGCAGTGTGCAGCTCGCCGGTCAGGTGGGTGCGCCGGAAGTCGTTGGGGAAGGCGACGCCGAGTCGGCGCAGCGCTTGAAGCTTGGCGCGCCGCTCCGCGACGATCTGGTTCTCGTCTGCAGCGGGAACGTCCTGCGGAAGCTCTGGCCTGCTGTTATTTTTGGACATTCCGGCGCACGACTCACGAGTCACGAATCACGGACCACGAATCACGAACCACGGTAGTTAAACCCCCTGCTTCAGACTGGCCGTGATGAAGGCATCGAGATCACCATCCAGTACAGCCTGAGTGTTGCCCACCTCCACGTTGGTGCGCAGGTCCTTGATGCGCGACTGGTCCAGGACGTACGAGCGGATCTGGTGGCCCCATCCGATGTCCGTCTTGGACTCTTCCATCTTCTGCTTCTCTGCCTCGCGCTTGCGCAGCTCAGCCTCATACAGCCGCGACTTCAGCATGGCCATGGCCTCGGCGCGGTTGCGGTGCTGCGAGCGGTCGTTCTGGCACTGGACCACGATGCCCGTGGGCAGATGCGTGATGCGGATCGCCGAGTCGGTCTTGTTCACGTGTTGGCCGCCTGCGCCGCTGGCGCGAAAGGTGTCCACGCGCAGGTCGGCCGGATTGATCTCGATCTCGATCGTCTCGTCGACCTCGGGGTACACGAACACGCTCGCGAACGACGTGTGGCGCCGGGCGTTGGAGTCGAAGGGCGACTTGCGCACCAGACGGTGGATGCCGGACTCGGTGCGCAGCGTGCCGTAGGCGTAGTCTCCGCTGACTTTGAGCGCGGCGCTCTTCAGCCCAGCGACTTCGCCCGGCGACTCCTCGAGCACCTCGACGTCGAAGCCGCGCCGCTCGCAAAATCGCACGTACATGCGCTCGAGCATCGCGGCCCAGTCCTGCGCTTCGGTGCCGCCCTGACCGGCTTGGATATCGAGGAAGCAATTGTTGGGGTCCATGGGGTTGGAGAACATGCGCCGGAATTCCATGTCCGCCACGGTCCTCTCGAGCGCGTCCACGTCTCGCGCCACCGACTCCAGGCCGGCATCGTCGTCCTCTTCCCGCACGATGGTCAGCAGCTCCCGGCTGTCCCGCAGACCCTGGGCTACTCGCTGTACTGTGCCGACCACCGACTCGAGCGACTTGCGCTCCTTGCCGATCTCCTGCGCCCGCTTGCTGTCTTCCCAGAGCGCCGGGTCTTCGCCCAGCTTGGTCAGCTGCTCAAGGCGCTGGCGTTTGGTATCGAAGTCAAAGATACCTCCGCAGATCGCCCGCTCGCTGGTCCAGGTCGGCCAGCTTGTTTGTCACCGCATTCAAACGTTCTGCTTCCATGTTCGTGTCCTTCCTCTCGGTCCCGCGTCGCCGCGGGACCTGCGCGTCGATCGGCGGCGCGGGGAAAAAAATATGTAATTCTAACAGCGTGGAGGCCTCAGGCGAACACCCGCAGCCCGACCGCGGCGCCGACCGCAGTGGCCGCAAGGCCCGGCAAACAACGGCGCAGCATGTGCACACCGCCGCTCACTCCGATCAGCCCGAGCTTGAAGCCGATGTTGGCCAAGAACGCGAGGCCGATGCAGGTGATCGCCTGCGGCGCGGCGAGGCTGCCCAAACCGAACAGCCGCAAGGCCGATAGCGTGATGGCGTCTACGTCGGTCAGGCCCGAGATGAGCGCCACGCTGTAAAGACCTGCGGCGCCGGCCCTGTCGTGCAGCCACGCTGCGACCAGGAGCACCAACGCGTAAACCAGCGCGAATACGAGTGCCGTCCGCAGCTCGGTCGGGTTGCCGATGGCCGGCATGGGCGGCTCGTCCTGGCTTTGGAGTCTGCGCAGCCGGTAGGCAACCGATGCTGCTCCCGGCAGCAGCGCGCAGCCCAGAACCGGCAGCAGGCTCGGCAGCAGCGCAGGCGACACGACCGCGGTCAATACGGCGAGACGCCCCAGCACGACCAGATTGGCGAGCACGATCACGGCGGAAGAGAGATCGTAGAGTTGCTGCGCCGAGCGGCCGTGGCGCGCATACACGAGCGTCGTGGCGGTGCTCGATACCAGCCCGCCGAACAGACCCAGCAAGGCCGCGCCATGGCGTCTACCCACGATGCGCAGGGCGAGATAGCCGGCCAGGCTTACGCCGGATATCAGCACCACCATGAGCCAGATCTGGCGCGCGTTCAAGGCGGAATAGGGGCCGAACGCGCGGTCGGGCAGGATCGGCAAGATGATGAAGGACACCACGGCGAATTGGAGGATGGACACCAGGTCGCGCCGTTCCAGGTTTTGTGCCAAGCCCTTGAGCTCGGGTTTGAAGTAGAGCAGCACGGTGGCGGCGATCGCGAGCATCACGGCCAAGCGATCGAATCCATAAGCCACCATCGCCCCCAGGGCGAAACACAGGACGAGAGCGGCGCTCGTCGTTGTGCCGGGGTCTTCCTTCGCTTCGCCAGGGCTGAGGAGGGCCGCGTCGAGGTAGGCGACGATGATCATCGCACCCACCGTCAGCAAACCCGCTACCGTCAGCCAGGGTGCTGCCTGGGACTGGGACAGAACGGCGCAGACAGTGCCCAGCAGGGCGACCAGGGCGAAGGTGCGCAGACCCGCCCGCGCGGATGGGTTGCGCTCACGTTCGAGGCCCATCAGCAGACCGAGGCCGAGGCTCGTCAGGAAATGGGGCAACCGGTCCAGCCCCTCGGCGGCCAGCCAGGAGAAATCCATCGGGGCCTAAGGCTCCATTCGACTCATTGCTGTGTGCGCGGCTGCCAGTGCTCCAGTACCAGCTGCAGCGAGCGCGCGCCGTTGTATTCGTTGATATCGAGCCGAAACACGGCCCGGATCGCAGCGGGCAGCGCGTCCGAGGTTCCGAACAGCACCGCGCTCACCGCACTCCCCGCGGCCGGCAGGCTCGTGAGTTCGAGCCTGAGATGCCGGCCTCCGACCACGCGCTGGCTGTCGACGCGGAAGTCCCCGCGGAACCGCGGCGGCGGGAAACCCTGGCCCCACACCGGCTCGCTCAGCTCCTCGGCCAAAGCGAGGCTCATCTCCGCGGGTGACAGGGCGCCGTCAGTCTCGATGCGCAGCTGCAGATCCTCCGGCGTGAGCAGGTCGCGTAACGTGGCGTCGAAGGCGCTGCGGAAACGCGTGAAATCGGGCTCCCCGATCGACAACCCGGCTGCCGCGGCATGACCGCCGAAGCGCAGCAAAAGGCCGGGCTGGCGCTTGTCCACCAGGTCCAGCGCATCGCGCAGGTGCAGGCTCGGAATCGAACGGCCCGATCCGCGCAGCTCGCCGGGTTGTCCCGGCGCGAAGGCGATGACCGGTCGGTGAAAGCGGCTGCGAATGCGTGCGGCGAGGATGCCGATCACGCCCTGGTGCCAGCCGGGGTCGTACAGCGAAAGCCCGAACGCCGTGCCCGGATCGAACGCCTCCAAGTGCGCCAGCGCGTCGTCATGCATGTCCGCCTCGATGGTTTGCCGCTCGCGGTTGAGTGCGTCGAGCCGCACCGCAAGCTCGCTGGCCCGCGCAGCGTCGGCGGCGATCAGGCACTCGATTCCGAGCGACATGTCCTCGAGCCGGCCGGCAGCGTTGAGCCGCGGGCCGAGCACGAACCCCAGGTCATGAGCGCTGGCGCGCGAGGCTTCACGCCCGGCCACGTGCAGCAACGCTTCGATGCCGGGCCGCGAGCGGCCGGCGCGGATCCGCCCCAGGCCCTGTGCCACCAGCCGCCGGTTGTTGTCGTCCAGGCGAACCACGTCGGCGACCGTGCCGAGCGCGACCAGGTCAAGCAGGCGCGCCAAGTTTGGTCCGGTGCCGGCGCCGAAAGCGCCGCGAGCCCGCAGCTCGGCCCGTAGCTGCAGCATGGCATAAAACATCACGCCCACGCCGGCCAGGTGCTTGCTCGGAAACCCGCAGCCGGACTGGTTCGGGTCGACGATGCAGGCGGCGTCGGGCAGCCGCTTGCCGGGGAGGTGGTGATCGGTGATCAGGACCTGTATCCCGAGCCGCCTGGCCTCTTCGACGCCGTCCACTGAAGCGATCCCGTTGTCGACCGTGATCAGGATGTCCGGCTGGCGCTGCGAGGCCAAGCGTACGATCTCGGGCGTGAGCCCGTAGCCGAACTCGAAGCGGTTGGGAACGATGTAGTCCACTTGCGCGCCCATCTCCCGCAGCGCCAGCAAGCCGACGGCGCAGGCGGTGGCGCCGTCGGAATCGTAATCCGCGACGATCAAGAGCCGTTTTCGCGCCGCGACTGCGTCGGCCAGGATTTGCCCCAGGCGGCGGAGGTTCTGCATGCGGTCCGGCGCAACCAGGTGGGCGAGCGCGATGTCCAGTTGCGCCAGCGCGGTGATGCCGCGCGCCGCCAATACGCGCGCGAGCACCGGATCCAGCCCTCCCTGAGTGAGAGCCAGACAGGCCTCCGGCGGGACGGCGCGATCG
>DATJVW010000189.1:0-31717 GCA_035501675.1 Burkholderiales bacterium
GCGGCCTCCGGCGGGAGCGCAGCGCGCAGGCGCGTTTCCAGCGCGACGGGCAGTCTTGGCAGCTCGAGGCCCTCGAGCGCGCTCTGGTCCGTGCACAGCACGCCTGGGCCTCCGGAGTTTGACAGCAGCAGCACGCGGCGCCCGATGCCGCGCGGATGGGCGCCGAAAGCCTTTCCGGCGAGCATGAGCCGCCGCAGGCTGGTGGCCCTCACCATGCCGCACTCCGCACAGAAGGCTTCGGCCTGCTCGCTGGTCAAGGCCTCCGATCCCGTATGGCGAAAGGCGGCAATGCGACCCGCTTGCGTCCGTCCGCCAATCAGCGCGACGACCGGCTTGCGCGCGCTCACGCGCCGCGCGATTTCGCGAAAACGCTGCGCATCACCGAACGATTCGGCGTACAAGAGGATCGCGCGGCAAGCGGGGTCGGCGCCAAGTTCGTCGATGTACTCGGCGAGTCCCAGCTGCATCGCGTTGCCCACCGATATCACTGCACCGAGCGGGATGCCGAGCCAGTGGCTGGAAGCAATCACCTCCTCCGCAATGGCACCCGACTGGGACACCAGCGCAACGCCGCCACCACGCGGCAGGTCGCGCAGGAAGGTCGCCGCAAACGGCGCCGAAGCGTCGAGCAGGTTGATGATGCCTGCGCAGTTCGGCCCGCCAACGGTCAGTGCGTGCTGCTGCGCCAGCGCGCGCAGCGCGCGATCGCGCGCCCTTCCCTCCTCGCCGCCTTCCGCGAACCCACCAGGCAGGATCAGCACATTGCGATGACCGCTACCGGCGGCTTCACGCACCACGTCCAAGATAGCGTCCGGGCGCACGACGATGACCGCCAGGTCGCAGGGCGGCGACACCTCAGAAAGAGAGCGCACGACCGGGAGCCCGAGCAACCGACCGCCTTTTGCATTTACCGGCACGACGCGGCCTCGGAACCTGGATCGCTCCAGGTTGCGCAGCACCGCTCCCCCCGAGCTGCTGGGCCTGTCGCCCACGCCGACTAGGGCCACGCTCTGCGGCCGCAGAAACGCCTCCGTCCCGGGCCTCACCGCCATTCCCACTCGCTATGCGGGCGGTCCCGCATCCGGACCGCGACTGCCGCCTTCGAGCCCCGATCGATGATCGTCCCACCCATGTCGGCGCCGGCGCGCGGCCGAGTCGAGAGCCACAGGAAAGCAAGCGCATCCGGAACGCGCATCACGCACAGACCTCCATGGGGGACACCAGCAGCCGAACGGACCCTATTCTACCGGGAGAGCCCTCGCCGCCGACGCGCCGACCGCGAACACGAAGCTTCGCCCAGCGGCGGCGATCCGGTCACGGTGCGGGGACCTTGGCGGGCAGCGCTCCGGTGCGCTGCATCTCCCTCACCAGGGCGCTGAACTGTTTTTGCACCGCTGCCTTCACAGCCGCGGTCCCCACCAGCGACAGCAACCCGAACTGCGGCACTATCCGCCCGCTGTACGTGAACTGGAGGTCGTCGCCGACTTGAAGCAGCGTATAGCTGCCCGTCATCTCTCGAAAGGTGCCTGCGATCGCACGCGAGGTGATGCCGCTGCGAGGCTGCTCGTCCACGTTCAAGGTCACTTCCATCGGGAAACGGAAAAACAGAAATCCCAGTTCTCCCTTCTGCTGCACGATGACGGTGCTGCCCGAGCGCGTGAGGATGCGGCTGGACTTGAGGTCGGGGATGAATTCGGCGTAGCGCTCGTAGCCGGTGAGCACCCCCCACGCGATCTCGACGTCGGTCTGCAACGAAGCCCGCGCTTCGACAATGATCGCATCGCCATCCCGGTGCGCGTCGACGCTGACTCGACCCGGGTCTGCGCCGACGGCCGTCTCAGCGGCAACCATCAGAAGCAGGGCCGTGGCGAGCTGCCATAGCAGGGCGTCGCGCCAATAGTTCGCAAGAGTTCTTCGAGCTCTCCCCCTGCTCGGCCTCAACACGGTAGCGCGCCGGGCCAGGAGGCTCCGCCTGATCCTCATCGAATGCTTCCACCTCGGATCTACTGCCCCCGGTTGGAGACCGCTATGGGCGCGCAAGGTTCTCAGGCGATGCCGCGCAGGCGCTGGGCGATGCTAACGAAAGTCCCGCGGGAACCGAAGCCGCCGGCCTTAGTCACGAACCACAGCTCGCGGTCCGTCGCGCGGATGCTGCTGTAAGGTATGCCGGGCAGCAAGTTTCCCATGACGCGCAGCACGGGCTGAGACAGTCTTTGGAGTATGGCGAGAGCGGTGTCCCCTCCGGTTGCCACCACCGCCGCAATCGACCGGCGATCGAGCAGCGTGGCCACGCCATCGGCCAGATTGCGTGCGACCTGGGCGGCATCGGACTCGCGGCCTTCGACATCCGGCGTCGCTTTCAGCACCAGGAGCTCCTCGGGCGCTCGCATGGCCGCGTCGAGATCGATGCAGCCGTTGGGCGCGGCAACGATCTGGGCCTGGCCGGCCTCCACCAGGGCGCCGACCTGCTGCGCGCTCTGCTGCGCGCGAGAACCGACGACGAACAGGAGTGTCCCGTGGACCGCGGGTGCGGCTATCGCGCTCGAGCCAGGCTCTAAGCAGACATCCGCCAGGGCTTCGGCGACACCCGCCGAGCCCACCAGCAGCGTGTGCTCGAGATAGCCACGCACGGTGCGGAGCGTCGCACGTAGCTCTTCATCGCTGGCGCTATCCACCACGAAGATCTGGCGGCGACCATCGTGTGCGAAGGCGACCGGTGCTCCTCGGGCGACGAGGACGACATCGGCGTGAGCATCCGCGCGGCGGAAGACGACATGCAGCGGCTCCAGGGGCGGGGGCGAGAGTGCGTCGCGGGCGAAATTCGTGTCCCGGAGCGGGACGCCGTGCACGTGCACCACACCCTCGATGAGCGTGCGTCCCTGGCGCGGAAACGCCGGTGCCACCACCGCCGCCCTGCGCCCGCTCGCCTCCAGCATGGCCAGGGTTTCCGCCGCTACGTTGCCGCGCAGGGTGGAATCGATCTTTTTGATCAGGATCTCGCAATTGGGACGGACCAACCCGCGCACGATCGCACCCACCCGGCGCGCGGCTTCTTCCTCGGAAAGGTGACGGCTGTCCGCGTTGATCGATACGGCGTCCGCCCCGTCGAAACTTGGAGTTGTGCAGCCCTCGATGCTGGCCACCGCCCACGTGCACAGACCGCGGTCGGCCAGCGGCCCGGCCACGTCCATCGTCCCGGTGAGATCGTCCGCGACGATGATGAGCCGCGGAACGGCCGGCATCGCGTTGCGCTGCAGGCGCGTCAGGCCGCCGCCCTGTGGGGCATGCGCTCGGCCATCATGCGCGCATAAGCCACGGCGGCGCGCATGTTGATGTGGTTGGCCTTGCCCTTCCACGCGATGTCGAACGCGGTGCCGTGGTCAACCGACGTGCGCCGGATGGGCAGCCCGAGGCTGACATTCACCGTCTCATCGAAGGCGATGAGCTTGGTCGGGATATGGCCCTGGTCGTGGTACTGCGCCACCACCAGATCGAACTCGCCCTTGAGCGCGCGATAGAACACCGTGTCGCCGGAGATCGGGCCTTTGGCCTCGACGCCCTCCTGGCGCGCCAGCTCCACAGCGCGATTGATGTGGTCGATCTCCTCGGTGCCGAAGATACCGCCCTCGCCACAGTGCGGATTCAGTCCGGCTACGGCGATCCGGGGGCTCGCATAGCCCAGCGCCTTAAAGTGCTCGTTTCCGGCGTGAATGGTAGCGAGCACACGGTCGGTCGTCGCACGTTGAGTAGCGGTGCGCAGGCTCACGTGAGTCGAGACGTGCACCACCGACAGCTTGCTGGAAGCGAGGAGCATGAACGAGGATTTGGCCCCGCTCAGGTGGGCCAGCAACTCGGTGTGACCGTCGAAATGATGGCCAGCGGCGTGCATCGCACCCTTGTTCAAGGGCGCCGTGACGATGACCCCGATCGCACCAGCCAGGGCCAGCTCCACCGCCTTCACCACGTACTGGTAGGCCGCCTCGCCCCCGGCGGCAGTGATCTCGCCATCGCGGATCTGGCTCGCGTCCCTGGTCAGCACGTGAACGACCGGCACGGCGCCGTTGCGCGCGTTGTCGAGCGAGTCAGCATAGGTCAGGCCTGCGCCGAGCAGCCGATCCGCGCGCTCGAGGAAGTCCAGATCACCGATCACCGCCGAGGCCGACCGGTGCTCGGGCGACATCTCCTTCAACGCCTTGACGATGATCTCCGGGCCGACCCCGGAAGGGTCGCCCATCGTGATGCCGATCTTGGGAAGCTGGGTCATGAGAATCTCGGAGTCGAGTGCATCGGTGGATTATATCTGCGCCTCACCCATCTCGACCGTGCGCAGCTCGGCACGAACCTGCGCCGCCGTCGCCAGCTCTCCCGCGCACGTTTCGATCACGCGCGCGGCCTGCTCCACGAGCTGAACGTTGCTCTTGCCACAACCCAGGGAAGCGTCCTCCAGGCCCACGCGCACATGCCCGCCCTCCGCAACCGCGCGCGGAACGAGTGGCAAGATGTCCACGCCCAAACCGGCAATCATCCAGTTCGCACCCGGTGCGACCTGGTCTAGCAGGTTCAGGTAGGCCGTGAGCCCATAATCATCGGGCGGGAAGCTGAAGGTGTAGTCGGATGAAAACATGAATCGGTAGATCGGTGCCGGGCAACCGGAGCGCCAGTGCAGTGTGGCTCCCAGTCGCGCGAACCCGGGCTCGTAGATGGCATAGGTGGGACGAAAGAGATAGCGCGCTGCCAGCGCGAGCGCGTAGCGCAAATGGCTTTCCGGGTTCAGATACACGAACCCGTTCCGGTCCGCGCGCAAGTCATCGTAAGAGGCCACGTTGACCGAGCCGGGGTCCACCGGCGCCCACTCCAGCAGGCCGCGCTTGGCCAGTTCCTCGTGCACGGCGAAGCGCTGCTCCGGCGACTCATCCGAGCCAAACGGCGCCAGTCCCGACGTCGAAACGGTGGGATAGACGATGGCGTCCACCTGGGCGCCGATCCCCTCGATGATCGCCGCGTACGTAGCGGCGCTCTCCTTCGGTTTGCCGGTCGACTCGTCGTAGGCGTGCACGTGCACGATGGCCGCGCCCGCCCTCACGCAGGCCACGCCCTGCTCGACGATCTCGCGCACCGTGACGGGAATGCCAGGCTGCCGGGCCGGCCCCCAGGGGCCGTTGAGCGAGACTTCGAGCCAGGTCTTATGCGAGTCCACGGGGCGTTTGCTCGGGTTCCCGTCTCACGCGATCGTGACGCGCAGCTCCGCTAGGCCCTCGACGTGGCCCACCAGCTTGTCTCCGCGCACCACCGCGCCCACGCCTGCGGGCGTGCCGGTGAAGATCAGGTCGCCGGCCCGCAGATGGTAGTAGTTGGACAAGAAAGCGAGGGTGTCCGGAATGTTCCAGATCATGTCTTGCAGATCGGCCTTCTGGCGCAGCTCGCCGTTGACGGTGAGCGAAATGGCGCCGGCCGAATGGTGGCCCTGGCTGGCGACCGGGTGGATGGCCGTGATGGGCGCCGATTCGTCGAAGGCCTTGCCGAAGTCCCACGGGCGCCCCATGTCGCGCGCCTGCAGCTGCAGATCCCGGCGCGTCATGTCCAGCCCGACGGCATAGCCGTATACATGGTCCAGGGCGCGCGCTGCCGGGATCTGGAATCCGCCGCGGTGCAGAGCCACGACCAGCTCGATCTCGTAGTGCAGGTTGGAGGTGCCGGGAGGATAGTGAACTTCGCCGCCCTCGGGAACGATGGCGTCGGCCGGCTTAAGAAAGAAAAACGGCGCCTCCTTCTCCGGGTCCTTTCCCATCTCGGGCGCGTGCGCCGCGTAGTTGCGCCCCAAGCAGTAAATGCGGTGCACCGGGAACCGGTCCCTTCGACCGATGACGGGAAGCGAGGGCGTCTCGCCCACTTCGATGACGAAGTCTGTCATGGATGTCCAGGGCTCGAAATCGACCGCTAACGTCGCGCAGCGCGCCGAGCGGCCGACGGTCGCGCAGAAATCAAAGGAGCTGTTCGCGCCACAACCCCATCGCGCGCTGCACCGGGCGGTCGGAAAAGCTGAACAGCACGGCGTCGCCTCCGGATTCGAGCCGATGAGTACGCCACGCCGGCACGACGAACGTGTCCCGGGCAGCGAAGGGAATGCGCTCGCCATCGACGATCAGCGTGCCCGCACCCTCGATGCAGTGAAACACCGTCCCGTCCGTGCAACGGTACGCGTCACCGTGGAAGCCATCGGGCAGCAATTGCACGAAGGCGCCTATAGTGGGCATCGGGTAGCCGCCAGTGGCGGGGTTGATGAACTGCATCTTGTAGCCGTGCGCGCTGTGCGGCTCGCCGTTGCTGCGCAGCTGTTCCAGCGTCTCGCGCGTGCGGGCGTAGGGATAAGCGAACACCGGCGACGCGAGGCCGCGGGGCTGATAGTCGATGGGAAGCAGGTTGCCGCCGTAGCGCACCAGCGCGTCGCCCTCGGGACGCGCGACCGGCTGCGAGTCCTGCGGGTAGTTCTCCGTGAACCCGCAGTCCAACAAGCGCACCAGCGGGATATCGAGGCCATCCAGCCACACGACCGGCTCGCCGCCGGGGTTGCCGTGGTCGTGCCAGGTCCAGGCGGGCGTGATGATGAAATCCCCCGGGTGCATGGTGATGCGTTCGCCCTCCACGGCGGTGAACGCGCCGCTGCCCTCGACGATCAGGCGCAGCGCCGACTGCGTGTGGCGATGGCTGGGCGCGACCTCGCCCGGCAGGATCAATTGCAGGCCCGCATACAGCGACTGAGTGATCGCCGAGGCGCCTGGCAGAGACGGGTTCTCCAGGATCAGCACGCGCCGCACCGCCTCCTTGGCGGAGATCAGCCGGCCCGATTCCATCAGCCAGGGACGCACCTGCTGATAGCGCCAGATGGCCGGCGCGCACGGCGAGCGAGGCTGCTCCGGCACCAGCGCCGACATCACCTCCCACAGCGGCGTCAGGTTGGCCTGCGCGATGCGCCGGTAATAGCCTTCCCGCTCGGTACGGGTATCGATAGCAGCTCGTGGCATGTTGCCTCCGTTCAGCAAAACCCCAACACTCCTCAAAGGCGCTGCCGCTCGCTCAGTTCAGCGCGGGAAGCCTCAGACCGAAGTCCTTGTCCACCAGCTCGGTCACGCGGGCCAGGAAATCCTGCCGCATCTCGTCGTTGGTGCGCTGCTTGAGGCCCCACTTGCGGTAGATCTCGTTGTTCTTCGAATGGCTGGCCCCGAAAAACCCCGGCGTGATGGGAAAGTAGCGGTCGATGGCGTCTTGCACTTCCGCGCCCCGGCCCTGCTGGATCAGCTCCAGACAGAAGTCCTTTCCAAACTTGGCATGGAACTTTTCCTCCGGCATCGTGATGCGCGCCAGGTTGCGCAGCGGGTGGAAGCTGCAATGAAGCAGGTCCTCCACCTGCAGGATCTCGGCGTAATCCGCGATGGCCTTGATCGTGCAAAACTCCGGCCAGGTCTTCAGCTCGAAGGCGAAGATGGACAGCGGCCGCTTGTGCTGCGGATCCATGCGCTGCGGCACAACGCCGATCTCGTCCGCCAAGGCCTTGAACCGCACGTGATGATGATACTCCTCCATCGCCACGCGGCAGGTGAGCCACTTGGCGTAGGGCGTGGGCGCGAGCTTGATGGCGGGCTCGTCGAACACCTGGGCTCCGTACAGCTCGTTGACCGCGTGGCTGATGACGATCTTCTGCACCGCGCTGCGGTACTCTTCCGGCTGCCGGCTCAGCTCCGCCGCCGTCATCACGTCGGGTATCCTAACTTCCGAGGCCGTGGTGGTGGACATGTCTCGCTCCGTCGATGGCTAAACGATGGGTTCGGTGTTGAACGACTCGAGGTCGGTGGTGAGATCGACCAGCCTGTCCCGCACCGCTGTACTGATGGCCGCATCCAGAGACTCCGCCGTCAAATCCGCGAGCGGTGCAGTCACGATGCGCACGGCGGGCCGCGGCTGGGAGAACAGAAACACCTCGCGTCCGCGCACGCCGAAGATCTGGCCTGTGATGTCGCAGCCCGGCGAGCAAAGCCAGCCCACCAGGCGCGCGACGTAGTCCGCCGGCACTTTGAGCGCGCGCCGCTGGTAGGCGCGTTGTGCTTCGTTGGCGGGCTGGATGGATTCGGTCACGCGGGTGGCCGCGAACGGCGCGACGGCATTGCAGTTGACCTTGGAGCGGGCCAAATCGAGGGCCACAGCACGCGTGAGTCCGACCAATCCTGCCTTCGCCGCGGCGTACGCGGCCTGGCCGTAATTGCCGTACAGCCCGGCGGTAGAGATGATATTGACGATCCGCCCGGGCGCGCCACCGCCCTTGACGGCCTCGCGCATCAACGGCGTCGCCGCGGCCAGAAGCGCCCAGGCGCCGGTGAGATTGGTCTGGATGACGCGCTCCCAGTCGCTGCGCTGCGCCTTGAAGATGAACCCGTCGCGCAACACGGCCGCGTTATTGACCACGATGTCCAGCGCGCCGAAGCGCTCGACGGCCAGCTCGACGGCGGCCTGCGCCGCGCCTGGCGCGGAGATATCTTCGGGCAGGGCCAGCGCTCCGACACCCAGGGCGCGGGCAGCCTCCCGCACGCTCTCCGCGTCGGGGTTCTCGCCGGCGATGGTCACTCCGGGATCGGTGATCACTACCCGCGCACCCCGCGCGATGAGCTCGTGCGCTATCGCCCACCCGATCCCGCGCGCGCCGCCGGTGATCACGGCGACCTTGCCTTCCACGCTGAACGGCCCGCTCACGCCGGCGTCCCCGCTGCTGCGGGGTCCACGGCACTGTAGAAGGCGTCCGCGTGGATATCGCGCGCCGGGACGCCGCCCGCGCAGAGCAGTTCAGTGGCCGCATCCACCATGGCCGGCGGCCCCGCGAGATAGGCCTGAAAGCCCTGGAAATCGGGAAAGTCGGCGCGGACCGCGTCGGTGACCAGGCCATAGCGCCGCAGGCGAGCGGCCGAGTGCTGGCGATCCGGGGCGCATTGCAGGCCCGGCTCGTCGGACAGAACGATGTGCACCGTCACATCGGGGTGCTGTGCCTGCCACGCGCGCAACTCGGCCTCTGCGTACACGTCGCGCTCGCTGCGCGCGCCGAAATACAGATGGAACGGCCGGCGCATGTTCTTGTCGAGCACGGTAGCAAGGATGGAGCGGATCGGCGCCAGGCCGGTGCCACCGGCGATGGCGATGATCGGGCCGGGATGCTGCTCGCGCAAATAAGACGTGCCGAACGGTCCGCACACGCGTACCAGGTCACCCCGGCTGAGGCACGACGGGATCTGCCCGCTCACGCCGCCGGCGATGCAGCGGATGTGGAACTCCAGCAAGGGATCGTCTGGCCGGTTGGCCATGGAGTAATCGCGCGGGGTGTCGGGTGCGAACGCGAACTGCAGCTTGGCGAACTGCCCGGCGGAGAACGTATAGGGACCGCCGGACTCGACCGCCAGGCGCAGCCGCAGCACGTCGTGGGTGGCGAAGCCCAGCTCCGCGACCCGGCACTGCATGACGCGCGAGGGATGCATGACGAATTCCTCGGCCGACAGCCGCCGGATCTGCACGTCGCTCCAGACCTGCGAGCGGCAGGCGAGGATGATGCCGCGGCTGCGCTCGGCAACAGACAGGGCATGCTCGGAGTATTCCAGATCGAAGATGTCGCCCGCCACGTATTCGCACTTGCAGGTGCCACAGTTGCCTGCCTGACAGCTGTAAGCAAAGCCCACCCCGTGCCGCAGCAGGGCGTCCAGGACGGTCTCGCCATCCTCGGCTGGGACGCTCTGCGGGTCGCCGGCCACCGTGATGGTCCAGGTCATGGCATTGTCGGCAGCCGAGAGAGCGGGTAGTGCAGGGGGACGATTTCCGCTACCATGACAGAAAGTATCGGCTCCCAATTGTTGGATGTCAAACAAAACCAGGACGCCCAGGACCCCGGCCCTCGCTGCCGTCGTCGCCCGGCCGCGACCGGCACCGCCGTCGCGCGCCCCTAGCAGAAGCCCAGGCGCCATCAGCAGCGCGCGCCTAGGGCTCCTGCCGGCGCTGCTCGGGTATCAATTGCGCTTGGCCCAGCGCGCGATGTTCGACGATTTCGCCGACGCGATGGGCGAGCTCGAGATCGGCCCCGGCCTGTTCGGCACGCTGGTGATCATCGAGGCGAACCCGGGGCTGAAGCAAACCGAGTTGGCGCACGCCGCTCGACTGGACCGGTCGAGCCTGGTCCCCGCACTGGACAAGCTGGAGGCGCGAGGCCTGGTTGCGCGCCGCGCCTCGGCCGAGGACCGCCGCGTCAACGGGTTGTGGCTGACGCCGGACGGAGCCGCGCTGCTGAAGAAGCTGAAGCAGCGGGTAATGCGGCATGAGCAGCATCTTGCGAGCAATCTGAGCGCCGATGAGCGAGAAACGCTGATCGCGTTACTCCAGCGCATCCTGCCGGAGCGCCGATAGGCCGGGTCCGCGATGGGCGCGCTAACCCAGGTCGAGCGCTCCCTTCGAACGCCCTAGCTTGGTCCGCGCCCGGGTGCGCTTGTCCCTCAGCCTGCGCTCCCTGGACCCGGCCGTAGGATGAGTAGGCTTGCGCAGCTTGGGCGGCTGCGCGGCCTTGCGCACCAACTCCATCAGCCGGGCGCGGGCGTCCGCCCGGTTGCGCGCCTGGCTACGGAACCGGTTTGCCTCGATCACCAACCACCCGTCAGCGGTCACGCGTCTGCCGGCAAACACGCGCAGCCGACGCCGCACGTCGTCCGGCAACGAAGTGGTGCGTTCCAGCGGGAAGCGCAGTTGCACCGCGGTAGAGACCTTATTCACGTTTTGGCCGCCGGGTCCCGGCGAGCGGACGAAGACCTCTTCGAGTTCGGCCTCATCCAGATAGAGGCTGGGGGTGACTCGGATCATTCTGGGCACCGGTGTTGTCCGCTTCGCGGTTGGCTGCAAGGCCTTAATTGTGCTATGCAAAACGCCAGCGCACCAACGCTGTGCCGGGCAGATCCCCTAAAGCCCCGGAAAATCGAGAGGTTTCGCCTGCCGTCCTCTTGCAAACGAGTCCGACTGGGACTACAGTCTGCTGCGGATTTTCCGCGGCGATTTTCCGTAGCAAACCACAACAAACAGGACTCGCTCGCGGCAAATCTCGGGTTGAAGAAAAATCAGTTTGGCAGGCTCAAGCAAGAACTTAATTCGGGAGAGACTTATGAAACGATGGAAGACTCAACTTGCGGGCGGCGCGAAGGCCATTGCGGCAGCGGCTTTCGTCGGCCTCGCGTCGCAAGCGGGCGCGGCAGAGGTGACTTACGAGCGGCTGCTGAACGCCGCCGGTGAGCCCGGCAATTGGCTGACGTACCACGGCTCGTACAAATCCTGGCACTACAGCGCGCTGCAGGAGATCAACACAGCTACCGTAGGCCGGCTGCAGGAAGCGTGGTCGTACGCGGCTTCGCGCGCCTACCGCGGTCTGCAAAGCTTCCCGCTGGCCGTCGACGGGGTGGTGTACTTCTCCAGCCCGTACAACCAAGTCTATGCGCTCGACGGCGCCACGGGACAGTTGCTGTGGGCCTACAAGCAGAAGCTCAACGAAGACCTGGTCGCGAAGCAAACCCACTCGCCGTACAACCGCGGTATCGCAGCCGCCTACGGCAATATCTACATGGGGACGCTGGACGGCAAGCTGGTGGCCATCGACGCGAAGACCGGCAAGCTCAACTGGGAAACCAAGCTGATCAACTCCGAGAAGCTGACCGTTGGCTTCACGGGCGCGCCGCTGGTCGTCAAGGACAAGGTCATCATCGGTTCGCAGGGCGGCGAGTGGCCGTACCGCGGCCCGCTCTTCGGTGTGAACGCGAAGACCGGCGAGGAAGTGTGGCATTTCTTCACGGTCGGGGGCAACGAGGACAACGGGGACGCGCGCAACACCTGGGGCGGTGACTCGTGGAAGACCGGCGGCGGCGGCGGCTGGATGGCCGGCGCCTATGATCCGGACACCAACTCGGTCTGGTGGGGAACCGGGAACCCGGCTCCGCTGTACGACTGGGCCGGCCCGGATTGGCAGAGCAACGGGCCGCGTCCCGGCGTCAACCTGTACACCACCTCGGTCCTCCTGCTCGATCCGGACACCGGCAAGCTGAAGGGCTATTGGCAGGAAGTGCCGCACGATGCCTGGGACTATGACAGCTCGATCGGGGAGTTCATGTTCGTCGAGCAGGGCGGCAAGAAGTACGTCGTGCATCCGAGCAAGGACGGGTTCGTGTACGTGTATGACCGCCAGGCGAATCCGCAGAAGGTCTGGCCGTTCATCAAGAACATCAACTTCGTTCAGACCATCAAGGACGACGGCACGCTGGTGGGACGGCGCGACCTGCGCGAGGGCAAGCACGAGAACCTGTGCCCGGCCATCGCGGGGGGGTTGAGCTGGAACTCGGGGTCCTACAACCCGAACACCAAGCTGTTCTACAGAGTCGGTTACGAGTGGTGTATCGACCTCGAGGTGGTGAAGACCACCCCGGTGCTCGAGCCGATGGCGCAGCTCAACATCGGGGCGGACTTCAAGTTCGTGCCGGCCAAGGGCGAGGATCGGATGTACGCCCACGTCGACGCGCGCGACCCGATCACCGGGAAGGTGAAGTTCAGCATCCACTATGACGTGCCTCCGCACGCCAGCCTGCTGACCACCGGCGGAAACCTCCTGTTCGTTCCCGGCGCGGATGGCATCCTGCGCGCCTACAACGCGACGGACGGCAAGCTGCTCTGGAGCCACAACGACGGCCAGGGCCACAACGGCGGCATCATCACCTACACCGCGAAGGGCAAGCAGTACATCGCCGTCATGACCGGCTGGGGCAGCTTGGTGGGTGACAGCTACGGTGAGTGGTTCGGCGAGCCATGGGCGAGCATGCCCAAGGACTCGGGCGTGCTGAAGGTGTTCGCTCTGCAGCCCTAATCGGATTCAAACGCTGCAAATGGAGGCGGGGGGCGATTCCCCGCCTCTTTTTTATTCAGGAGACACGGCATGATCAATCGGGACATGGCCACCTGGGTCGCCGCACTCCGCGTGACTGCCGCGGTCGGCGCGGCATGCCTCGCCACCGCGCTCCCGCTCGGCAGCTTCGCAGACGAGGTCAAGCCCAGCAGCCCCATGACACGCTACGAGACGCCCAAGGGGACCGCGCAGGAGGCAGGCGCGCCAACGTCGGGCCAGCCGGGCAAGGTGGCCGATGGAAACACGTCATCGACGGGCCAGCCCGACGCGGAGGCGAAAGCGCCGCCATTCAGCGTCCACGCGACGTTCAGCAACATCTGCGGCTTCTGCCACGAGGATGGCGGACGCAGGGCGGGCAAGGGTCCGCAGCTCATGGGCACGGAAAAGACGGACGAGCAGATTTTCGAGCGCATCAAGTTCGGCAAGCCGGGACGCATGGCCGCTTTCGGTGGAGCCTTTACCGACGACCAGATCAAGCAGATCGTCGTGTACATTCGCAACCTGAAGCCGCGCTGATCCTCCTTGAACTTCTGCAGCAACTGCGGGGCGCCGGTATCTCAGCGCGTCCCGCCCGGCGACAACCTGCCCCGCTGGGTATGCGACGGCTGCCACACGATCCACTACGAGAACCCGCGGATGATCGTGGGCTGCGTGGCGGAATGGGAAGGCAGAATACTGCTGTGCAAGCGCGGCATCGAGCCCCGGTATGGGCTATGGACGGTCCCGGCGGGGTTCCTGGAGAAGGGGGAGACGACAGCGCAGGGTGCGCTGCGGGAAACTCTGGAGGAGGCAAACGCGCGGGTCGAAATCGCGGCGCTGTTCTCCCTGTACAACCTCCCCCACATCGACCAGGTGTACATGCTGTTCCGCGGCCGACTGCTGGACGCGGAAGTGAGCGCCGGCGCCGAGACGCTCGAGGCGCGCCTGTTCGAAGAGGCGGACATCCCGTGGGACCAGCTGGCCTTCGCCACCGTGCGCAATACCCTCAGCCATTACCTGAGCGACCGGGCAGCGGGGCACTTCGGCTTTCACATCGGAACCATCGAACCGCTGAAGAAAGCGTAAGAAGCCGAGCGCTGAGCCCCGGGGCCTTGCGCAGGTGTCCCCCTCGCCTCGCATCGTTCCACAGGTCGAGCGGGGCGCGGCGCCGCCGCGACATTCGGGCCCGCCATGCGGGAGATAGGCGGCAGCCCACCTGGAGCGAAGCTTGCCGCGGCATACGCGCTGATGATGGTAACGTTTTGTCTTTGCGTCACAACGTGTTGAGTCTCCTTCTTTAGGCTGCGGTCGAACCGGTCCAGACGTCTGGCGCGATCGGCTTGACGCTGAGTTACGGCGTTGTCGGACTGCAGTGCCGCCAGCGCCTCTGGCCGCAGGGGCGGAGCGCGCACGCGGCGCCGTGGCAGGGCCAACCCTGCGGGCCGAGATGGAGCGACAGCCATTGCTTCCTCGGTGGAATGGAATTCGCTTTCGTGGTCGGGACGCTCCAGCGCGCATCCGGACTTTCCCAGAGCCCACCGATCATATGGCTTCCCCAACGACCGCCCGCGCGGCCACCCCTAAGCAGCTGCCCGATCGCAGACTGATGTTGGAAGAGATCCTGCGAGATATGGTCGCCGATGAGCTGGTGACCCGCGAGGCGGCCGACGCTCTGCTGGCTACGAAGGCACTGCGCAAGGGCGACACGCATCCGCTCATCGTGGTGGCCGACCAGAAGTGGAAGGACCCGCGCAAGCCCAAGCACCTGCTGAACCTCGAAGCTCTCAGCGAGTGGCTGGCCCGCAAGGTAGATCTTCCCTACATGCACATCGATCCGTTCAAGATCGATTTCGCCGCCGTGACCAAGGTGATGTCCAACGCCTACGCCACGCGCTTCCGCATCCTCCCGGTGCAGGTCACGGCAAAGGACGTGATCGTCGCGACCTGCGAGCCCTATGTCCGCGAGTGGGAGCAGGAGCTGGCGCAGGTTCTGCGCCTGGGCATCAAGCGCGTGTTCGCCAATCCGCGCGACATCGCCAACTACCAAATCGAGTTCTACAGCCTGGCGCGTTCGATACAGGGCGCCCAGCAGAACCACGGCGCCATCAGCGACATCGCCAACTTCGAGCAACTGGTCCAGCTCGGCCAGAGCGGCAAGCTCGATGCCAACGACCGCCACGTCGTCGACATCGTCGACTGGCTGCTGCAGTACGCTTTCGACCAGCGCGCCAGCGATATCCACCTCGAACCGCGGCGCGAAGCCGGCAACGTCCGCTTCCGCATCGACGGCGTGCTCCATCAGGTCTACCAGATTCCAACTCCTGTCCTAGGCGCCATGACCAGCCGCGTCAAGATCCTCGGACGAATGGACGTGGTGGAGAAGCGCCGCCCGCAGGACGGCCGCATCAAGACGCGCACGCCGGACGGCGACGAGGTGGAGCTGCGCCTGTCCACCATGCCCACCGCCTTCGGCGAGAAGCTGGTGATGCGCGTCTTCAACCCCGAAGTCCTGGTCAAGGACTTCACCGAGCTCGGCTTCTCCGACGACGACAAGAAGCGCTGGAATCAGCTCGTCAGCCGCCCGCATGGCGTCATCCTGGTGACCGGCCCGACCGGCTCGGGCAAGACGACCACCCTCTACTCCACCCTCAAGCAGGTCGCCACCCCAGACGTTAACGTGTGCACGATCGAGGATCCGATCGAGATGGTGGAGCCGCAGTTCAACCAGATGCAGGTGCAGGCCGGCATCGGCCTGGACTTCGCCAGCGGCGTGCGCACGCTGATGCGGCAGGACCCCGACATCATCATGGTGGGCGAGATCCGAGACATGGAGACCGCCGAGATGGCGGTGCAGGCAGCGCTCACCGGGCACCTGGTGCTATCCACCCTGCACACCAACGACGCGCCCTCGGCCGTGACGCGCCTGCTCGACATCGGCGTGCAGCCGTTCCTGCTGCACTCCACCCTGCTCGGGGTCCTGGCGCAGCGGCTGGTGCGCACGTTGTGCCCTCACTGCCGCGAACCGGGCACGATCGACGAAGAGAGCTGGAAATCCCTCACGCACCCGTGGCAGGTACCGCTGCCGGCGCGCGTAAACCTGGCCAAGGGGTGCCTGGAGTGCCGCATGACCGGCTACATGGGCCGGGTTGGTATCTATGAGATGATGACCCTCACGCGGGCGCAGCGCACTCTGATCAGCGCTCAGACGGACCTCGCCAAGGTACGCGAACAGGCCATCCGCGACGGGATGAAGCCGTTACGCGTGAGCGGTGCTCTCAAGGTGGTGGCCGGAATGACCTCGGTGGAAGAAGTCATGAAGACGGCCCCGCCTGCTTCCGGTGAACGGCGTGCGGTCTAGCGGGGCCAATGGCCTCGGGCCGCTGGGCCGCAAACCGACAACTTGAGCCACGACGCCCGTCCGGTGCACACAGCCCAAGCTGACAACAGCAAAAATCACCCCGAACCAGCCCGCCGCGGACTTCTGACCGACATCGGCCGGGCGCTACTGCTGGCCGCCGCCTACTTCCTGACAGCGCGCGCCAGCATGCAGTTCAGCAGCATGCCCGCGCACGTCAGCTTCGTGTGGCTGGCCGCTGGACTATCGCTCGCCGCGTTGCTGCTTGGCGGGCTGCGTCTCGCACCGGGGATCGCCGCCGGCGCCTTCGCGGCTCAGTACAGCGTCGGTGCCAGCGCGTGGATGTGTGTCGTGTTCGCGCTCGGCAGCGCGCTTTCTTGGCTGGCCGGTGCCTGGCTGCTGGAGCGCAAGCTCGCCTTGTCTCGAGCGCTGGATCACCCGCGCCACGTTCTGTCTCTGATCTGCGTCGGCGCTTTTCTCAGCCCGATTATCGCGGCCACCTTCGGCGTTGCCGGCGCATACTGGGGGCACTGGGACCAGCGGCAGGAATGGATCGCCCTGTGGGCCGTATGGTGGGCAGGCGATGCACTCGGCGTGCTCCTGCTGGCGCCGATGCTGCTGTCCTGGATAGGCGGGGGCGCTCGGGTCCGCGCTGTGCGCGGGCCGGTCCTGCCGTTGGTTGTGCTGCAGCTGCTGGTCGGCGGTTACGTGTTCGCGCTGCATTCGGGCAGCGGGGCCGGCGCCTACGTCTACCTGAGCCTGGCCCTGCTCACGGCGATGCACCTGCCCCTCACCTGGGTCACGCTGGTCAACTTGCTGAGCTTCGCTGCTGCGGCGTCTGGCACCATGCTGGGCACCGGCCCGTTCGCCTCGACCTCGCTTCACGACAGCCTGGGTGCGTTGCAAACCTACGGCATCGTGTCCTCGCTGGCCACTTTGCTGCTGAGCAGCCTGGCGCAGGAACGCGAACGCGTGGCGGCCGAGCTGAGCGATAGCCTGGAGCGGTTTCAGCAGCTCACCGCCCTGTCGTCGGACTGGTACTGGGAGCAGGACGAGAAGCTGCGCTTCACGCACATCGCCGGCCACGCCGTGGAGGAGCGGCGCGTACGCGAAGAAGACTTGATCGGGCTCACGCGCTGGGAGGCCGACGCCGGCGATCCCGACGAGGATGCCAGGCGGACCCACGACGAGGCCGTGGCGGCGCACGCGCCGTTCCGCGACATCGTGATGAGCCGCCACAGCGCGGGCGCTGAACCGAGCCTGATATCGGTCAGCGGCGCGCCGTTCTTCGATCGAGATGGCCGTTTCCGCGGTTATCGCGGGATCGCACGCGACATCACCCTGCAGAAGCGCGCCGAGCGCGAGATCGAGGAGGCCAAGCGCTTTCTCGACGCGCTGATCGACGCCATCCCGACCCCGGTGCTGGTGAAGGACGAGCAGCACCGCTACATCGCGGTCAACCCGTCCTTCTGCGACTTCTTCCGCAATACGGCCGAGCAGATACTGGGCAAAACGGATTACGACTTCTTCGCGCCCGAGGACGCGGCGTTCTACCAGCAGACAGACGACGAGGCGCTCGAGGGCGCTGCGCCGGTGCACTACGAGCGGCCCTACACGATCGGGGAAGACATTCGTTGGATGCTGGTACGCAAATCGGCGTTGACCCGGCCGGATGGCAGCCGCGTGGTCGTGCTGGTGCTCATCGACGTGACCGAGCGGCGCGCGGCGGAGGAGCAGCTGCGCGCCAGCGAGCAGCGCTTCCGCAGCCTCACCCAGCTGTCGGCCGACTGGTACTGGGAGCAGGATGCAGACCTGCGCTTTACGTTTTTCTCGTCCGGCACCAGCGGCAAGACCGTCACGCCGCTCGCCCAGTTGATCGGCAAGACGCGCTTCGAGCTGGACATCGAGTGGGAGTCCGAGGCGGCCCGAGAGCAGCATCGACAGGCCCTGGCCGCGCGTTTGCCGTTCAAGGATCTGATCTTCCGAGACCGCCACAGCGGGCGCTATGCGCTCGTGAGCGGCGAGCCCGTATTCGACGCCGGCGGAGCCTTCACCGGCTACCGCGGCGTGGCGCGCGACGTGACGGCGCAGCAACAGGCCGAACAAGCGCTGCGCGAAAGCGAGATACGCTTTCGCGACTTCGCCGCCGCCGCGGGTGAATACGTCTGGGAAGCGGATCTGGATGGCCGGCTCACCTACGTCTCGAGTCGAGTGCAGAGCGTGTGGGGCTATTCCGAACAAGAGCTGACCGGGCGCACGCCAACCGACTTCATGCCGCCCGGAGAGGCCGAACGGGTGCGCGACTGGGTCCGGCACAACATGCGCCCGGACGGGTCGTTCAACGATCTCGAGCATATGATCGTCGACCGGTATGGCGACACGCGCTGGGTGTTGCTCAACGCGGTGGGCATATTCGACGCGGCCGGGCAGCGCATCGGCCAGCGCGGCACCGGCCGCGACGTCACCGACCGCAAGACCGCCGAGGCCCGCATCAGCTACCTGGCCACGCGCGATCCGCTGACCGAACTGCCCAACCGCGTGCTGTTCAACGATCGTCTGGAGCAGGGCATCGTGGCGGCGCGCCGCACCGGCCAGTCCCTGGCGCTGCTGTTCATCGACCTGGACCGCTTCAAGAACATCAACGACTCGCTCGGCCACCAGGTGGGCGACCTGCTGCTGAGAGAAGTCGCCAGCCGCATGCATGGTTGTATCCGCAAGGGCGACACGCTGTCCAGACTGGGTGGCGACGAGTTTGTCGTGACGCTCGAGGGCCTGCAACAGGCCGAAGATGCCGCGCAGGTAGCGGCCAAGATCATCAAGGCGCTGTCGCGGCCTTGCGAAATCGCCGGCCACACGCTCAACACCTCGTGCTCGATCGGCATCAGCATCTTCCCGCTCGACGCCGAGGACGACCGCTCGCTGATGAAGAACGCCGACACCGCCATGTACCACGCGAAAGAAAAGGGCCGCAACAACTATCAGTTCTTCTCTCCCGAGATGAACGTGCGCGCGGTCGAGCGGCACACGCTCGAGACGGCGCTGCGCGCGGGCCTCGAGCGCCAGGAATTCACGCTGTACTACCAACCTCAAGTCGACATGCGCAGCGGCAAGATCGTGGGAATGGAGGCGCTGTTGCGCTGGCAGCATCCCGAACGGGGCGTGTTGTCTCCCGCCACCTTCATGGCCGTGGCCGAGGAGTCGGGACTGATCGAGCCGATCGGACAGTGGGTGCTGCGCACCGCGTGTCAGCGCGCCAAGGCTTGGCTGGACAACGGCTATGCGCCGCTCAAGGTGGCGGTCAATATCTCTCCGCGCGAGCTGATCCGTCCGCGGGAGTTCGCACGCAGCACCTCGCGCATCTTGAGCTCCACCGGGCTGGACCCGCGCTATCTCGAACTCGAAATGACCGAATCCTTGCTGGTCCAGAATGCCGAGGAAAACATCGCCGTGCTGCGCAAGCTGGGACAGGAGGGCGTGCGCATCGCGGTGGACGATTTCGGCACCGGCTACTCCTCGCTGTCCTATCTGCGCCAGCTGCCGATCGACACGCTCAAGATCGATCGCAGCTTCGTGCGCGACATCGAGCGAGATCCCGAAGACATGGCCATCACGCAGGCCATCGTCGCGATGGCTCATTCGCTCGGGCTGCAAGTGACCGCGGAAGGTGTGGAGACACGCGGGCAGCTCACTGCGCTGGCCCAGCTCGGTTGCGACGAGTACCAGGGCTACCTGTTCAGCCGGCCGTTGCCTGCAGTCGAAATCGCCGCGCGCTTCCTGGCGCCGGGAGAGCTCAACTTCGAAGCCCGGGAGGCGAGCTAGGCTTCGTGACTCGTTGTTCGTGACTCGTTGTTCGTGACTCGTGACTCGTGATTCGTGATTCGTGATTCGTAACGGTCTAGGCCACCGATCGCTACTTTTTCCCCTTCACCCTTCACCCTTCACCCTCCCCCCTTCACCTCCTTCACTCGCTTCATCGGCGTCACCGGTGCGACAGCTCGCGCATCCCGGTCTCGAGCCCGGCCAGCGTGAGGGGGAACATGCGTCCGCCCATCAGCTCGCGCACCATGCCGATCGAGTCGTAGTAGCCCCAGCGGTCCTCGGGCTGCGGGTTGAGCCAGATGGCGTGGCCATAGACGTCCAACAGGCGTTTGATCCAGACCGTTCCCGCCTCCTCGTTGTTGTGCTCGATCGAGCCGCCGGGATACGCGATCTCGTAGGGGCTCATCGTGGCATCTCCCACCAGAATCAGCTTGTAGTCGTGGCCATAAGTGTGCATGAGGTCCCACACGCCCATCTTCTCGGTGTGCCGCCGCCGGTTGTCCTTCCACACCGACTCGTACAGGAAGTTGTGGAAGTAGAAGTACTCGAGGTGCTTGAACTCCGCGCGCGTGGCGGAGAACAGCTCTTCGCACACGCGCACGTGGTCGTCCATCGAGCCGCCCACGTCCAGGAACAGCAGCACCTTCACCGCGTTGTGCCGTTCCGGGACCATCTTGAGGTCCAGCCAGCCCGCATTCCTGGCGGTGGAGCGGATCGTGTCGTCCAGGTCGAGCTCCTCGGGCGCGCCCTCTCGGGCGAAGCGGCGTAGCCGCCGCAGCGCGAGCTTGATGTTGCGCGTGCCCAGCTCGACAGCGTCGTCGAGGTTGCGGTACTCGCGCTGGTCCCAAACCTTGACCGCGCTGCGGTTGCGCGACACATCCTGCCCGATGCGGATGCCCTCCGGGTTGAAGCCATAGGCACCGAAGGGCGAGGTGCCGGCGGTCCCGATCCACTTGGAGCCGCCTTGATGGCGGCCGCGCTGCTCGTCCAGTCGCCGGCGCAGCGTGTCCATCAGCTTCTCCCAGCCCCCCAGCGAGCGGATCATCGCCTTCTCCTCGTCGGACAGCAGCAGCTCGGCCTGCCGCCGCAGCCACTCCTCGGGAATCTGCGCCGCGAGGCCGTCGGGCAGCTGGCTGATGCCCTTGAAGTACGCGGCGAATACGCGGTCGTAGCGGTCGAACTGAGTCTCGTCCTTCACCAGGCAGACGCGCGCCAGATAGTAGAACTCGTCGAGGCTGCCGCCTATGAGGCGGCTGCGCAAGGCCTCCAACAGCGTCAGGAATTCCTTGATGGTGACCGGAACGCCTCCTTCCTTCAGCTTGAAGAAGAACTCGGTCAACATCGAACAATCGAAGGCGAACTAACCACAGAGGCACAGAGAGCACCGGAAAAACCGAACAGCGGGTCTTGAAACACCAAACATGTAATCGGGTTTCGCATCCAGTGTTCTACCTTCTCTGTGCGCTCTGTGTCTCTGTGGTGAAAACGACTTTCAGGTCCTGGCACGGCGCGACATGAACACCAGCCGCTCGAACAGGTGTACGTCCTGTTCGTTCTTCAACAGCGCTCCGGCGAGCGGAGGCATGATCTTGTGCTGATCGCGCGAGTGCAGCACCTCCGGCGCGATGTCCTCCGCCATGAGCAGCTTGAGCCAGTCTAGCAGTTCCGACGTGGACGGCTTCTTCTTCAAGCCGGGAACGTCGCGGATCTCGAAGAACGCCTCCAGCGCCTCGCGCAGGAGACTCTTCTTAAGGCCCGGATAGTGCACGTCGACGATCCGCGTCATGGTGTCCTTGTCCGGAAACTTGATGTAGTGGAAGAAGCAGCGCCGCAGAAACGCGTCCGGCAACTCCTTCTCGTTATTGCTCGTGATGATGATGGTGGGGCGGTGCGTGGCGCGGATCAGCTGCCGCGTTTCGTATACGTAGAACTCCATGCGATCCAGCTCGCGCAGCAGGTCGTTGGGAAACTCGATGTCGGCCTTGTCGATCTCGTCGATCAGCACCACGGCCGGGGTGTCGGTTTGGAAGGCATCCCACAGCGGCCCGCGCTTGATGTAGTTGGCGATGTCGTGCACCTGCGCCTGTCCGAGCTGCGAGTCGCGCAGCCGCGACACGGCGTCGTATTCGTACAGCCCCTGCTGCGCCTTGCTGGTGGACTTGATGTGCCACTGGATCAGCGGCCGGTTGAGCGAGCGCGCCACCTCGATGGCGAGCATCGTCTTTCCCGTCCCCGGCTCGCCTTTGATCAACAGGGGGCGCTCCAGGGTGATCGCGGCGTTGACCGCCATGGTGAGGTCTTCGGTAGCGACGTAGCTATCGGTTCCGGTAAAGCGGGTCATAGGTTGTCGGGTCGGCGACTGGAGTACGGCTGAGTGCGATTATAGCCGGGCGCACCATGGCCCGGCGCTCGGCTGAGGGACCAAGTACAATTTGCGATTTCGAGCGACCGGAGACCCGCGGATGCCCAAGTTCAACGCCAATCTATCCATGATGTTCAACGAGGTCGACTTCATGGAGCGCTTCGCGGCCGCGGCCAAGGCCGGATTCAAGGGCGTCGAGTTCCTGTTCCCTTACGCCTACGACAAGAACCAGCTGGCGGAGCTCGCGCGCAAGAGCAGTCTCGCGGTGATCCTGTTCAACACGCCGCCTGGCGACTGGAATGCCGGCGACCGGGGCCTGGCGTGCGATCCGGGCCGCGTGAACGAGTTCCAGGAAGGGGTGGGCAAGGCCGTCGACTACGCGCTCGCTCTGAGTTGCAAGCAGATCCACTGCATGGCGGGGCTCAAGCCGCGCGGCGCGAACGAGGAGAAGATGCGCGAAACGTACATCGCGAATCTGCAGTTCGCGGGGCGAGAGTTTGCGAAGCACGGCCTGAAGCTCTTGATCGAAGCCATCAACACACGCGACATCCCCGGCTTCTATCTCAACACCTCGCGCCAGGCCTTCGACATCATGCACTACGCGCAGGTGCCCAATCTTTCGTTCCAGTACGACATCTACCACATGCAGATTATGGAAGGCGACCTCGCTCCCACCATCGAGAAGAACCTGGCGAAGATCGGCCACATGCAGCTGGCCGATACACCCGGCCGGCACGAACCGGGAACCGGCGAGATCAACTACGGGTTCTTGTTCCAGCACATCGACCGGATCGGCTACCAGGGCTGGATCGGCTGCGAGTACCGCCCCGCCACCACGACCGAGGCCGGGCTGGGTTGGATCAAGCCATATCTGAAGTAAAGGAGGGCGGGAATGAGCAAAGTCGGATTCGTCGGGCTGGGCATCATGGGCAAGCCCATGGCGGCCAATCTCATGAAGGGCGGGCACACGCTGTATCTGTTCAGCCGCAGCGGTGTGGCGCCGGAGCTGACCGCGGCGGGCGGCGTGGCGTGCGGGTCAGCGAAGGAAGTCGCGCAGAAGGCGGACTTCATCATCACCATGGTCCCCGACACGCCGGACGTGGAAAAAGCGCTGTTCGGTCCCGCCGGCGTGGCCGAGGGGCTGTCGGCGGGCAAGGTCGTCATCGACATGAGCTCGATCTCGCCGTTCGAGACCAAGGCCTTCGCGGAGCGCATCGACCGGCTCGGCTGCGAGTACGTGGACGCACCGGTGTCCGGCGGCGAGGTCGGGGCCAAGAACGCCGCGCTGACGATCATGGTCGGGGCCAGCGAGCGCGCGTTCGAGAAGGTCAAGCCGCTGTTCGAGCTCATGGGCAAGAACATCACCCTGGTAGGCGGCGCCGGCGCCGGTCAGACCTGCAAGGTTGCCAACCAGATTATCGTTGCGCTCAACATCGAAGCGGTGGCCGAGGCGCTGCTGTTCGCCTCCAAGGCCGGCGCCGACCCGGCGAAGGTGCGCCAGGCGCTGATGGGCGGCTTCGCGTCCTCTCGCGTGCTGGAAGTGCACGGGGAGCGCATGATCAAGCGCACCTTCGATCCCGGTTTCCGCATCGAACTGCACCAGAAGGACCTGAACCTCGCGCTGGCCAACGCGCGCAAACTGGGCATAAGCCTGCCCAACACGGCGACGGCGCAGGAGCTGTTCAACGCCTGCACCGCCCATGGCGGCGCGAAGTGGGACCACTCCGGCATGGTGCGCGCGCTCGAAGGGATGGCGAACTACCAAGTGGCCAAGTAGATCCGCCACGACGCGCACGCTGCGGAGAAGCAACCAATACCTGCCGGGCGCCAGGACGCCAAGAAGAGCGCAGGCACGACAACAAGCCACAGAAAACGCGAGAGGGATACGCAGAAGTGCACACAAGCGGCGACAAGCATCGCTCGGGCTTCTCGCGGCGTCTTGGCGCCTCGGCGGCTTCACTCCCGCCCTTGTCTTTGTCCGCGCTCCGCGCGTCTCCGTGGTTCACGCTCTCGCCATGAGGATCGATCCGACATTCCTGTTGCGCCGCATGTTCGACGCGGCGGTGGCGCGCGCCATGCCGGACAAGTGCTTGCCCCCGTTCCTGCCTCATCCTCCCAAGGGACGCACCATCGTCGTGGGCGCGGGCAAGGCGGCGGCCACCATGGCCAAGGCGGTCGAGGACCATTGGCATGGAGAGCTGGCCGGGCTCGTCGTTACGCGTTACGGCCACCACGCTCCCACCAAGCGCATCGAGGTCGTGGAGGCCGCGCACCCGGTTCCGGATCTCGCCGGGCGCGAGGCGGCGGAACGCATCCTCAAACTGGTGCAGGGGCTGAGCGGCGACGAGCTCGTGCTGTGTCTGATCTCGGGAGGCGGCTCCGCTCTGCTCACCCTGCCCGCGCCGGGCCTCACCCTGCAGGACAAGCAAGCCATCAACCGCGCGCTGCTCAAAAGCGGAGCCAACATCGCCGAGATGAATTGCGTGCGCAAGCACCTGTCGGCCATCAAGGGTGGACGGCTGGCGGCCGCCTGCCATCCGGCGAAGGTGGTGACGCTCACGATTTCGGATGTCCCGGGCGACGATGCGGCCGTGATCGCGTCAGGGCCCACGGTGCCGGACCGCAGCACTTTCGCCGATGCGCTGGCGATCCTGGCGAAGTACCGCATCTCCGAGCCGGTCTCGGTCGTGGAGCACCTGCGTGCGGCCCGGGAGGAAACCCCCAAGCCCGGCGACCCGCGTCTGACAAGCGCTCAGACGCATCTGATCGCCACACCTCAGCAATCTCTGGAGGCCGCGGCGGAAGTGGCGCGGCAAGCCGGGGTCACGCCGCTGATCCTCGGCGACAGCCTGGAGGGCGAGTCGCGGGAGGTGGCGCTGGTGCACGCCGGCATCGCACGCCAGGTCGTCCGCCACGGCCAGCCGGTTGCGTCACCCTGCGTCCTGTTGTCGGGCGGCGAGACCACGGTGACCGTAAGAGGCAAAGGGCGCGGCGGGCGCAACGTCGAGTTCCTGCTCGCACTGGCCGTTGCGCTGGGCGGTGAACCTGGTGTCTACGCCATGGCCGGAGACACCGACGGGGTCGACGGTACGGAAGACAATGCCGGCGCCGTGGTCACTCCCGAGACGCTGCAGCGCGCGGCGGCGAGCGGTCTGGACGCCAAAGCGCACCTTGCCGATAATGATGGGTACAGCTTCTTCTCGGGCTTGGGAGATTTGGTCAAGACCGGCCCCACGCTCACCAACGTCAATGACTTTCGCGCCATCCTGATCCTGCCTCCGACCTAGCACAGCCATGACGAACGAAGTCACGGACTTGTTTGCGAGCGCGCTAGTAACGTGTCCTATCGCTCCCGTGAGCGCTGGTGCGCGCCTGCGCGCTCCTGCGCGAGACTGATATGGGCAAGTCCGAGATTCTGCATTCGTTGGTCGAACCCGCCGCCGACAAGGCAGACCTGCTGCGGCGCCTGTCGGCCGCGCTCCCGCCAGACTGCCTGCTGCATGAGCGCGAGGATCTCGTCCCTTACGAGTGCGACGGACTGTCAGCCCACTGTCAAGTGCCACTGGCCGTCGCCCTGCCCGAGAACGAAGACCAGGTGCGCAAGGTGCTGCGTATCTGCTCTGATGCGCGCGTGCCCGTGGTAGCGCGCGGGGCGGGAACCGGGCTCTCCGGCGGCGCCATGCCGCACGGTCAAGGCGTGACGCTGGCGCTGTCGAAGCTCAAGAGCATCATCGCGATCGATCCCGCCGCGCGCACGGCGCGCGTTCAGCCAGGCGTTCGCAACCTCGCGATCTCGGAGGCTGCCGCCGTCTACGGTCTGTACTATGCGCCCGACCCTTCCAGCCAGATCGCGTGCAGCATCGGCGGCAATGTGGCGGAAAACTCCGGCGGCGTGCATTGCCTCAAGTACGGTCTCACCGGGCACAACTTGCTGAAGCTGCGCGTCGTGACCATCGAAGGTGAAGTCTTGGAGGTCGGGTCCGACGGGCTCGATGCACCGGGCTACGACCTGCTGGCGCTACTCACCGGCTCGGAGGGGCTGCTAGGAGTGGTCACCGAAGTCACGGTGAAGCTTCTGCCCAAACCGGTCACGGCGCAGGTTGTCTTGGCCGCCTTTGACTCCGTGGTCAAGGCGGGCGAAGCCGTGGCACAGATCATTGCGGCGGGGTGCATCCCGGCTGGGCTGGAGATGATGGACAAGCTCGCCATCGAGGCGGTGGAGCAGTTCGTCCACGCCGGCTACCCGCTGGACGCGGAGGCGATCCTGCTGTGCGAATGCGACGGGACGCAGGAGGAGGTTGTAGCCGAGATCGAGGGCGTGTCGCGGGTGATGCGGGCCAGCGGCGCCACCGACATCCGGCTGTCGCGCGACGACGCGGAGCGGCTCAAGTTCTGGTCCGGGCGCAAGGCGGCGTTCCCCGCTGTCGGCCGTATTCTGCCCGACTATTACTGCATGGACGGCACCATTCCCAAGAAGAAGCTGGGCAAAGTGCTGGCGGGCATCGGAGCCCTCTCGAAGCAATTCGGGCTGTCTTGTCCCAACGTGTTCCATGCCGGCGACGGCAACCTCCATCCGCTCATCATGTTCGACGCCAACGAGGGCGATCAGGCGCAGCGGGCGGAGGCTTTCGGCGCCCGCATCCTGGAGCTGTGCATCGAGGCGGGCGGGACCATCACCGGTGAGCACGGCGTGGGGATCGAAAAGATCGACCAGATGTGCCTGCAGTTCGGCAGCGGCGAGCTGGCCACCTTCCTCGCCATCAAGCACGCACTCGATCCACAGGGCTTGCTGAATCCCGGCAAGGCCGTGCCCACGCTGCACCGCTGTGCCGAGTTCGGCGCGATGCGCGTGCACCGCGGGCAGGAGAAGTTTCCCGAGCTGCCTCGCTTCTAGAACGCGTCGACGCGCAGGGCTGACACGATACTTTACCAACGCTTCTGCGTGGACGCTCACGAGTGCATGGACCCCCTCATCTCTGAGCTCAGCGAGCGCATCCGTCAAGCGGGAGCGCAAAAGCGCTCGCTGCGCATCCGCGGTGGCGGCACCAAGGACTTCTACGCTTTCAAGCTCGAGGGTGAGCCGCTGGATCTATCCGGATATCGCGGCATCGTGGACTACGAGCCCAGCGAGCTGGTGCTGACGGCCCGCGCCGGTACGCCTCTGGCCGAGATCGAGGACGCGCTGGCCCGAAGCGGGCAGATGCTGGCTTGTGAACCGCCATATTTCGGCCCGAATGCAACCCTGGGCGGGTGTGTGGCCGCCGGTTTCTCCGGTCCGCGCCGCGCTGCAGCCGGTTCCGTGCGCGACTTCGTGCTCGGCACACGCGTGCTCAACGGCGCGGGTCAGGACTTGCGCTTCGGCGGCCAAGTGATGAAGAACGTCGCGGGCTTCGACGTGTCGCGTCTGATGACCGGCTCCTTCGGCACGCTCGGCGTGATCCTCGAGGCATCCCTCAAGGTGCTGCCCCGACCCGAGGACGAGGCCACGCTGCGCTTTCAGTTGAACGCGGCGGATGCGATCGAGGCGATGAACCGCTGGGCCGCCCAGCCGTTGCCCATTTCCGCCACTTGCCACGTGGGCGGCGCCCTCACGGTCCGGGTGTCCGGGAGCAAGCTGGGCGTCGCGGCGGCGCGCGCCAAGATTGGTGGCGAGCTGGTGCCCGAGGGGCAGGCCTTCTGGCGCGCGGTGCGCGAGCAGACGCTGGACGCTTTCCGCGGCCCGCTCTGGCGTTTGTCGATCAAGTCCACGACGCCACCGCTCGCACTACCCGGCAAACAGGTGATCGAGTGGAACGGCAGCCTGCGCTGGATCGCCACCGACGCGCCCGCGCAGCAGGTGTTCGAGGTTGCGCGCCAGGCGGGCGGACACGCTACACGCTTCCGCGTCAACAACGGAACGCCGATGATCCGCCTGGACCCGGCCGTGCTCGAGCTGCACAAGCGGCTGAAGGCCGCACTCGATCCCGACGGCATCTTCGGCCCGCGCCGCCTGCATCCCGACTTCTGAATGGAATCACGGAGACACCGAGGGGACGGAGAAACACCAAAGAAAGACAGTGAGCCGCCAGGGCGTTAAGAGGGCCAAGACACCGTTCCACCCGAGGCGCTCAACGGAACTCCCGGGTAAGGCAGCGAACCTAAGCGCCGTAAGAAGGGCAAGATCCAGCGTGAACTCGACCTTCGTCTATTTGAGTCGGTCTTTCTTGGCGTCTTGGCGCCTTGGCGGCTCTCTAGAAGTTCGTCCAGGTGCCGTCGCGATTCCAACTCGGGTTCGATGAAAACCAACCTGGCCGATTTCATCCGCGACACCCCCGAAGGCAGGGAGGCGAACGCGATCCTGCGCGCCTGCGTGCACTGCGGGTTCTGCACCGCGACCTGCCCTACCTATCAGCTGCTGGGCGAGGAGCTGGACGGCCCGCGCGGGCGCATCTACTTGATGAAGGAGCTGTTCGAGGGCGGTAAGGTGTCGGACAAGACGCAGCTGCACCTGGATCGCTGCCTCACGTGCCGCTCGTGTGAGACCACGTGTCCTTCCGGCGTGCGGTACGGGAGGCTGGTGGACATCGGGCGCAACGTCGTCGACAAACGAGTCGGCCGTGGCTTTGCGCAGAAGATGTGGCGCTCGACGCTGAAGACGGTGATCCCCAACTCTGCGCTGTTCAATCCGCTGCTGCGCCTGGGCCAGATCAGCCGGCCTGTTCTGCCGAAAGCGCTCGCGCGCAAGGTGCCGCCCCGGCTCAAACCCACTGCCTGGCCCGCAGCGCGCCACTCGCGCCGCATGCTCGTGCTGCAGGGCTGCGTCCAGCCGGGTATCGCCCCCACAATCAATCCCGCCATGGCGCGCGTGTTGGACCGCATCGGCATTTCGCTCATCGCCGAGCGCAACGCGGGTTGCTGCGGTGCCGTCGCCTACCATCTTGACGCACAAGAGGACGGACTGGCCGCTATGCGGCGCAACGTCGACGCGTGGTGGCCGTACGTCGAGCAAGGGGTAGAGGCCATCGTGATGACCGCCAGCGGCTGCGGCGTCATGGTCAAGGAGTACGCTGAGCTGCTGGAGCGGGACCCGCGCTACGGCGCGAAAGCGAAGAGGATCTCGGAGCTCACCAAGGATGCCGGTGAAATTCTCTGCGCTCAGCGGGAGTCGCTCGAGGCGCTGCTCAAGCGCCCTGCTCCGGTCGAGAATCGCCAGCCACGCGCCAGACGTGTGGCGTTCCATTCGCCCTGCACGCTGCAGCACGGCCAACAGATACGCGGCTTGGTCGAACCGCTGCTGAGCGACGCGGGCTGGCAGCTCGCACCCGTACCCGATGCACACCTGTGCTGCGGCTCGGCCGGCACCTATTCGATCCTGCAGCCAGCGCTCTCGCGCCGGCTGCTCGTGAACAAGGTCGCTGCGCTCGAGTCCGGCTCGCCGCAGGTCATCGCCACCGCCAACATCGGATGCCTCGCGCACATCCAAACCGGAACAGAACTCCCCGTTCGTCACTGGGTCGAGCTGCTCGACGACGCTCTCGAGTGAAGGACCTGCCGGGGGCGTAGGTGTCAGGCTCCCTGCGTCCACGCTGGCTTCGGGAAGGCGTCACGCCCCTCTCGGGAACCCCTTGGTGGAACGGCTCTAAGAACCCGGTAGCTTACACGGATGCCGAGTCCGTTCGGCGGCCTCCTGGAGCGCTTCACTTGGGCAAAATCACAACGGCTCTCGCGGCTTATCTTGGTGGTGTATTCGTTCTGGTAAGCATGGCTTCGTGCGCCAGCACGCCCGCGCCGAAACCCGCTGCGGAAACCCAGCAGCCGATGACGTGGCCGCAAGCGCCTGTGCTCACGTGCCGAGCACGCGTGGCCTATGCCCGGCAGTTCCTAGGGTATTTCAAGGAGGGACTGCCCGAGGACCGAATTATCATCGCGAGCGATTGGGAACCACCCGAGGAGCGAGACGAAATCCTGGAGATCCGGCGCCGCGTCTACCACGATCAAGAGGCGCTGGAGGAGGTCATAGCCTGCTCCAGGGGCAAGGAGACCTAGCGCGGTTCCTCCGCCTAACACGCGAGCTCTATATATGCAGTATGCGTGTTCGCACTTCGATTGCACTCGCCGATCGTATGCAACAAAAATGCCGAGCCCCGGAGGGCCCGGCCAACTTTGGGAGTACTGTAGAAACGATGCCGTTGACAGCGACGACGCTTGAGCGCCGCTGAAACCAACGACGCGGTGACGATAACGAAACGCCGCTCGTCATACCTCTGAGCTTTGCCCCCGGATCCTGGGATGCGCTCCCGACCATGGCCGATACACCAACACCATTGCTGCCGTCTTCCCATTAGGCGGGATCGCCCTGGGCTCTTGCTTGCCCAGGGTGTCGTCGTCGCCATCAGGGATGGCTGTCGAATTCTCTGCTCAGTATGTAGGCAGTGACACCCTGCCGTTCCTTCGTCGAGAATACAGCCGACCAGGACGGCATGTTCTTGTAGCCGTTGGTCACTCGGTCGAAAATGAACTCGGGCGTATAGCGAGAAGGGTCGAGCTGCGGCGCCTTGCCCGGGTAGACACCTTTTCCGTGACAGAACTTGCATTGCCTGTTGAACACGTCTTTGCCCATCTCGATGTACTCGGGATTGCCCACGATCCCTTTCGGAAAAGGCTCCTCCTCCGGCTGGCCGGCGTCAGTACCTTGTGCCGGCCACGAGAGGCCGATGAATGCTGTACAGGCCACACCCAGTATGGCAGCGCGGTGAATGAGTCCAGCCAACTCTGCGTACCCCTGTTATCCTTTTCATGCTTACATAACAACGCCGGGGGCATTTCGCCCCCGGCGCGCTTTTGCTCAGAGCCGGCTGCGCAGGTGCGCAGTCAGCCGGTACACCCGGACGTCCGCCTGTTATTCGCCCGGCACGATCTTGTAGATCTTGTCCTGGGCACCCACCGGACCGGTGGTCACGGATGCCATGACGTAGACATTGCCCTGGCCGTCCTGCCCGAAGCCCAGCACGTACGCGTTGAAGTCAGGCATATTCACCGCCTTCACGTCCTCCATCGTCCACTTGTTCCCGGAGCGGGTGGCGGCATAGAGACGGCCATCCTTTGTCGAGAAGGTACTGCTCCAGTCGCCGAAGAAGTATGTGCCTTGCCACGGCTGGTGCGGCCCGCGATAGATATAGCCGCCGGTAATCGACAAGCCCTTGCAGTCCTGCGTGACGTTGCAGTTGTTGTACTCGATGATCGGGTCGGTCATACCCGCGTCGTTGCA
>DATJVW010000190.1:0-14050 GCA_035501675.1 Burkholderiales bacterium
CCCCGGGCGCGCTGATCCGGATATGCCCCGAAGGATGGCCTGAGATCGCGCCGAGTTGCTCGACGGCGCTCGAGATCTCGTTGATCGCTGGATTGAGCCGCGCGAGGAGCCGTTCCCCAGCCTGCGTCGTCGAGACGCTGCGTGTGCTGCGCGCGAGGAGCTGCACGGCGAGCTTCTCCTCGAGCCGGCGCAGCGAGTGGCTCAGCGCCGAAGGCGAGACGCCTAGCCGGGCCGCTGCCCGGGTGAAGCTGCGTTCCTCGGCCACCACGGCGAAGGCCGCGAGGCTCCCCCAGTCTTCCCGGTCCATTGCTGAAACCCTCTCAACAGGGCATGCGGATTATGCACCTTTATCCCGGAAATCGCCGCGCGCATCATTCCACCCACGGCGAAGGTGGGCGGTGTGGTCGAGGAGGTCGGCCGCGACGTGCGCACAATCAAGGTGGGCGACCGCGTGACCATTCCCTTCCACGAATCCGACGGCACGTGCGCGGAGTGCCGCGCCGGGTTCCAGAACCTCTGCGACCACGTCATCGTCCCTGGGGTCCAGCGCATGGGCGGGTGGGCGAAGTACGTCACCGTCACCGCGGCGGACCTGAACTGCATCCGGCTCCCCGAAGGGGTCGACAGCCTTTCGGCCGCGGCGCTCGGCTGTCGCTACATGACGGCGTGCCGCGCGGTCGCCGATCGCGGGCGCGTCCAACCCGGCCAGTGGGTCGCGGTGCACGGGTGCGGGGGTGTGGGACTCTCGGCCGTGCAGATCGCTGCGACGGCGGACGCGATGGTGGTGGCCGTCGACGTCGACGACCGCAAGCTCGCCAAGGCCCGTGACGAGGGCGCGGCGGCTACGGTCAACGCCCGCGGCCTCACGCCCGAGCAAGTTGGGCAGGCCGTCAGGGAGGCAACCGGCGGCGGCGCCCACGTGTCGCTCGACGCGCTCGGCCCGCGCCTTCACGTTCCACCAGTCGATACAGTCGCTGCGCAAGCGCGGGCGCCACGTACAGGTGGGGATCACCTCGCAGGAGGAACGCGGCGAAGTCGCGCTGCCGGTCGATCTCCTGACGCTGATGGAGTGGGAGGTGGTCGGCTCGCTCGGCAATCCGCACCCGAAGTACGCCGAGCTGCTCGCGCTCGTCGCGCGCCAGAAGCTGCGCCCGGCACGGCTGGTCACGCGCCAGATCGCCCTCGGGGACGTCACTGACACGCTGGAGCGCATTACGCGCTTCGACACGGTGGGCTTCGAGGTCATCACGCGGTTCAATTGAGGTTTGCCCGCGGCGCGGGGCGCATCCATCGGTCCGGCGCCGCGCCGACGTGAGTCGATCATACGCTGACTTGCTGATGGCGATTACAGCAATCACGGGAGATTTCCACGATGCCACAGCGCACATGGTTCATCACTGGCGTCAGCAGCGGGTTCGGGCGCGCGCTCACCGATCAGCTCCTCAAGCGCGGCGACCGCGTCGTCGGAACGGTCCGTGACACCAGCAAGATCGCCGAGCTGCTCGAGCGTTATCACGAAGCCTTTCGGGCCGAAGTGCTCGACGTGACCGACACGGCGGCGATCCGCGAGGTTGTTGAACGCGCGTTCGCTCAGCTCGGACGCATCGACGTGGTCATCAGCAACGCCGGCTACGGTCTGTTTGGTGCGGCGGAGGAGCTCACCGACAAGCAGATCGATCACATGATCGCGACCAACCTGGTCGGGTCGATCCAACTCATCCGTGCGGTGCTGCCGCAGCTTCGCGCGCAGGGCGGCGGACGCGTCATCCAGATCTCTTCCTATGGCGGGCAGGTCGCCTTCCCGGGGAACTCGATGTACCACGCCACGAAGTGGGGCATCGAAGGCTTCGTGGAATCAGTCGCCCAGGAAGTCGCATCATTTGGGATCGGCATGACGATCGTCGAGCCCGGCGGCGCGCGCACCGAGTTCCGCTATGGCAGCGCGCAGGTGGCAAAGCTCATGCCCATCTACGACGGAACCCCGGCACACAGCTTCCTGCGGATGCTTGATCCCAAAACCGGTCTGGCCCCCGGTGACCCAGCCCGAATGGCGGCACGCATCATCGAGAGCGTCGACGTGGACCCTGCGCCGCTGCGCATGGTGCTCGGCTCACAAGCGCTGGAGAGCACCCTTGCGACACTGCGCAAGCGGATCGCTAGCTTCGAAGCGCAGACTGAGCTCGCCGCTTCCACGGATTTCCCGCCTGGGGAGTGACCAACATGCACGTCGCAGGCTCGAGGGGCCCGCCAGTTGCAAGCAGGACGGATCGCGTCATTGGTACGGCTAGGTGCGTGAGCTACTGAGCGCTACGGAGAATCAAAGTCAACGAGCGCAGGGGATGGCACAGGACATGGAAATTATCCAGCGGATGGACATGGCAAGCATCAACGAAGCAGACACCATGTGTCCTTTCAGGCGGAAATTTCTGAAAGCTACCGCTGCCGGGCTGATTGCGGGGGTGGCGGCGCCAATCCTTCCCGGTCAGTCTTCATCCTTTGCCGCCGGAAAGGGAACTGGAAACGTATTGATTGCCTATTTCTCCCGCACCGGCAACACACGCGAAGTCGCCAATCAGATTCACCAAAGAGTTGGCGGCGACATCATGGAGATTCGGACTCTTCATCCCTATCCAGACGAATATAGAGCGACTACGGAACAGGCAAAGCGGGAACAGGACACCAACTTCCGACCTCAGCTTACCCCGGATGTTAAGAACATGGATTCGTACGATGCGGTCTTTATTGGCTATCCGATCTGGTGGGGCACGTTGCCGATGGCATTTTTCGCATTCCTGGAGAAATACAATTTTGGCAGCAAGACGTTGATACCGTTCTGCACCCATGAAGGGAGCCATCTTGGTCGCAGCGTAACTGACATGATGGCACTTTGCCCGAGTTCTGCGATTTCGGACGGCCTTGCGCTGCGTGGTGGTAACAGCGGTTACGTGAAAACGGAATCTGCTCGGCGGGACGTAGCAGAGTGGCTGAGTACACTGCGTATCTAGTAGCGCGATGATCACGCGCAGACGTATGCTCGCCGCCGCGGAAGCGCTGGTACGTCGACGTCAACGAGCGCATCAAGGCCCACGACGAGGGCGCGGCGGCCACAGTCAACGGTGAAAGTGCAGACCGACGTCTACTTGACTTCGCTATTCACTGACAGGGAGGACGAAAATGAAACTGCTCGCCACGACGGTTGATGTTGCTTTCTCTGGTGGGTTCGGTGTTTGCCCAAACGAGCGAGCCGGGTGCGGCTCCAGGAGCGGGCGCACCCTCGGCCGCTTCAAACGGAGGTTCGCAGACAGTGAAGATTACGCGAAGCGGCTCGCAACCCTCCAGCAAGGCACCGGTCGAACACTCTACTGGTTCCGTGCGAATCGATCGCCTGTTCCAGGCGAACGATCCCGGACGCGCCTCCGGCGCCTACGTCACCTTCGAGCCCGGCGCTCGGACAGCATGGCACACCCACCCGCTGGGCCAGACCCTGATCGTGACCGCAGGCTCCGGCCGCATACAGGGTTGGGGCGGACCGATCGAGGACATTCGGCCCGGTGACGTGGTCTGGATTCCGCCCGGCCAAAAACACTGGCATGGAGCCGCACCCGCCACCGCAATGACGCACATCGCCTTTACGGAACAGCTCGACGGCAAGAGCGTCGACTGGCTGGAAAAGGTGAGCGACGCCCAATACGCCAATCTGCCGGCAGTCCAGGGCTGGAGCATCGCCATCCGCTGCGGCCGCGCCCTCCGTCCGCGGTACCAATGTGCAACCCACGCCAGCCCAACAAATGATGCGGGAGATGGCCCCTAAGCTGGCCGAGCTCACCGACGACGTACTATTCGGCGATGTGTGGGAACGCCCGGGCCTGTCCAAACGGGACCGCAGCCTCGTCACCGTCAGCGCGCTGATCGCGATGTATCGCCCCGAGCAGCTTCGGTCTCACCTCGCCAGAGCCCGCGACAATGGCGTGACAGAGGACGAGCTGATCGAGGCCATTACCCACTTGGTGTTTTACGCGGGATGGCCCAACGCGGTGACGGCAATAGAGGATGCTATGAGACCTAAGCATTGGAAATTATTCACCACACTCCTACTAATCTCAGCCGGCACTATTGCCTCAGCGAGTGCAATGGCTGGCGAAAAGGGCAAGCCCGCGCCGCTGATCATCGAAGAGCAAGGCAGTTTCGCCGTCGGCGGCACAGTCATCACCAACCCCGGTACCTTCGATCCTTACAAACCAACACCTGACGGGCAGACGTATCACGGAGATCACGCTTATGCGTTCTATCAGATCCCAGTGAATGCTCGCAGACTCCCTCTCGTTCTCTGGCATGGCGCCGGACAGTTCTCAAAGACATGGGAAACCACGGCGGACGGACGCGAAGGCTATCAAAATATCTTCCTGCGCCGCGGCTTTGGAGTCTATGTCATTGACCAGCCACGACGTGGCAATGCCGGACGCAGTACCCTAGCAACCGCAATTACGCCCACGCCAGACGAGCAGGTGTGGTTCGATATGTTCCGCATCGGTGTTTGGCCGAATTGCTTTCCGAACGTGCAGTTTTCGTGCGATCAGGAAACCCTGAACCAATACTTCCGCTCGATGACGCCCAACACAGGGCCGTTCGATATGGAAGTGATCTCAAATGCCGTTTCGGAACTCTTCAACAAGATCGGGCCAGGGATCCTCGTCACCCATTCCCAAAGTGGTGGTCCGGGCTGGCTCACGGCAATCAACAACCAGAACGTCAAGGCCATCGTGGCCTACGAGCCCGGCAGCAACTTCATATTCCCGGAGGGCGAAATGCCTCCTCCGATGCCGAGCGCTGCGGGCACGCTCGAGAGTGTCGGCGTGCCCCTGACGGAGTTTATGAAGCTCACGAAGATGCCGATCGTCATGTATTTCGGGGACAACATTCCCGAGCAACCCACGGCAAGCCCAGGCGAAGACAACTGGCGCGTCCGTCTCGCCATGGCGCGGCTCTGGAGGGATGCTGTCAACCGCCATGGTGGGGATGTCACCCTCGTGCATTTGCCGAAAATAGGAATCCGCGGCAACACGCACTTCGCATTCTCGGATCTGAACAATATCCAAATCGCAGACTTGATGTCGGAATGGTTGAGCAAGAAGGGCCTGGACAGATAACCGGGGGGGTAGGGCGGCCGCGCTGGCCCCCGTTAGTAGATCGAATTAGAGACGCGAGGAGAGCGTCATGCGAATCGGTATCCTCGGTTCAGGCTTCATGGGCGGCAAGCTTGGAACGATCTTCGCGCGAGCCGGGCACGAGGTGGTATTCAGCTATGCGCGCAACGCCGACAAGCGGAAAAGGCTCGCGAAAGGAGCGGGACACAACGCGCGCGCGGGAACGCCTGCCGAGGCGGCGCAGGATGTGCCGACGCGCTTCTGCTGGCGCTCCATTGGCTGCGCATGGACGACGTGCTCAAACAGGCGGGCGAGCTCTCCGGGAAAGTGATTGTGACCCTGCTCCTTGCCGATGGATGCGGGCAATACCGGGCTTGTGATCGGGCACACGAGCTCCGGCGCCGAGGAACTGGCGAGGAAAGTGCCGAAGGCCAAAGTTGTCTGCGCCTTCAACACGGTGCCGAGTGAAGTGCTTTTCGGGGTCTACGAGGCCAAGCGCGAAGCGAAGCGGCCGAGTCTTGTTTATTGCGGCGATGACGCGCCGAGCAAAGAGGTTGCCGCCGGGTTGATCCGCGATGTCGGCTTTGAGGCCATCGATGCCAGTCCCTTGCGGATCGCCCGCTACACCGAGCCCTTTGCACTTTTGATGGGCCAGCTTGCCTATGAGGGGACGGACAGCCCTGAGCCGCTTTTCCAGAGTGCGACAGGCAGGTCAGGGTCGAATTGAGTCCTTTGAGTGACTGTCGGAGACGACCGGAACGCCGCAAGTGAAGCCAACAAACGCACGTGCCGCGACGCACTCAGGCTTTGCGGTTGCGATAGAAATTGACCATCTCCGTGTTGTCCCGGTCGCCAAGGCCGTCGGCCACCATCTTGCGGAACAATTCCGTGACCCCGGCCGTCACCGGCATCGGTGCGCCGACATGACGGGCGAGGTCATGGATGAGTTCGAGATCCTTGAGCATCAGCGCAGCGCGTCCGGTGATCGAAAAGTCCGAAGCTACCATCTTGGGAAACATTTCCTGAAGCTGACGGGAGTCCGCCCGCCCGCCGGCCAATGCCTGCGGAATCTTTGCCGCGTCGATGCCGGCACGCTCGGCGAATGCGCAGGCTTCAGCAAGCACGGCGAGTCCGGTGGAAACCAGCACCTGATTGATCATCTTGGTGGCCTGCCCCGCACCGTTCGGTCCCATCAACGTTGCCCGGGCAGCGAGCGCATCCCACAGCGGGCGGGCGCGCTCGAAAATATCCGGCTGCCCTCCGACCATGATCGCCATTTTTCCTTCGCGCGCAGCCGGTGCGCCGCCGGAAATTGGCGCATCGAGCCACGCCATCCCGCATCGGGCAGCCAGTCGAGCCGCCATGTCCCGCGTATGCGCAGCCGCGCAGGTGGACATGTCAACCAAGACCTTCTCGGCGCTCCCGGCCGCGGCCACACCGTCTTCGCCAAAGACAACCTTCTCCAGCGCGGCTCCATCGCTCACGCAGGTGATCACGAAAGTGCTGGTTCGGGCGAGTTCTGCCGGACTGCGTGCCTCTGTTGCGCCCGCTTTCAACAGGCCGGCAAGTTTCGTTCTGTCCCGATTCCACACGACCGGCGCGAATCCACAATCGATCAGGCGACGCATGATTGCCCCGCCGAGAACGCCGGCTCCGATGCAACCGACACGGGGTTCTTCGTTGTTCATTTCTCTTCTCCTGGAAGCTAAAGCTGGGCGATAGCCAGCTGTAGGCAGTGGCTGACCCGGTCGGATCTGTTTTCAGTATAAATGAGTGGTGCGGCCAAAACCGGCTGCAGAGCGGAGGGCGCCTGGCAGCGACGCAGCTGGATGCGCCGGATGGACCACTTGTCGGGTGCTCACCGAATCACCTCGTCGGCTTGCAGCAGGATCGACTCTGGGACGGTGATGCCGAGCGCCTTTGCTGCTTTCAGGTTGACCACGAGCTCGAATTTGGTCGGTTGTTCGATCGGCAGATCGCCTGGTTTGGCGCCCTTCAGGATGCTGTCGACGTACCGGGCGGATCGACGGAACACATCGCCGAAGTTTGGCCCATAGGACATCAACCCACCTTCGCTGGCGAACTCTCTAGTCCCATAGATCACCGGTAGCCGAGCTCTCGAAGCCAGCTTCACAAGCGTCCCTCGATTAGCGAAGAAGAAAGTGTCCCCGATCACGTACAAGGCCTCGGCATGGCTTCGGCTGGCAGCCGAGAAGGCTGGATCGAGCTCCTTTGGTATTCGCACGCCGACGAACTTGAGCTCGATCGACAGCGAGGGCGCTGCTGCCTTGAGATCCTCGATCGCCTTTTTGTGGAATGGCGTGTCTGGGTTCCACAGGACCGTCACCTTGGTGGCTCGGGGCACCAACTCCTTCAACAGTTGCAGTCGCTTCTTGATCAGCTCGTCAAGCATCAGCGACGGTCCAGTGATGTTTCCGCCCGGATGCGCGAGGTTCGTGACCAAGCCCGATCCGAGCGGATCGGCGACGGGGCCCATGACGATCGGGATGGTCGACGTCGCCCGCGCGGCAGCAAGGGCCGCGGGCGCGCCATCGACGACGATCACATCCACTCTGTGCTGAATCAGGTCGGCGAGCAACTGAGGTATCTTTTGGTAATCTCCGGCGGCAGATCGCCACTCGATCACCAGATCGCGTCCCTCAACGTACCCCGCGTCCAGTAGTCCATTCCGGAACTCCTGGACCTCCTTCTGCTCAGGTAACCAGCCTACGAGAAGAACACCGATGCGCCGCGGCGGTGCCGGTTGCTCCGCTCCCGCGGCGAAGGCCGAGAGAGCGAGATTTAACGCAAGTGCGAGCAGAAGGAGGCGGCGCGTCATCGGATCACCTCGTCGGCGCGCACCAGGATCGACTGCGGGAGGCTTAGCCCAAGTGCTTTGGCCGCCTTGAGATTGACGGCCAGGGAAAACTGGGTGGGCTGCTCGATCGGTAGCTCGCCCGGGTGAGCACCGCGCAGGATCTTGTCCACATAGACCGCAGTGCCCTGCCACAATGTGGTCATGTCCACGCCATAGGCCATGAACCCGCCGACGTCCACGAATTCGAGCAGTCCATAAATCGTCGGCAATCGATATCTCGCCGCCAGGCCCGCGATCGACCTGCGGTGATACATCGTGAAGGCCTCGGGCACCACGATCGCCGCCTGAACCTGTTCGCGTGCTTGCCGGAAGAGCCGATCGAGTTCCCCTTCGCGCGCCATCGGCAGGAAGCGGATCCTCAGGCCCTGGGCGCTCGCCGCTTCTTTGAACCGCTTCTCGTAGACGGCGGCGAGCGGGTTGTTCGGGTTGAACATGACCGCTACGTCTACCACTCGCGGCACGCCCTCTTTCAGCAGCTCCAGCCATTTGCCAGGCATGCCCTCGGCGTTCTGTACAGAAAATCCGGTGAGGTTGCCGCCCGGACGCGCCAGCGTTTGCACCAGACCGCTCGCCACAGGATCGCCCATTCCGGCGACCACGATTGGAACCGTGCTCGTGGTTTGCTTTGCCGCAACGGCAGCAGCGGTGCCGGTGACGACAATGACGTCGACCTTCCGTTCGATGAGCTCCCGAATGAGCAGCGGGAATCGTTCGTCTCGGCCTTCCGCCCAGCGGGACTCGATCACGAGATTGTGCCCCTCGGTCCAGCCAAGCTCCCGCAGACGCTCCGCGAACGCTGCGAACCCACGTGGGGTAGTCGAAGGTGCACCTGTATACACGCGGCCGACACGGGCGAGCTTGCCCTCAGACTCGGCAGCGACAGCCGCGTACGCAACAATCGCAATCGTGATAGGCAAGGCAACGAGCATGAAACGCTTCACCGGATCACCTCGTCGGCTTGCAGCAGGATCGACTCGGGGATCGTGATACCGAGCGCCTTCGCGGTCTTCAGGTTGACCACGAGCTCGAATTTCGTCGGTTGCTCGATGGGCAGATCGCCTGGCTTTACGCCCTTGAGGATCTTGTTAACATACCCGGCCGATCGCCGAAACGAAACTCTGGAGTCTGTCCCATACGACATCAACCCGCCTGCGTCGACGAATTGCTTCGCCCCGTAGATGCCCGGTAGCCGTGCCTCCAACGCCAGCTTGGAAAGCGTCGTTCGATGAGCATTGAAGAAGGGACCCCCGATGACGTACAGCGCTTGCGCGCGTGCCCGGCCGCTGGCTGAAAATGCCGGACCGAGCTCCTCGGGCGTCCGCGCGCTGACGAAGTTCAAGTCGATCGACAGCGAGGGCGCCGCCTTAAGGCTCTCGATCACCTTGGCGTGGAATGGCGTGTCGGGATTCCACAGGACTGAGACCCGAGTGAGCCGCGGGATCGCCTCCTTGAGAAGTTGCAGCCGCTTGCCGCTGAGCTCAGCCATCATGATCGAGAGCCCGGTGACGTTCCCGCCAGGATGCGCGAGGTTGGCGACCAAGCCGGATCCGACCGGATCGGCGACGTGTGTGACGATCGGAATAGTGGACGTGGAACGCTTTGCAGCCTGGGCCGCAACCGTGCTGTCCACGACGATGACGTCGACCTTGCGCTGGACGAGGTCGGCAACCTGCTCCGGTACCCGAGCGTATTCGCCGTTGGCCCATCGCCACTCGATGATCACATCGCGTCCCTCGACGTAGCCCGCATCCTGCAGTCCTTGCCGGAACGCCTTGGCCTCTTCGCTCTCGGGTGAGTAGACCGCGAGCAGGACCCCGATGCGCCGCGGCGATGACGGCTGCTGCGCGTCCGCGGCGGCGGTGAGATCGAGTGGTCCGAAGAAAGCGACTACAGCGGCGAGGCCGCAGGCAAGAGCGCGCCGTCCAATTCGGACGGTCATCGGATTACTTTATCGCTGAAGGAGGCCGTTGCTCCCGCTGCGGTGACCTCTGACACGTCCGGCAACAGTTTCATATTGGCCCCCTGACCAAAAGTGCGACTAACATTCACCGTGATGGGGTAACCGATCGAGCCTGCGCTGTGATCATGAGCGCGAAGCAGACCAAAGACTCGACCAAGAGCTCGGCGAGGCGAATTGGTGGTGGCGTAGCAAGTACGCCGGAGATGGCGCCGAGGCGCCTGGAGTCCGAACAGATTGGCTTCGGCAGGAAGATGCGAGCCAATCCCGGTGAGTGTAACCCGCGCCTATGCGGCGGCCGGTTTTCTTATTGATAAAACCACATCAGCACCATAGCTCCCCTCTCTCTATCCTTATACTCGCTTCCGTTCGCGTTTGCTTGCAGATTCGCCACGAAGCTGGCAGGACCACCACGTGGTGCGATTGGTGTGAGTGGGCGGCATCACGCCGGCGGACGACCGCCTTGCAGCGAAGCCCGCGAACGCCCGTTTCTCTAGAGCACGAACAGCTCACGGTCGACTGCAATCCGTCGACTGACTGTCTGAGCTCGACCAGAAGCAATCCCCCGACTGCCCCCCGGATAGCGGTCGCTCGGCTTGCAGAGAAATTGTCTTCAGTCCAACTCGCAGGCAGAATGTCTGGCACGTCGCCTGTCCGGATAGAAATCAAACCGGGGGGCGTTACGGTCTCAGGAAAACGGCGACGATCTTGCTGCCGGGACGTTAAACGCTATCCTGAAGCAAGAAGGTTTGAAGAAGTGAGGTATGGAAATCGCGGCCTAACCCACGGTTGGGCAACCGAACATGCTGACGATTGACGACGTCCGGGACATTCCGCTGTTCGCGACACTCGCGGTGCCTGAGCTCCAGCGCCTCGCGCGGACGTCCGCCGACCTGCACCTCGGTGCCGGGGAATACGCCGCGCATGAGGGCGGGGAGGAGCGTGCGCTGTTCGCGGTTCTCTCCGGCAAGATGGAGGTCGTCAAATTGTTCGACGGGGTCGAACGCACCCTGGGCTGGCGCGTCCCTGGCACCATTTTCGGCGAACTCCCGGTCGCCCTGGGCACGCCGCTCTACGCAGGGTATCGGGCGTCAGAACACTCTCGCGTCATGCGTGTGGAGATCCGGGAGTATTACGCGATCGCGGCGGCATCGCCCGACATTGCCATGAAGGTCGCCGCGCTAGCGCGCGAGCGCATCGGCGGGATGCAGGGCATCGAGGCCCAGGCGCCCAAGCCGCGCGTCACCATGGTCGGTCACCGCTGGGACGACGCGTGCGGCAAGTTGCGCCAGTTCCTCGCGCGCAACCAGATTACCCATGACTGGATGACACCCGATGCGCCCGAACTGCCAACGCGCTGGCCCGGAACCCGTCCAGCGGATGAAGATTGCCCTGTGCTGAGGCTGGCCGACGGGACGCTCCTCAGTCGACCTGCGACGCGCGACCTTGCCCAGCGCCTTGGCCTTCAAACGAGCGCACGCCTTGCTGAATACGACGCCGTAATCATCGGTGGCGGGCCGGCAGGTATGGCGGCGGGGGTATACGGCGCATCCGAGGGACTGTGCACCCTCGTGGTAGAGCGCGAGGCACCCGGCGGCCAGGCAGGGACGTCCTCGCGCATCGAGAACTATCTCGGTTTCCCCAGCGGCGTCTCGGGCGACGAGCTCGCGAGTCGGGCACTCAAGCAAGCAAGGCGACTCGGAGCGGAGATTTTGGTCACGCGCTCTGTCGCTCGCATCGATCCGAAAACGCGTCAGATTTACCTCGATGGCGACGATGTCGTGCAGGCGCGGACCATCATTCTTGCAACTGGCGTCACGTGGCGCCGTCTCGCAATCGAAGGCTTCGATCGGCTCATCGGCAAGGGTATCCACTATGGGGCGGCACGCAGCGAAGCGAGCGCGACCCATGGACTCGACGTCCACCTCGTTGGTGCCGGAAACTCGGCCGGCCAGGCCGCTCTGTACTTTGCCAATCATGCGCGAAGTGTAACGCTCGTCGTGCGGGGCGATTCCCTGGAGAAGAGCATGTCTCGCTACCTGATTGATCAGCTCGGCGGGAAATCGAACGTGAAGGTGCAACTGCGCTCGGAAGTGGTCGCCGCGCACGGCGACACGCACCTGACAGGAATCGACGTACGCGATGGGGCGAATGCAAAGGTGCGCCGACAAGACTGTGGCGGCCTCTTCGTCTTCATTGGCGCCGACGCACAGACCGATTGGCTGCCGGTGGACATCGCGCGCGATGCACGAGGATATGTCCTGACCGGCGATGACGTGGTAAAAGCGGGGCGCTGGTCGCACAGCCGCGATCCCTACCTCCTCGAATCGAGTGTCCCCGGTGTTTTCGCCTGTGGAGATGTGAGATTGAGCCCGGTCAAGCGCGTTGCCTCCGCCGTCGGTGAGGGCAGCATGGCGATCGCTTTCGTGCACAAATATCTGCAGCAGGGAGCGCGGTAGCATGCCTCGAGCCGTTTCTCGGTCGACCGAGGCGAAGTTGTTATTCATTTTGGTCTCACCGATCACCTCGTAGGCGACGATCATCTGGTCGCGCCGCTCGCCGACGGGCGCCGAACATTCGCGGATCGTCTCCTGTCGTTTCAATTTGCTATTCGCACGGATTGCTATGGGGCAGCCTGCCGCAGGCCACCATACGTATGCCACGAGCCTGTTACCAGCCAGCCACAATCAACCGGAATATTCGCACCCGTGATCGCTGCAGCGTCCGGGCTCGCGAGGAAAGCCACGGCGCGGGCGATCTCGGCCGGTTCGACCAGGCGCCCCAGCGCCGCGTTGCGTTCGAGAGCGGACACGTCCCGCTCGCCCTTGTCGATGGCAGCCTGCAAGGCTGGCGTGCGCGTATAGCCTGGAGACACGGCGTTCACCCGGACCTGGGCCGGTCCCCACTCCGCGGCGAGGCACTCGGTCATGGCGATGACCGCGGCCTTGGCTGGCGCATACGCGTGCAGCGGCATAGAGCGCATACCCGCGATGGAGGCGATATTGACGATGCTCCCGCGCCGTCGCGCAGCCATGCGCGTGCCGAACAGGACCGCGGCGACGTAGGTGCCGCGCTGATCTACCCGCACCACCTCATCCCAGCTCGCCATGGACAAGCGGTCCGGGGGCAAGGGCGCCTGGATCACGCCTGCGCTGTTTACCAGAATCTCCACCGGACCCAGCTCGGCTTCGATCGAATCGGCGCACCGCTCCAGCGCCGCCTCGTCGGCCACATCGACGACCCATGCGTGGCCATTGATCTCGCTCGCGACGGCGTGCACGCGCTCATCCCGATCCACCAGGGCTACCCGCGCACCACGAGCCGCCAGCTCCCGGCAACAGGCCGCGCCGATGCCGCTCGCACCGCCAGTGACCACCGCCACGCCCAACCCGATTGACATTTCCAAGCTTCTCTACGGTGGTCTGGACGAAAGCCTCAACACCAACTCCGCTCTATTCTACCGACCCCGTCGACAAATAATACCCTCGCAATTCAAGCGGCTCTTCACTGAGTCGTCCTGTCTAAGCGCCTCGATGGCGTTCCGCTAGACGATCCGCCTCTTGTCGATGATGGTGGCGTCGCTCGCGGATGCCGAGACAAAAGTGCACGTTCTGCTCAGCCAGCAACCTCGTGAGCCGGTGATCGGGCTCGGCCCCCGGCGCTTTACGGGCTACTGGCTTTTTTGCAATGACAGTTTCATACTGATCGACTGTGACAGTGAGTTCAGCAGCGATCGCCCCCTCCCTGTCCCTCCCCCGCGAGCGGGGGAAGGGTTGGGGTGGGGGTCCACTAGCAACACTGACCTGGGGCACTATGGATGTCCCAAGCATCTCGTCTGTAGCAAACTCAAAAGGTATACGCGCGGGATGGGCGCGTTCCTTCAAGAATATTTGAACCGCCATCACCTAATAGTGGCGGATCTTCCGGGCGCTTTCTAGCCCGAATCCAAACTGACAAATCCGGACGCTCGCCGAGCGTTCTCAACGTATTGGATGGAGGAACTATGAACACGACCAAGAAATTCATCTGCCTGGGATTGCTGGCTGCCTGGTGCTTCGCTCCCGCCATTGG
>DATJVW010000191.1:0-7180 GCA_035501675.1 Burkholderiales bacterium
AACCCGGAGTCGGCCCGATCGACAGCCAGGGCGGAGACACCGGCAACCTCGCAACCTACGAACGGCTGCGCACAGCGGGAAACAACGGCGTGCAGTTGCCGATCAAGGAGTACAAGAACGGCAAGCTCGTTGGCACCGAGATGCTGTACATGGACGGTAAGTTCAGCACCGCCGACGGCAAGGCCGAGTTCAAGCCCTCGCCCTGGCCGGGACTGCCCAAGACGGTGGCCGACCAGAAAGCGAAGTACAAGTTCTGGATCAACAACGGCCGCGTGAACGAGGTGTGGCAAACGGGATACCACGACAAGTACAACGCGTTCGTCAGGGAGCGCTGGCCGATGGCGTTCCTCGAGATCAACCCAGGCGATGCCGGCGCGCTTGGGATCAGCTCGGGCGATGTGGTCGAGGTCTACAACGACTTCGGCTCGACCTATGCGATGGCGCTTCTAGAGCCCCACGCCAAGCCGGGCCAGACCTTCATGCAGTTTGGTTACTTTAACGGCGTGGTCGGCGACGTGGTCACCGACTGGACGGACCGCAACATCATCCCTTACTACAAGGGGACGTGGGCGGACGTACGTCGTGTCGGGACGGTCGAGGCGTTCAAGAAGACCATCACCTGGAAGGAACGCCAATACAAGGCCTGATCCAACCTTTATCCCGCTAAGCGACGCCACCCGCTAGGAACGGGTGGCGTTTTCTTGCCGAGCGTAGCGCGTCAGGGGACGAGAACCAGGTTGGCCCTTGCCCCGCCCGCGCCCATGTCACATTCCTGTCACCGCAATGGTCCCAGAATTCTTTCTTTACCCGATTTTGTTTGCCGTATCTTTGCACATTACCGCAAATTTGGAGAAGCGAAAATGACAGCTGGGCGCTCACAAATGACAGCCGCTGGGTTTAGCGCTCTGGCCAGTCCCAGCAGGGTCCGTAGGATTCGCGACGGGATGCGCCAATGCATCAAGACCCCGTCGCGACCGAAGGACTGTCGAAAACGCAGATCCATCCTTCTCGCCTTGGCTTTTGCGGGTGCGCTAGCGGCGTGCAACTCCGGAAGCCTTCGGGAACAGTCACGGTCGATGGGTCGAGCACAGTTTATCCCCTGTCTCAGGCAGTGGCGCAGGCGTTTCACGAGGCAAACCCCGCGGTACAGTTTGTAATCAATGAGTCTGGTACCGGTGGCGGATTCAGGAAGTTCTGCGCCGGAGAGCTCGACATCGCCGGCGCGTCGCGCCCCATCAAGTCAGCCGAGAGCGAACAATGCAAGGCCAACCACGTCGAGTACATCGAGGTGCCGTTTGCATTCGACAGCCTCTCGGTGGTGGTCAACGCAAAGAATACCTTCGTCGATTGCCTCACCGTCAAGGAGCTCAAAGCCATGTGGGAGCCCGCCGCCGAGGGCAAGATAACCAACTGGCAGCAGATCCGGGCGGGCTTTCCAGCGCAGCCGCTGGCGTTATTCGGCCCGGGAAGAGATTCCGGAACGTTCGACTATTTCACGCTGGCGATCGTAGGCACCCAAAGCAGCAGCCGAGGCGATGCCACGACGAGCGAAGACGATATGGTTATCGAGCGTGGCGTAGCGGCTGACCCGAATGCCCTGGGCTACTTCGGCTACGCTTACTACAAGGCGAACAAAGACAAGGTGAAGCTCGTCGCTGTCGATAACGGTCACGGCTGTGTCGTGCCGAGCCCGCAAACGGTCGCCGATGCGACGTACCAACCTTTGTCGCGCCCCTTATTCATCTACGTAAACGCAGCGTCAGCGGCCCGCCCGGAGATCAAGGCGTTCGCGCGTTTCTATTTGGCGCCTGAGAGCACTCAATACGTAGCAAGAGTCGGCTATGTGCCGCTGCCCGCTCCCGCCCTCAAAGCCCAGGCGGCACGATTCGAGAAGGGTGTAACCGGCTCGATCTTTGGGGGCCTCGGTTCGGTCATCGGGATCAACCTGGATTCGTTCGAGGACGAGGAAAAGATCAAGGCCCAGCTCGTATAGTAGCACGAAGGCATTCCAGAGCAGGGTCGGCATCGATCACACCCGAGCTGACAGGTCGGACTGTCATGCTTTGGGCGGCAATTCTTTGAGTTCCAATAGATTCCCATGCGTCGTCGCGGTCGCGTTGCCCGAGGTGCCCCCACCTCTTGACAAAAGAGTACATTTCTAACATTCTGGAAGCATGGAATCTAAGGAAGCGGTGGTTGCCTTAGGCGCGCTTGCGCAGGAAACGCGCCTTTCAATCTTTCGCCTGTTGGTGGAAGCCGGGCCAAAGGGCGTGGCGGCCGGTCGCATCGGCGAGACGCTCGAGGTTCCGCCGGCAACGCTGTCGTTCCATTTGAAGGAACTCGCCCACGCCGGGCTGGTGTCGTCGCGGCAGGAGGGGCGGTTCATCTACTACGGCGTCGACTTCGAGCACATGGCGGCGCTCATGACCTTTCTCACTCAGAACTGCTGCCAGGGCATGCCACAGGAGTGCCTTACCGTCGTAGAGACTGCGCTAGGGCGCTGCTGCCCACCCGAACCCAAACGCAAACCCCCAAGGAGCCGCTCATGAAACGCTTTCACGTGCATGTCGCAGTCGACGATCTCGACGCCAACGTTCGTTTTTACTCGACGGTTTTCGGGGCCTCCCCTACCGTTCTCAAGACCGACTACGCGAAATGGATGCTCGAGGATCCGCGGCTCAACTTCGCTCTGTCTAAACGCGGCTTGAAGCCCGGTGTCGATCACCTGGGCGTGCAGGTCGATACTGAAGAGGAGCTTGCGGCGCTACGCAGTCAGGTCGCGCAGGCTGAGATCGCGGCGCTCGACCAGGGGAACGCAAGCTGCTGCTATGCGCGCTCCGACAAGTACTGGATCACCGATCCGCAGGGGATCGCCTGGGAGACGTTCCACACACTCGGGAGCATCCCGGTCTACGGGGAGGACACGCAGCGCACGGAAGGCCAGGGCGTCGCGTGCTGCACGCCAGTGACGACTCAGTCTTCCGACAAAGCCGACGCTGCCTGCTGCACGCCTGCAGACGCGAAGCAGCAATCGCGCGCGGCCTGCTGCGGCTGAAGGTCGAGGAATGCGCCGGTCCAGTAGCGATCTCGACAAACTCCGAAACTGACGCAGCCAACAGAGGGCTAGCTATGACAACGCCGCCGCCGAAGATCATGAATGTCCTCTTTCTTTGCACCGGCAACTCTGCTCGCAGCATCATGGCCGAGACGATCCTCAACGCCCTCGGCAAGAACCAGTTCAAGGCCTACAGCGCGGGCAGCCACCCGACTGGGCGTGTGAATCCCTTCGCCATCGAATTGCTCCAGGCTAACCGCCTTCCGGTAGACGGCCTGCGAAGCAAGAGCTGGGACGAGTTTGCCAAGCCGGAAGCCCCATTCCTACATTTCGTGTTCACCGTCTGTGACCAGGCCGCGGCCGAGATGTGCCCCGTATGGCCCGGACAGCCGATGACAGCGCATTGGGGTGTTCCTGATCCCGCAACGGTGGAGGGGAGCGACGAGGTCAAACGCAAGGCCTTCTTCGCCGCCTACAGCGCGCTGAATCATCGCATCTCGATCTTTGTCAGCCTGCCGCTCGCGAAGCTCGATCGTCTCGCTCTGCAGAAGAAACTCAACGAAATCGGCCGCACGCAGTGACCCTCCTGCGCAGGGCAGCCGCGGAAGCAATCGGCACGGCGCTGCTGCTGGCGATCGTGGTGGGCTCGGGGATCATGGGCGAGCGGCTGGCTAACGGAAACTTGGCCGTTGCCTTGCTCGCCAACTCCGTGGCAACCGGGGCCGGCCTGTACGTGTTGATCGTCGTGCTCGGGCCGGTCTCGGGCGCCCACTTCAACCCGGTCGTTTCGGGGGTGAGCGCCTGGGAAGGGCAGTTGCCGGCGCGCGCCTGCGGCGTCTACGTGCTGGCGCAAGTGGGAGGGGCGTTCGCCGGCGTTGCCGCGGCTCATGCGATGTTCGGCTTGCCGCTGGTGCAGGTTTCGGCCCATCTGCGTCCCACACCGGGTGAGGGCCTGGGCGAAGTCATCGCCACGTTCGGTTTGGTGCTGGTGATCCTGCTCGCGTCACGGTTTCGGCGCGAGGCGATCCCGATTGCCGTCGCGGCCTTCATTACCAGCGCCTACTGGTTTACTTCTTCGACTTCCTTTGCGAACCCGGCAGTCACGTTGGCGCGTGCGACGACCAACACCTTTGCAGGGATCTCGCCCAGCAGCGTGCCTCTCTTTGTCGGTGGCCAGATCGTCGGAGGTGCTGTGGCGACCGTTTTTGCGCGCTGGCTGCTGCGCGGCAATCGAGGTGCTGAAGGCTAACCGTGAAGGCGTTCGGCTTCGCCGGCCCGTCAGGCAGCGGCAAGACCACGGTGATCGAGAATCTGATCCCTCTATTCTCAGCGCTGGGCTTATCGGTATCGGTGATCAAGCACACGCATCACGACTTCGATGTCGATCAACCCGGCAAGGACTCTTGGCGCCAGCGCCAGGCGGGCGCTCAGGAGGTGCTGCTGACATCCGACATGCGGTGGGTGCTGATGCACGAACTGCGCGGCGCGCGGGAACCGGAGCTGCCCGAGCAGCTCGCGCACCTTTCGCCTTGCGATGTGGTGCTGGTCGAAGGGTTCAAACGCCAACCGATTCCCAAGCTCGAAGTCTATCGGCTTGCCAACAACACCACACCGGCGTACCCGACCGATACCCACATCGTGGCGATCGCGACCGATGCAAGACCGGAGATCGGGCTACCGACGTTCACGCTGACCGATTATCGCGGAATCGCCAACTTTATCGTCCACCATCTCGGCTTGGCTCGCTGAAGGCGGTTTCGCCGCGCCGCTACCACTCGGCGAACGGCTTACCGTCCTGGCCGTTGCCCTCGGCTCCGCTCTTGACATCGTACACGGCGCCCTTGGCCTCGGTGTCGGTGGGAGGCACCACCTTCCAGGTGCTCACGCTTTCGGTGATCGGGTCCACGGGCACGCTGCGGATGTAGCGCAGCGTCACCAGCTCCTCCAGCGAGTCCGGGTAGCGGCCCTTGTCGCCGTGGAACTTGTCTATGGCATCGCGCATGACCGCCAGGTCCTGCTTCAGCGTCGCTTCCTTCGCCCGCTCGATGTGAGCGAAGTAACGGGGCACCGCAATGGTGAGCAGCAGAGAAAGAATGGCCAGGACGATGATGAGCTCGATGAGCGTAAAGGCGTGCTGCGCCAGGCGTGAGCGGCTAGTCGCCTGTGTCGATCCAACGCCTTGCCGGCCGTGCATTTGGATTCGGCGGGGATCGACCACTGCGTTTGTCCTGGATTCTGGTTGCGCTGCGGCCCCGACCTCCGCCCGGTTATTTCGGCGCACCGCTCACCATTGCCTGTACGGCACGCCGTTGAGGCCCTTGGCCGTCGACAGCGAGTAGACGTCGAACACGTCTTTGCCGTCGTGCGGATCATCGGGCGGGCTCTCGTAGCTGCGCAACCCCCAGGTCTTCTCGGCGGGGACTTCCGCATCGACGAAGAACGGGTCGCGCGGGATGCGGCGCATGAAATAGATCTTGTGTTTCTCGGGGTCTTTCTCGTTGGCGACACCGCCCGCCAGAACTTCCAACGACGGCGGGTAGCCGGTCTCGTCCGCTTTTCTCGCAACGCGTCCCTCGTCGGCGGCCTGCTTGTACGCGTCGATCGCGGTGCGGATATCGCGCAGCGCCGCGCGCAGGTCCTGTTCCTTGGCGCGCTGGTTGGCGAGCTCCGCAAGGGGCATGAGACCGGCGACCAGAATGGCCACGATCGCCACGACGATCACCAGCTCTATCAGGGTGAAGCCGTCCCGCGTCGCGGATAAGCCGTTACGCCTCACTGCCTGATCACGGGGTGATGGTGATGTCCACGGGTGCGGGCGCCAGCATCGGGAGGCTGCCTCCGGAGGCGTCGAGTCCCACGACCTGTTCCGCTCGCAGCTGTGCCCGCCCCTGCTGCGCCACGACTTTGAATCTGACGGAAGCGGTACCGTCGACCTTGAGCGGCAAATGGCCCGGTGAGGAAACGGCCGCGCCGATCGGCTCCAGCTGCGTCGGATCGAAGGCCAGCTCCAGGCGCGCGCTGACCGCGGGTGTGCCCGGCGGCAACCCAACGGAGACGAGGAACTCATTTCCCGTCTTGGCCGCCAGCGGCGCGGCCATCAACAAGGCGGCCATGGGTGGCGGCTCAGGCGGAATCGCCTCCTGCGCAGGCTCGGCAGCCCCGGGTGCCTGGGGCTGCGGTTGCCGCACGCCGCCAGCGCCGCCGCCTTGGGCAGGCGCCAGCGCGAGCGCACCGGGAGGGGTCTGCGCGATGCGCAGCGGCTGACTTCCGATCGCCGCGTCGGTGCCGACGGGCGTGTCGAGCACCGCGCTCTGCGGCCAGTTGATGGAACGCACGATCCGGGGCGTGATCAGGAGGATGATCTCGGTCTTCTCGCGATCGTCGTTTTGGTTCCGGAACAGGCGACCCACGATCGGAATGTCGCCCAGGCCGGGGACCTTCTGCGCGCTGACGCGGTCATCGTCCTGGATCAGGCCCGCCAGGATCTGCGTTTCACCGTCCTTGATCTGAAGCACGGTCGCCGCGTTGCGCGTCCCCAGCTGGTAGGCGATGGTGCCGTTGATGTTCAGCGTTTGGGTGATGTTGCTCACCTCGAGCCCGACCTTGATGGCGACCTCGTCGCGCAGGTAGATATTGGGTTCGACATCCAGCTTCAGCCCGGTATCGAGGTAGCTCACCGAGGACGAGACACCCACGTTGGCGGTGGACGTGGTGGTGATCACCGGAACCTTCTGACCGATGTGGACCTTGGCTTTCTCCCGGTTCTTCACCCGGACCTTGGGGTTGGCCAACAGCCTGTTGTCGGTGTCCTGCGCCAGCAGGTTGGCGATGATGGCCGGGTTGGCGGTAAACCACACGAGGCCGTTGGTCGTGTTCAAGGGTATGTTGGCCGGCGGTGTCGGTGTTCCGCCGGTGCCTGGAGTGCTGCCGGTGGAAAGCGCAGGATTGCCGTAGCTGACGCTCGTGGGCCACTGAATGCCCAGAGTCTGCATGCGAGTGCGCGAGACCTCCAGGACGCTGAGCTCGAGCATGACCTCCGGCTCTGCAAGATCCAGCGAGCGCACCAATTTGTCGACCACACTCACCGCCTCGGGCGTGTCCTTGACCACCATGAGATTGAGCTTC
>DATJVW010000192.1:0-3602 GCA_035501675.1 Burkholderiales bacterium
GGCGCAAATGGCCGGAAAGCGCCCGCCAGCGCCCGAGTAGCCCGCTGGTACAAAGCATACCCGGCTCGGATCGGCTGCATCGCTTACGCATCAGCGCATGCGTCATGTCCGGGGGCGTCTTCATGAAATATCCGGGCTAGATGCGCCGGCCCTACGGGACGAACCCCGCCGCAGGAGCGAATCGCGCGCGTACCCGACAGGAGGCCGCCCGGCATCCGGGCCAGGCTATCTCCCGGCGCCGAGCTTCGAAAAGAACGCGTAGTTGTCGTAGGTCGCCTCGGCGACGCGGAACCACAGGAACTGCTCGTCGCGGAACTTCTTCCATCCGGGGTAAACCCGCTTCCAGTGTTCGCTCTTCGTCATGAGCTCGTCGTAGAGCTCATATGAGGCCCTCTCGCTCGCTTCCATCACCGATCTCGGGAACGGCCGCAGCTTCGTCCCGCCGGCGACCAGCCGGCGCAACGCCTCCGGATTCTGCGCGTCGTACTTGGCCGGCATCCAGCTGTTGGCTTCGCCGCAGGCTGCCGTCAACGCAGCCTGGTAACTCTTGGGTAGCTCGTTCCATTTCTTCTCGTTGATGAGCACCTGGAGCATCGGACCGCCTTCCCACCAACCGGGATAGTAGTAGTACTGGGCGACCTTGTTGAAACCCAGCTTTTCGTCGTCGTACGGTCCCACCCACTCGGCGCCGTCGACGGTGCCCTTTTCGAGCGCCGGATAGATGTCCGGCCCGCCGATCATCTGGGGTACGACCCCCAGCTTGGCGAGCACCAGGCCGGCCATGCCGCCGATGCGGAATTTCAACCCCTTGAGGTCGTCGACCGACTTGATCTCTTTGCGGAACCATCCACCCATCTGACAACCGGTGTTGCCGCCGGGGATCGCGATGCAGCCGTATTGCTTGAACAGCGGCGCTATGGCTTCAGCGCCGCCGCCAAAATACCACCACGCGTTTGCCTGGCGAGAGTTCGGGCCGAATGGAACGGAGCAGGCGAGGGCGAACGCCGGATCCTTGCCGAAGTAGTAGTACGTCGCCGTGTGGCCCATTTCCACCGTCCCGGCCTGGACGGCATCGAGCACCTGCAGCGCCGGCACGATCTCGCCGGCGGCGAAAACCCGGATCTGGAACTTGCCGTCGGTCATTTCCGCGACGCGCCTGGCTACCAGCTCTGCGCCGCCATACAGCGTGTCGAGGCTTTTCGGCCAACTCGCCGCCATCCGCCACTGGATCGCGGGCTGCGACTGCGCGATCGCCGGGGCCGCCACTGTGCCTGCGACGGCGGCGGCCGCCGCATTCTTCAGAAAGGATCGGCGCTCCATGGGTCTCCTCTTTGTTCCGGGTTAAGTGGTGTAAGACAGGTTCGCCGGTCCGGTTACGGGCCGTGAACCTGGCCCTCGCGGTCTCCATGTATGCTATCGACCGCAATCCTATGCGTGAGTCCTCGTTACGAGCTCAGCCGCGGCCAGTTTAGCCGAGTGGGCGAGCCCCATGGGGTTGACTAAGCCAGACGCGAGAATCGTTGTGCTGCGCGGGATTCGATCAGACGCGTTCCGGACTACCTTATGATCACTCTGCGAAACGTGACCCTGGAGCGCGGCGCCAAGCGCTTGCTGGAAGGCGTCGATCTCAGCGTGTTCGCGGGCCAGAAGGTCGGCATCGTCGGCCCCAACGGCAGCGGCAAGAGCAGCCTGCTGGCGCTGCTGCGCGGAGAGCTTCACTGTGATGCCGGCGAGCTGGACGTTCAGCCCGGGATCACCATCGCGCACGTCGCGCAGGAGACGAAAGCATCCGCGGACGCAGCCCTCGACTACGTCCTGGACGGTGACGGCGAGCTGCGCAGGATCGAAGCGGCGATCGAGCGCGAGAACGCCGCGGAACACACCGGCGCCGACGAACGCGCTCGGGCGGGGGGGCACCTCGGGGAGCTCCACGAGCGTCTGGCCGCCATCGGCGGTTACGGCGCCCGCGCCCGCGCCGCGCAGATCATGCGCGGCCTGGGCTTCTCGCAGCCCGATCTGGCCCGGCCGGTATGCCACTTCTCCGGCGGTTGGCGCATGCGGCTGAACCTGGCTCAAGCCCTCATGACGCGCTCGGACCTCCTGTTGCTCGACGAGCCGACCAACCACCTGGACCTGGACGCCGTGCTCTGGCTGGAGGACTGGCTCACGCGTTACGACGGCGCACTGCTCCTCATCTCCCACGACCGCGAGTTCCTGGACAACACGGTGGGCCATATCTGCCACCTCGAAAGTCGCACGCTCAGGCTGTACAAGGGCAATTACTCCGAGTTCGAACGGCAGCGTGCGATGGGGCTGCAGATGCAGCAGGCGGCCTATGACAAGCAGCAGCGCGAAATCGCGCACCTGCAGCAGTTTGTCGACCGCTTCCGCGCCAAGGCGACCAAGGCGCGACAGGCCCAAAGCCGCCTCAAGGCCCTCGAGCGACTGGAGCGCATCGCCGCTGTGCAGGTGGCTACGCCCTTTGCCTTCCGCTTCCGCGAGCCGCTGCATGCGCCGCAGGTCCTGCTCACACTCGAGAGGCTGGATGCGGGCTATGCCGGGATCCCCGTGCTGCGCGGAGTCGATCTCACGCTGCGAGCCGGCGCGCGCATCGGCCTGCTCGGAGCCAATGGCGCCGGCAAGTCGACCCTGGTCAAGACCCTGGCGGGCGAGCTTGCGCCGGTGGGCGGCGACCGACGCGAAGGCAAGGGGCTGGAGGTCGGTTACTTCGCGCAGCATCAGCTCGAGCAGCTGCGCCCGGAGGACTCGCCGCTGCAACACCTGGCGCGGCTGGATCGCCGGGCCCGGGAGCAGGACCTGCGCGACTACCTGGGCGGCTTCAACTTTCGGGGCGAGATGGCGGACGCGCCGGTGGAACGCTTCTCGGGCGGCGAAAAGGCGCGCCTGGTGCTGGCGCTTCTCATCTCGCGGCGTCCTAACCTGCTGCTGCTCGATGAGCCCACCAACCACCTCGACCTGGACATGCGCGAGGCGCTCACCATCGCTTTGCAGGAGTTCGAAGGGGCGGTGGTGCTGGTGTCCCACGACCGCCATCTCCTGCGCGCTACGGCCGAGGACTTCCTCATCGTGGCGGAGGGCTGCGTTGCGCCGTTCGACGGTGATCTGGAAGACTACCGCGCCTGGCTCGCCGGCCGGCGGCGGGATCCGGGGGCGCCTGCAGCGCCGAGCGTCGACGCGGGGGCTCACCGCAAACAGCAGCGCAGGCTCGAGGCCGAAGCGCGCAACCGGCTGTCGGCTCAACGCCGCCCGATCGAGAAGCGGCTGCACGCGCTGGAAGCGGAAATGGCTCAGCTTTCCGCGGACAAAACACGGCTTGAAACCTTGCTGGCCGACCCTAACCTATACGCGGAACCCGACCGGGACAGGCTCAAAGTCTGCCTCGCGGACCAAGCTCGTATCGGCGGCCGGCTCAAGGTCTTGGAGGATGCGTGGCTGCAGCTGCAGGAGCAGCTCGAAGCGCTCGAGTTTCCCTAGCGCGGTCCGCGCCGGCAGCTTGCCTGGATGAGAGCGCTGTTGGGGCGGAACCGGGCTTTGGGGCGATAATCTAACGCTTGATTCGGTATCATTGGGCGACTAGGAGA
>DATJVW010000193.1:0-4814 GCA_035501675.1 Burkholderiales bacterium
CAGCGCAATTCGCGTCGGCTGCTGCTTCTCGCCACGGACGGAGCATACGACGAGGATCTCGGACGGGCGATGGTGCTAAGGCTCGAGCGCGCAGGAATCGAGGCGCTGGGTATCGGCATCCATTGCGATGTCTCGCATCTCGTCGCGCGATCGCGGCAGATCTCGGTGGTCGCAGAACTGCCCGGCGCCATGTTCGAGTTGTTGCTGGAGGCGATCGAACACCCGTCGACCGGCAGCAGCCGGGAGAATAGACCCAGGTCTTGATGCAGAAGCAAGTCAATGATCCGATCCCTCGCCTGTACGGCGGGGGATTCTTTTTTGTCTCGAACGACGTCCGACGGTTGGGCCACTTTGCCTAGGGATAGTCGCCGTTGAACGGCCATAGCTCGCGAAGGGCTTGGCAGCGGACATTGAGCCGCCTACCACAAAGATCTGAGTTCGGCCAAAAGCGGAACCGGCAGCGGCGAAATTCGACGCAATAAAGCCGCCATTCAAAGCGGCGAGCAAGCAGAGTGGCCTCGATTGGTGCGCTCATTGGCGATCGTTGATCAGAGCTTGACATGCAAGGTGTGACTTGCCTATCATATAGGCAAGCAATTACTTGCGTATAGGAGATGGCAGAGCGCCGCGACACCGACGTGCTGTTCAAGGCCCTGGCCGATCCCAGCCGGCGGAAGCTCCTGGACCTGCTGCATGCGCACGACGGCCGCACCCTCAACGAGCTGTGCGAACACCTGGACATGACGCGGCAGGGCGTGACGCAGCACCTGGACGTGCTCGAGGCGGCGAACCTGGTCGCCACCGTGCGGCGCGGCCGCGAAAAGCTGCACTTCCTCAATCCGGTGCCCCTGCAGGAGATCTACGAGCGCTGGATTGCCAAGTTTGAAAAGCCGCGCCTGAAGGCGCTCGCAGATTTGAAACGGCGACTGGAGAGAGCCAATGGCTAGATCGACCTTTGTTTACGTGACTTACATTCGCACCACGCCGGAGAAGCTGTGGTCAGCGCTGACCGATGACGTGGAGTTTATGAAGCAGTACTGGTTCGGCGTGCACTGCGAGAGCCAGTGGACGGCGGGATCGTCGTGGAAGATGGTGTCCGGCGACGGTCAGATCAGCGACGCCGGCGAGATCGTCGAAGCCGAGCCGCCGCGGCGCCTGGTCATCCGCTGGCAGCACCAGGACAAACCCGAGCTCAAGGCCGAAGGCGAGTCGCTATGCACGATGGAGCTGGAGCCCAGTGGAACGGCGGTCAAGCTCTCCATCACCCACACCATCGAGCGCGAACCCTCGAAACTCATCGCGGCGGTGTCCGGCGGCTGGCCGAAGGTCATCTCCAACCTGAAGTCCCTGCTGGAGACCGGCTCCGTCGCTCTGCAGGATCCGTACCCGACAGCCAATCAGCGATAGATGCCTGCGGCCAATCACCCCACTTTCAATACTGGAGACTGGCATGACGACGACTCAAAAGTTTCTCAGGGCGACGATGGCGCTCATGATCACCGTGGGCGCGAGCGCGCAATCGGCTCCGTCGCCCGCGGGCGCCGTGAACATCGTCCTCGTTCACGGCGCACTCATTGATGGTTCGAGCTGGCGTGGCGTTTATGACGTGCTGACCAGGGACGGCTACCGCGTGAGCATCGTCCAGGAACCGCTGACCAGCTTCGACGAGGATGTGGCCGCGACCAAGCGCGTCCTGGACCAGCAAGACGGACCGGTCGTCCTCGTCGGCAACAGCTATGGTGGCCAGATCATCACTGTTGCCGGCGGCGACCCCAAGGTCAAGGCGCTGGTCTATGTGGCCGCGCTCCAGCCCGACATCGGCGAGACCAGCGCCGAGGTGTACCCGCCGAAGCCGCCAGCGAGTGACCATTTAATGTCAACAAAGGATGGTTTCGTCTTCGTCGATGCGACGAAGTTCGCCGGCGACGTGGGTGCCGACCTGCCCAAGGCGACGGCCGAATTCATGGCCCATTCGCAGATGCCGGTATTAGGCGCTGTCTTTAATACCAAGCTGACCGTCGCCGCCTGGCACGACAAGCCAAGCTACGTGATCGTTGCCACCGAGGACCGGGTGCTTGACTCAGCGATCGCGCGGCGGATGGCCAACCGCGCGGGGTCGAAGGTGACAGTGTTAAAGGGGGGCCACTTCATACACATCTCCCACCCTACTGCCGTCGCCCACGTAATCGAGACGGCCGCGCGCGCCGTCAAATGAGGAGAACGATATGAACGAAAATGCGACGGCCGTACGGCATAAGGTCGGAACGCGTGAGGAATGGCTCGCGGCGCGGCTCAATCTGCTTAAGGAGGAGAAGGAGCATACGCGGCGTGGTGACGAGCTGGCGCAGAAGCGCCAAGGGTTGCCGTGGGTTCGGGTCGACAAGGAATATCGGTTCGAAACTGACGAGGGAAGTGCCTTGCTATCGGACCTCTTTCGAGGGCGCTCGCAGCTCCTTGTCTACCACCTCATGTTCGGGCCCGACTACACCGCTGCCTGCCCCTCCTGCTCGGCGGTCGCGGATGGATTCAATGGCATTCAGATTCACTTAGCCAACCACGACGTGATGCTTTGGGCAGTATCGCGGGCGTCGCTCTCAAAGCTGCAAGCGTATAAGAGGCGGTTGGGATGGACCTTCCCGTGGGCGTCCTCGTTCGGCAGCGAATTCAATTCCGACTACAGCGTCGGCTTCAGTCGTGATGAGCAGCTACGCGACGGCGGCATTGAATACAACTACCGACGCGAGAGCGCATGGAAGCCATCCGGCCCGGGTGGCCTTTCCTCCCAGAACATATTTGGGACTGGAGTCGATATGCCAACCTTTCTCCGCGAGAGACCAGGAGTGAGCGCCTTCGTTCTCGAGGACGGCGTCGTCTACCACACGTATTCGACCTATGCGCGCGGCCTGGACAGCCTCTGGAGCATGTGGCAGTGGCTAGACCGCGCGCCCAAGGGGCGAAATGAGACGGGTCACTGGTGGCGACGTCACGATGAGTACGACAACAAATGATCCGCGCCGAACGAAGCCGACGGAGAGCCGCCTTATGAAAATCCATATATTCCCGCCGTCGGGGCGCGTTGTCGGCATTGTCGCCCTCAAGAATTATCTGGCGCTCGACTGCGAGTTGAAGCCGATCGACCTGGGACGAGGCGATCAACGTGCGCCCGAATATGTATCACTGAATCCCAACAGGAAAATCCCCACCCTCGAGGATGATGGCATCGTCCTCTGGGAGTCGAACGCCATACTCTTCTACATGGCGTCCAAACGCCCGGAAAGCGGTGTGTGGCCATCCGATCTGAAGGGCCAAGCCGATGTTCTGCGCTGGCTTTTTTGGGAAAGTGCGCACTGGGATGCCGAGTCGTGCGGCATGGTCGCATACGAGAAGGGTTCGAAGGATGTGCTTGGCCTCGGCCCACCCGACCCGGCCTTCATCGCGCGAGGGTAGCAGAACTTCAGCCGCTTCGCAGCGGTGCTTGACGACTCCCTGAAAGGCAAGACTTGGGTGCTGGGCAACCAACTGACGCTCGCAGATTTTTCGATAGGAGGGCTTCTTCCCACCGCAAAGCGGTTGGAGCTGCCGGTGGGACGCTTCCCGGAGATCTGCCGCTGGTACGATGGCTTGGCCTCACTGCCTGCTTGGCGGGAGGCACTTGCGGCAAGAGATGCGGCGCTAGCGTCGTGGCTGTCCAAGAGGGCGGCCAGGTGACGGCAGTCTCCGTGGGCGTGCCGACGTCGCCGGATGGTCAATCAAGGGTGCGAGCTGCACGCCGTTTTTCGCGCTCTTGCGGTCGATCGAGATACGGAAGTCAAAGCGTGCTTTCCGCGCACCACCGGTCATTGCCGCGGCGCCGTCGTGATGACGACCTTCGCCACGCACGCGGATTTCAGACATGTCGCCCACATCTGCCCAACAATAGATGAAAGGTCCGCGGGCGTTATAAGGGCAGTGTGAGCTCCAACGTCGCAAATCGTCGCTCCGCTCGCCCGTTGCGCTTCAATGCAGGACGATCTGCCGTGGATAGTGTCGCACCCTCCCGCGCGACGTCCACCTTCACGCCCAAGCCGCGCAAGGGCGCGACGATCCGCGCCACCGTAGTAGTCGGGTCCGTTTGAGGCTCTAACAGGATGCGATAGACGTGGTGATCGAGTTTCTTTCCGCCCCGTAGAAACTCGATCCGCGCGCTCATCTTGTTGCGGCTTCCCGTGAGCGCGACAGACGCCGCAAGCTCATGCGCGCCGATTCCTTGAGCGGCCAGCGCGGCCACGACGTCGGCCAACCGGTAGCCTTGGTACACGCGCAGTCCATGCCAGAGAGGTCCATAGAAGCACCCGTCGTAAATTACAGCGATGTCGTGCGCATCGCTTAGGCTGGCACGCACGACGCTGCGCACGCAATCGGCAAAGCGAAGGCGCTGGCGACGCTCCAGCGTTGCTTCGCTCCCGATCTGGTACCCCGTCAGGTAACGCAGGAAGGTCGCGCACCGCCGTTGCGCGCATGTGTTCGGAGGAAAACGGAGGGTGATGTTGCCGTTGGCGGCGGCGCCTGCGGTGGTCGCCATGAGCGTGAGGTGCCGGACGTCGCTAAGGGACAATCGCGACAGATCGTCGAAGGCCCAGGCGTGCGGCCAAATGAATGAACGCGCGCGATGACGGCCACCGCATTCCTGCGCACGCGCAAGCAGGGATCCCGTGTCGAGTATCGGCGCGAGATAGTCCCCGAATTCTCGCTCCGTCAGCGGTTCGGCGAACCGAACGACGATCGCGATCGAGAACAATCTCGCCTGGCGCTCCCTGCCGTTGCTGCTCGTCGAT
>DATJVW010000194.1:0-5725 GCA_035501675.1 Burkholderiales bacterium
CCGGTCCCGGGCGCTGTGCATCGAAAAGTGACGCAGCGCCTTCAGCTCCAGCTCGAGCGCGGCCGCGAGCGCCTGCTCCGTCGGCCAAACGGGCAGGCGATAGCGGGCGAGTTGAGCCTCGTCGGTCACGAGGTCGCGCACGCTCCTCTGGTGCGTGCGCAGGGTGGCGGAGAACAGGCGGCCGGCTTCGTCGCCGCTGAAGTACTGCTTTTGCGGACGGCGTGCGGTGACGATATGCTCCAGGGATGCGCGCTTGGGTGCCAGACGTTCGTCGCGCAAGGCCAGGCGGCGCTGGCCGGGCTTGAGCGGGACAGGCGGCGGGACCGCGGCGCGGGCTTCGATTTTCCCGGCCGCGGTGGACACCGGCGAGGCGGGGGTCGCTACGCCCGCCGGCCTGACGACGGGCTGCGGATGTGTCGGAGTCGTTGCGGGCGTGGCCGGGGCGCGTTGCTGAGCCGCACGCGGCGCAGCGGCCTGCGTCGAAGGCGTTGCCGGTTGCGCTTGCGGCGGCTGCGAGCGCGGAGCGGCACGCTGCTCCGGGCGCGGCGCGGGACGTGGAGGTGGAGGACGGGACGGTGCCGGTGTTGCGCTCGGCTGGGAGGCCGCGTCGCGCTTGACGGTGTTGCGCGCGAACATGCGGCGCAGAAAATCAATCAGCACGGCCGGCTCTCCGATTCAGGTGCCAGCTCGACGGGCTGGCCGTGAACCTGAGTGCAGGCGAGAGGCCGCGTCGGCCGACCACTTGCGAGGCTCTGGACTCATGGCCCCCCCGCGTCTTCGGCGCGGGGAACCGTGGCGAGGTCATGCGCTCAAGGCGCCGCCCCGGCGAAGCACCGGGGCACTGCTGGCTGGTTGCGCGCCGGCGCGCCCTCTCACTCGCCTTTATCCCCGTGCTCCGCGTTGTTGTCAACCGGAGTGCTCTCCGAGCCGCCGGCATCCGCTGCCGGTGTGGCGTGCCGAGCCTATGCTCATTTCACCGCCCTGCGGTATACCGTAGGCTTCTCGCCGGGCTCCCGCAGGAGCGGATGCCGGCTCAGCTGACGCGCGACCAGCGCAAGCAGGGCGTCGTCGGGACCGCGTCGTGCGAGGGCGCGGCGCGCCCAAGCCAGGAGCTGCGCCGCCTCGGCCGGCTCGTCGGCCAGCCGGTCCAGCGTGCGCAACGCCTGCCGGGTGACCGCGCGAGGCATACGGCGTTCGAGCGAGCCGAGCAGCAGGTCGCGGTTCTGGCGGGCGAGCACAACTGCGCGAGGGTCGTCCCCGGTGAGCGCGCGCACCGCGATCGAGCAGATGTGATCGTCCTCGGCCCGGAGCAGATCTGCCGCCGCCTCCGGAGTCGAGAGACAGGCTTCCACGGCGCGTTCGAACAGCAGGCGAGCGAGCGGATTGCGCCGCATGAGCTCGCGCGGACTGTGGATCGACCGCGGCGGCAAGCGGCGGAGAATTGCGCTCGCACGCAAGCCTGTCGCGGCCGCGTCGGGTGCCGCCGTCTCCAGGTATCGTGCCGTCATCGCCGCGACCTGCAGCAGCCGTTCCGCCCCCGAGCGCTCCGCCCGCACTGCCAGGCGTGCGGCCATCAGGTCGATCAGCTCGTCGTCGCGGCGTTGGATCGCGCGTTCCGTCAGCCCGGACCTGGGACGGCTGGGCGAGGGGTCCAACTGGCGGCGAAACGCTCCACGCGCGAGTTGCGGGAAGCGATCGTACAGCGCCAGCAGCGTGGTGTCGCGCAGCGGCCTGACGCGGTGCCCAGACGGAGGCCCCGACCCGACATCGGCCAGCACCAGCAGACGCCGGCTCAGCTCCGGCTCGGGCATGCTTTGGTCCTGCACCAGGCCCAGCACTTCTCGATCGTACTCGGACGTCGACGCGCAGGAACCGAGCACGGCGGCCCACAGCTCGAGCCAGCCTGCGCGCCGGGCGAGGTCGGCGATCTGCTCGAAGCCGGAGCGCCGGCTGGCAGACCAGACTTCGCGCGCGTTTGCCAGCAGGTACGGGAGCACGTGTTCGCCTCGCTCTTGCGCGAGCAGCGCGAGCTGCGCCCCGACATCGGGCCGCCAGCGATTCGGATGCCGGCGTTGCAGCTCGGCGCACAGCGACTGCGCGTCCGCGACGCGGCTGGCGAGCTGGCTGGCGTCGCGCGTCCACTGCTCCGCCGGGGCCTGCGCCCGATACAGCGCGAAATACAGCGGTTCGTCGCCGTGCGCCCGTGCTTGGCCCATCAGCCGCTGCCAGTGCGAGCTCGCATCGTCGGTGCGGCGTCCGCGCGGCAGGTGACGCTGGATGAATGCGGAGGTCAGCTGCGGTTGCGCGAGGTACAGCACGAGCGCGGCTTCCTCGTCCAGGACATGCGGCTGATCAAATTCTGCAAGGACAGCGGAGCGCTCCTCGGCGCTGAGCGCGGCGCCGAAACGTGTCACGAGCTCCGCCGCCCAGCGCTGCGCCTCTTCTCGCGAGCGTCTGCGCTCTTCCGCTCTCCGCGGGCCCCTGGTCGCTGCGCTCACTGGCGCTCGCCTCGTGGGTTCTGCATAGGTTGTCACTCAAACCTCTCGAACTTCTCGCCCATCAGGCCGCGCGGGCGGAACAACAGCACCAGCACCATCAACAGGTACATGGATGCCTCCGCCGCGGGCGGATAGAAGTACACGGTCAACCCGCGCACCACGCCTACCAGCAGGCCAGCCAGCACCACGCCCCAGAAGCTGCCCAAACCGCCGATGACCACCACGACGAAAGTGGCGGTCAGGATTTCGTTGCCCATAGCCGGCTGCACGCCTGCCAGGGGCGCCGACATGACGCCGGCCAGCCCGGCCAGCCCGACGCCGAGCGCGAAGACCGCCGTGAGCGCGGGCCGCAGGCTGATCCCCATCGCGCGCACCATCTCCGGGTCCCGCACCCCGGCCCGCACGATCATGCCAAACGACGTCCTGTTCAAGAGCAGCCAGCAGGTGGTCACGGCCACGGCCGTGACCAGCAAGATGGTGAGCCGGTAGTAGGAGTAGATGAAGTCTCCCGCGTGAAGCTGGCCGCGGAGCGCGTCGGGGATGGAGAACGGCAGGCCGGTCGTACCCCAGATCATGCGAAGCGCCTGTTCAGCCGCCATGGCCAGGCCGAAGGTGAACAACAGGCCGAGCGCCGGATCCTTGTTGTACAAGCGGGACAGGAACAGGCGCTCGACCACGATCCCGCACAGCGCCACGAAGATCGGGGAGAACGCCATGGCGCCGAAGAAGCCCAGACGCTTCTCGACTTCGAAGGCGAGATAGGCGCCCACGGCGTAGAAGGCGCCGTGGGCCAGGTTGACCACGCCGCCCAGGCTGAAGATGAGCGACAGCCCGAGCGACAGGATGATGTAAAAGGATCCGACCAGCAGGCCGTTGACGACCTGCTCGAGCACCAGTTCCGGGACGATCGTCATCTCAGCGCGTGGCGCGATCGGCGGTTCGTGACCCGGAACCCGAGATAGCCACCCACCCCTAATCACGAATCACGAGTCACGAACCACGACTCACGTCATCTTGCACGGATTCTCGGCCTGCGTGGGCTGGATCGCCTCCAGGGATTCCTTCGGCCCGGGCACCGGCCGCACGATGTCGAAGATGTCCCACTTGTCCTTCGAATGCGCTTTGTCCTTGACGACCACCACGTACATCTCCTGCAACAGCTGATGGTCCCATGTGCGGAAGCTGCCCTGGCGCTCCTTGAGGATGTCGAAGCTGGCGCCCTTCTCCAGGTGCGTGATCAGCGCGGCAGCGTCCGTGCTCTTCGTCTCGGCGAAGCTTTGAACCACGATCTTCACGCCCACGTAGTCGCCCCAGGCTTGGTTGTCGGGCGGTCCATCGAACTTGTCCCAGAAGCGCTTGGTGAAACCCTGAGCCGCGGGCAGCTTGAGGCCGTGGTACCACAGGCTCTGCCAGTGCCCGGACAGGTTGTCGAGCCCCGCAGCCCAGAACGGGACCGTGTCCATCACGCCACCGGCGAGCGGGAAGGGCAGGGCGTACTCCTTGTACTGCTTGAGGAAGGTGGTCTGGTCGACCCCCGCCAGATTCAGATAGACGAAGTCGGGCTTGAGCGCGCGCACCTTGAGGATGTAGGCGCTGTAGTCGGCGGTGTTGGTGGGCACCATGTCGTTGGCGAGCACGATGCCGCCGTTGTCCTGCAAGAAGCGGGACGACACCCGGTAGAGATCGTGCCCGAAGGCGTAGTCCGCCGTGAGGAAGTACCACTTGGCGCCTTTGATGAGGTTGTGGTCCTTCTGCCATGTCCCGATGGTCTTGGTGTACATGGTGTTGCACCCTTCTACGTGGAACATGTACCGGTTGCAGTTCTGACCGCGCAGGGCGTCGGAGTTGGCGCCGGTGTTGAAGTAGGGGATCTTGTACTTGAGCGCCTGCTCTGCGATGGCGCCGGCGGAAGCCGAGCTGACCTCGCCGATCAGCACGACGACCTTGTCGCGCTCGATGAGCTTCTGCGCTTTGGTGACGGCGGTGGCCGGATTCACGCTGTCCTCTGCGATCAGCTCCACTTTGCGGCCGAGGACCCCGCCCGACGCGTTCAATTCCTCGACCGCCAGAGTGGCGCCGCGGAACCCGTACTCGCCCACTTGCCCCAGGAAGCCGGTGCGCGGCGTGAGGTGTCCTATGCGGATGGCATCGGACTGGGCGCGCACGATGCCGGGAAAGCCCAGCGGCGCCGCGGCGGCCGCGGCGCTCAGCGCGGCGGTTCTCTTGATGGCGTCGCGGCGCCCGGCGATGTTCAAGGTCTTCGCATCTTTTTTCATGCTCTTTCGCCTCGTGCTGTCGGTTGATCGCGCGCGCTGACTGGACCACGCGTCGCGCCGGGGTTGAAAGATCTTCGGAGGGTGCGCCTCGAGTCCCTAGTTGCGCTTGAACCCGGAACGGATCCAGTCGACGCTCTTCATGCCGTCGGGCGGGCTGATCAGCTCGGGCGGGTAGTACTTGACGTTGATCAGCGTGACCTTCCCGTCCACGTTTCGCACCGTGCCGTACGGGACCGGCTGCACCGCCTGGTGCCCTTTGCCCAGCGCCATGTCGACGGTGCCAGACGGCGATTCGAACTTCAGGTATTCGAACGCGCCGATGAGCTGGTCGATGGTCGGGTCCTTGACCTTGTTGGCGGCCTGCGCCTTCTCGTAAGCGGCCTTGACCCCCAAGAACGCGGTGGCCATGTGGTAGGAAGCGTACACCGGAGAGAAGCCGTATTTGTCTCGGTAAGCTTTGTTGAACCATCTGCTGAGCGCGTTCTGCGGCGCGAAGGCGCCGTTGGGCCCGCGTCCGCCCAGGATCGTGCCGTCCGGAAGATCCTTGCCCAAGCGCTCGATCACGGTCTCGCCGGTCAGCATGATGTTGGGCATTTTGGCCAGCAGGCCGCGCGGACCGGCCTGCAGGATGTAGGCCTCGAGATCGCCACCCCAGAGGCCGTTCTGGACGACCTCCCCGTCGCTGCCCAGCAAGGCGGAGATCTCCGCGCCGTACTGGCCCGCGCCGAGCTTGGGCCACACGATGGTGCCGATCTGGGACTGAGGCTTGAGGATCTTCATGGCCTCGGTGAAATCGGCCCACGCATCCTGGCCCCACGCGTAATTCGGGTCGATGCCCGAGAAGGTCTTGAGGTTCGGGAAGTGCTCGGTGATGTAGCGCGCCGCAGCCACGTTCTCCTGGGTGGCCATGGTGGTGGTGCGGAACACGTACTTGTAGCTTCCTTCCTCGAA
>DATJVW010000195.1:0-3647 GCA_035501675.1 Burkholderiales bacterium
CCGATCGACTCCCAGGTCTTGCGCCCCATGATGATGTGGTGACCCATGGTGAGCGCCTTGAAGCGCTTGAGATCGGCCGAGAGATGCCAGGGAAGCCCGCCGTCGCGGCCGATGACGCCGTTGCGGGCCATCGCCACGATCAGCGACACGTACGGCCGCACCTCCGCGCCGTCTGCGACCTCGTCACCGGTCACGAGTCGCCCGGCAACGGCTCAGACGGCGACCGGGGCCCGGATCGCGGGGTGCGGATCGTAGCCCTGCAACGTAAAGTCCTCATAGCGGAAGGCGAACAGGTCGCGGATCGTGGGCCTGAGCTGCATTGTCGGCAGCTGGCGCGGTTCACGCGCAAGCTGCTCGCGCGCCTGCTCGACATGGTTGAGGTAGAGGTGCGTATCACCGAACGTATGGACGAACTCACCCGGCTTGAGCCCGCACACTTGCGCGACCATGAGTGTGAGCAAGGCGTAGGAGGCTATGTTGAAGGGCACCCCGAGGAACAGATCGGCGCTGCGCTGATAGAGCTGGCAGGACAGCTTGGCGTCCGCGACATAGAACTGGAAGAACGCGTGGCAGGGCGCCAGCTTCATCCTGGGAAGGTCGGCGACGTTCCAGGCCGATACGATCAGCCGGCGGGAGTCCGGATTGCGCTCGAGCTCTCGCACCACCTGGCTCATCTGGTCGATGTGGCGTCCGTCCGGCGCGGGCCAGGACCGCCATTGATAGCCGTAGACCGGGCCCAGCTCGCCAGCCTCGTCGGCCCACTCGTCCCAGATGGTGACGCCGTGCTCCCGCAGATAGGCGACGTTGGTGTCGCCGGACAGGAACCACAGCAACTCGTGGATGATCGACTTGAGGTGGACCTTCTTGGTCGTGACCAGCGGAAAGCCGCGGGCCAGATCGAAACGCAGCTGGGGGCCGAAGATGCTCAGCGTGCCGGTACCCGTGCGGTCGCTCTTGCGTATCCCCTGATCGAGAACGCGTTGCATGAGGTCCAGATACTGGCGCATGGCGGTAGTTTACCGCAGGTGCGATGTGGCACGTCCGACGAGAGCAAGGTGCCGGCGCCGCTCGTCTGACCGGGAAGTGGACAGGCCGTGTGCTAGACTCGACAGCTTTCCAGTGCGCTTTTCCGCATGTCGGGCAACACCCTAGGCAGAAGCTACTGTGTGACCTCTTTCGGGGAGAGTCACGGGCCTGCCATCGGTTGCGTGGTGGACGGTTGTCCCCCCGGCATGGCGCTTACCGAGGCCGACATTCAGCAGGAGCTGGATCGGCGCCGTCCAGGGACGTCGCGGCACGTGACGCAGCGCCAGGAGACCGACGCGGTGGAGATCCTGTCCGGGGTGTTCGAGGGCACAACGACCGGAACGCCGATCGCGCTCCTGATCCGCAACGTCGACGCCCGCAGCAAGGACTACAGCAACATCGCCGACACGTTTCGTCCCGGGCACGCCGATTACACCTACTGGCAAAAATACGGAATTCGCGATTATCGGGGCGGCGGCCGCCAGTCGGCGCGCGAAACCGCGGTACGCGTGGCGGCCGGAGCGATTGCCAAGAAATGGCTCCGCGAGCGCTACGGCGTGGCCATCCGCGGCTATCTCGCCCAGCTCGGTCCGATCGAGGTGCCGTTCCAGAATTGGGATGTGGTGGGCTCCAACCCGTTCTTCGTGGCGAACGCTGGCTACGTCGCGCGCCTGGAGCAGTTCATGGACGAGCTGCGCAAGTCGGGTGACTCGGTCGGCGCCAAGGTCTGCGCGGTGGCGAGCAACGTGCCGCCCGGCTGGGGCGAGCCGGTGTACGACAAGCTCGACGCCGACATTGCCTACGCCATGATGGGGATCAACGCGGTCAAGGGCGTCGAGATCGGTGCCGGCTTCGCCGCGGTCTCGCAGCGAGGGACGGAGCACGGCGACGAGATGACGCCGGAAGGCTTTCTCGGCAACAACGCGGGCGGGATTCTCGGCGGCATTTCCTCCGGCCAGGATATCGTGGTGCGCATCGCGATCAAGCCGACCTCGAGCATCCGCCTTGCGCGCCGAACGATCGACAAGGCCGGTCAGCCGGTCTCCATCGAGACGCACGGCCGGCACGACCCCTGTGTAGGCATTCGCGCCACGCCGATCGCGGAGGCCATGCTGGCCATCGTGCTGATGGACCACGCGCTGCGTCATCGCGCCCAGAGCGCAGACGTGCACGTGACCACGCCGCGCATCCCTGCTCAAGCGCCGGCGGAGCTGCTCGAGCGATTGCGCTCGGAGGCTGCGATCGAGAATCCTCAGCCCGACGAAGCGTGATGTCCTGGTCCGAGCGGGTCCGCGAGATCCACGAGTCCGACTGGGGGCCGGTGAGCGGCGGCGCGCTTGCGGCCAGCTCGGCATTCATTCTAGTGGTTGTCTGGCTGGGCAACAGCGGCCAGCGCTGGGTCTGGATTCTGGACAGCGCCAACCTGGCGTTCCATGAGGCCGGGCATCCGTTGTTCGGGTTGTTCTCCGATCGCTTGATGGTCTACGGCGGCACGCTCGGGCAGCTGGTCTTTCCGGTCGTCGCGACCGCCGCGTTCTGGGCCGGGCGCGAGGCCGCATCGTTTGCTCTCGCGCTGATCTGGCTCTCCGAGAACCTGTGGAACATCTCGCGCTACATGGCCGACGCGCGCGCCCGGCAGTTGCCGCTGGTGGGCGGTGGCGAGCACGACTGGACGGAGATTTTCTCGCGCTGGGGCGCTCTCCAGCAGGACACGTCGATTGCCGGCTTCGTCCGCCTGATCGGCTGGATCGGGTTGCTTTCATCGCGGGGCTGGCTCGCCTGGCGCTGGTGGAACGGCAGGGAATCGCGCTGATACGGACGAGGGCTATGGACGCGGCAAGTCGGCCGCGCAGATCGACAGAAATGACACGGCAACAGCTTCAGTTCCGCCTGGCGAGCTTCTACTTCGTCTACTTCCTGATGCTCGGGGGCTTTGCCCCCTATTTCGGACTGTATTTGCGCAAGCTCGGCTTCAGCGGTGTCGAGATCGGCACGCTGCTCGCGCTGATGCCGCTCGCCCGCTTGTTCGCCCCCAATGCCTGGGCCTGGATCGCCGATCACCAGGGACAGCGCCGTCCACTGGTTCGTCTGACAACGGCCGCCGCGGCGCTATCGTGCGCCGGCCTCTTGGTCGCGAGGAGCTTCGGCTGGCTGTTCGTCGTGATCCTGGTGCTGAACACGTTCTGGTGCGCCGCGCTGCCGCTGGTGGAGGCGACGACGATGGCGCATCTGAAAGGACGGTTGGGCGATTACGGCCGCATCCGGGTGTGGGGGTCGGTGAGCTTCGTCCTTTCGGTGGCAGTGCTGGGGCAGGTCCTCGACCTGACCGGCATTCTTTGGCTGCCGACGATGCTGCTCGGCCTGTTCACGCTGAACGCGCTGGCGTCGTGGGCGCTTCCGGTCGACCAGGCTCCGCCGCATCACGAGGAGCATGCGCCGCTCGGCGAGGTCCTGCGAAGGCCCGAGGTTCTCGCCCTGTTCGGCGCCTGTTTCCTCATGGCGCTGGCGCACGGACCCTACAACACTTTCTATTCCATTCAGCTGGTGGAGAACGGCTACAGCAAGAGCTGGGTGGGCTGGCTATGGGCCATCTCGGTGCTGGCGGAAGTCGGTGTATTCCT
>DATJVW010000196.1:0-23252 GCA_035501675.1 Burkholderiales bacterium
AGCGAAGCCGCCGAGCCCTTGCCGACGTCGCCGAAGCCGGCGACCATCGCAATCTTGCCGGCCATCATCACGTCGGTGCCGCGGCGGATGCCGTCGACCAGCGACTCCCGGCAGCCGTACAGATTGTCGAATTTCGATTTCGTGACCGAGTCGTTGACGTTGATGGCGGGAAAGCCCAGCTGCTTGTCCCTGGCCATCTGGTACAGCCGTTTCACTCCGGTGGTCGTCTCTTCGGTGACGCCCCGGATGTTGGCCTTGATTCTCGAGTAATGCTTCGGGCTGCTGTCGAGCCGCTTGCGGATCGCCGCGAACAGCACGCGCTCCTCCTCGTTGGCCGGATGGGCGATGCAGGCGGGCTCGCTCTCAGCGCGCGTGCCCAGATGCACCAGCAGCGTAGCGTCGCCGCCATCGTCCAGGATCATGTTGGGGGTGCCGCCGTCGGCCCATTCGAAGATCCGGTGAGTGAACTCCCAGTACTCATCCAGGCTCTCGCCCTTGTAGGCGAAGACCGGGGTCCCGCCCGCGGCGACCGCCGCCGCGGCGTGGTCCTGCGTCGAGTAGATGTTGCACGACGCCCAGCGCACGTCGGCGCCCAGAGCCTTGAGCGTCTCGATCAGCACCGCGGTCTGGATCGTCATGTGCAGCGAGCCCGCGATGCGCGCGCCGCGCAGCGGCTGCAGCGCGGCGAACTCGTCGCGGATCGCGATCAGACCGGGCATCTCGGTTTCGGCGATGGCGATCTCCTTGCGGCCCCAGTCGGCCAGGGACAGATCGGCAACGCGGAAATCGTCGGACGGCTTGGATTGCAGCACGGCGCTCATCACGCCCTCCTTTCAATTAAGAAAAAAGTTCGTGAGCGCCGTTGCAAGTTGTAATCACCTGAGCCTGGCGGGCTCGCTCTCGAGCTGAAGACGCCTCGAGCCGCCCGTTGCAACGCTCCTCAGGGACTTTGAAATTATAGGCGAAGCTCGGTCTCGAGCCAACCCCTAAGCGTGCGCCAGCGCCGCTCCCGCGTCGGCCTGAAGCGCCGAGACCTTGTCCATATCTTCCCAGGTGAACTCGGGCTCGTCGCGGCCGAAGTGGCCGTAGGCGGCGGTCTTGCTGTAGATGGGCCGCAGCAGATCGAGCATGTGGATGATGCCCTTGGGCCGCAGATCGAAGTGCTTCTGAATGAGCTGCGCCAGCTTTTCGTCAGACACCCTGCCGGTGCCGAAGGTGGTGACCATGATGCTGGTGGGACGGGCCACACCGATGGCGTAGGAGATCTGGATCTCGCACTTCGTCGCGAGTCCCGCCGCGACCACGTTCTTGGCAACGTAGCGTGCGGCATAGGCCGCCGAGCGGTCGACCTTGGAGGGGTCCTTCCCGGAGAAGGCGCCGCCGCCGTGGTGTGCCGCGCCGCCGTAGGTGTCCACGATGATCTTGCGCCCGGTGAGCCCGCAGTCGCCTTGAGGGCCACCGACCACGAAGCGCCCGGTCGGATTGACCAAATAGGTGATCTTCCCCTTGATCAGGTTCTTCGGCAGCACCGGCTTGATGACGCTCTCGATCACCGCCTCGCGGATCTGCTCGAGCGCGATGTCTGGCGCGTGCTGCGTGGAAAGCACGACGGTGTCGATGGCTGCCGGCTTGCCTTCGGCATATCGGACCGTCACCTGGGATTTGGCGTCGGGCCGCAGCCACGGCAGACGGCCATCGCGCCGCAGCTCGGATTGCCGTTCCACTAGACGATGCGCAAGATAGATGGGCAGCGGCATGAATTGCGGCGTTTCGTCGCAGGCGTAGCCGAACATGAGACCCTGGTCGCCAGCGCCCTGGTTCAGCGGGTCGTCGTGCGCCTTGTCCACACCCTGCTTGATGTCGGGACTCTGTTTGTCGTAGGCCACCAGCACCGCGCAGCCTTTGTAGTCGATACCGTACTCGGTGTTGTCGTAGCCGATGCGCTTGATGGTGTCGCGCGCGATCTGCTGGAAATCCACCACGGCGTTGGTGGTGATCTCACCGGCCAGGATCACCAATCCGGTGTTGACCAGTGTCTCGGCGGCCACTCGTGAAAATTTGTCCTGCGCCAGGATGGCGTCCAGCACGGCGTCGGAGATCTGGTCCGCGACTTTGTCGGGGTGCCCCTCCGAGACCGACTCCGACGTAAAGAGGTATTCGCTCATTCGAAAACAGGCCTGTTGTTGGTGCGCTCAAAAGTGCGTCAGGATAGCAGATAAGCTCCTAAGTATAAAGGTGATAGAGTTACGTGCTTGGCACGCGGGGGGCGTCGCCGGCGGCTGTTCTCCAGCCCGAGTTCTGCCTCGCCACCGACGGCTCAATAACCGCCCCGCGGGCCGGCCGGGTATGATTGACGCCCAAACGGAGGACCGCATGAGCCACGCCGCCTCAGCTCAGGACCTTCGCGTTGCGCTGCTGCGCGAAGAGGACATCCCCGAGCTTGTACGGTTGGCCCGCGAGATCTGGTACGCGCACTACCCGAGCATCGTCAGCGTCGAGCAGATAGAATACATGCTCGATCAGCGTTACCGCGCCGAGGTCATTGCCGGGGAGCTCGCGTGCGGCACCGTCTGGTGGGACAAGCTGCTGCTGGACGGCGCGATGGTCGCCTTCGCCTGCTGCGAGTTGGGCGGGCACCCCGATGAGATGAAGCTGGACAAGCTCTACGTGCGCTACGATCTGCGCGGGCGCGGATACGGCAGCCTGCTCATGCGCCACGTCGAGCAGCGCGCCCGTGCGCATCACTGCACGCGCCTTTACCTCCAGGTGAACAAGAATAACCGCAGCGCCATCGACGCCTACCTGCGCAACGGCTTCGCGGTGAGCGAAGCGGGCAGGTTCGACATCGGCGGCGGCTTCATCATGGACGACTACATCATGTCCAAAGCGCTTGGCCGCGCATGAGCAGCGGCGGGACGTTGTCCAAACTGCTCAAGTTCACCAAGATGCAGGGCGCGGGCAACGACTTCGTCGTGGTCGACGCCGTCAATCAGCAGGTAGCGCTGGACGCGGACACGGCACGACGCATCGCCGACCGCCACTTCGGCGTGGGCTGCGACCAGATCCTGCTGATCGAGCGTCCGCGCACGCCGGGCACGGATTTCTACTACCGCATCTACAATGCCGATGGCGACGAAGTGCAGCACTGCGGCAACGGTGCGCGCTGCTTTCTCAGGTATGTGCGCGACAAGGGCCTCACCGACAAGACACGGATCCGGGTCGAGACGTTGTCCGGGGTGATCGTCCCCACGCTGGAGTCTGACGGTCAAGTCACCGTGGACATGGGCCCGCCCGAATTCGAGCCGGCCAAGATTCCGTTCATCGCGGACCAGCGAGCCCCGACTTATCGAATCGAAGTCGGGGGCCAGAGTGTGGAGATCAGCGCGTTGTCGATGGGCAATCCCCACGCCGTTCAGGCGGTGGACAACGTGGAGCGGGCGCCGGTGCTCACCCAGGGTCCCCTGATCGAGCATCACCCGCGCTTTCCGCAGCGAACCAACGCCGGTTACATGGAGGTGGTCGACCGCCGCCGCATCAGGCTGCGAGTGTACGAGCGCGGCGCGGGCGAGACGCTCGCTTGCGGCACCGGGGCTTGCGCCGCCGTCGTGGCGGGCATCACCCGCGGCTATCTAGACAGCCCGGTGAACGTGCACACGCGCGGCGGGCGGCTCAGCATCGCCTGGGCCGGGGGAAAGCGGGAGGTCATGATGACCGGGCCGGCGGAGCCGGTGTTCGAAGGCGCAATCGAGATCTAGACAGCGATGACCATGAGAGCGGAAGAAGTCGCCCGTTATCTGAAGGAGCATCCCGAGTTCTTCGAGGAATACGCCGAGTTGCTGGCGTCCCTGCAGATCCCGCATCCGCATGGGGGGCGGGCGATTCCAATCTCCGAGCGACAGATGCTCGCGCTGCGCGAGAAAGGTCGGGTGCTGGAAGGCAAGCTGCGCGAGCTGGTTCAGTTCGGCGAACAGAACGACAGCATCGGTGAGCGCGTCCATCGGATCACGCTCGCCCTGCTTGCCGCGCGCGACCTGCCGGGCCTGCTCGGCGCCGTGCACAGCAACCTGCGGGGGGATTTTGCGGTGCCCGCGGTGGCGCTCCGCCTGTGGGGGGATGCACAGGCGTTGGACCGCATCGAGTTCCGCGAGATCAGCCAAGAGTCGCGCGTGTTCGCGGAAAGTCTGACCGACCCCTATTTCAGCGCACAACCCGTGTGCGACACCGGGGACTGGCTCGAGAGCGGCGCAGCGGCGTTGCGCTCGCTGGTCTACATCCCGCTGCGCGCGCAGCGCGTGCGCGGACTGTTGATACTGGGCAGCGATGACCCGCAGCGGTTCTCGGCCGACAAAGGCACGCTGTACCTGACGCGCCTGGGCGAGGCTTTGAGCACGGCGCTCGAGCGCTACGCCCAGAGTTGACGCCGAGATCCGAGGTGGGCCAGACGTCCCCGGGCACCAATCAGCGCTTACTGGAACGGTTCCTGTCTCACCTGCGCCACGAGCGGGGCCTGAGTAAGAACACGGCGGAGAATTACGCGCGCGACGTGCGCAGCCTGTTTTCGCTCGCCGGCGAGACTGCGCTCTCGGCCATCCATCCGCAGCAGGCGCGGCGCTTCGTGGCGCTGCTGCATGGGCGGGGCTTGCAGGGCAGAACGCTCGCCCGCACGCTGTCGGCGTGGCGCAGCTTCTACCGCTATCTGGCGCGCGACCACGGCGTCGCCTGCAACCCGTTCCAGGGCATCCGCGCGCCCAAGGCGCCCAAGACCCTTCCCAAGGCGCTCTCGCCCGACGAGGCGGCGCGCCTGGTCGATCTGTCCGGGGACGATCCGATGACGCTCCGCGACCGTGCGATGTTCGAGCTGTTCTACTCTTCCGGTCTGCGCCTATCGGAGCTGACCGCTCTCGAGCTCGCTGAGGTCGACTTCCAGGACGGCACCGTGCGCGTCACCGGCAAGGGCAACAAGACGCGCGTGGTGCCGGTCGGCGAGCTCGCCCAGCGCGCGCTCCAGGACTGGCTTGGAGCCCGGCGCGCGCTGGCCGACCCGGAGCAATCAGCGCTATTCGTCGGCCGCTCGGGCCTGCCGGTTGGACCCCGCACCGTGCAACGACGGCTCGCCGCCTGGGCCATCCGACAGGGTCTCAGCCAGCACGTCCACCCGCACATGCTGCGCCACTCCTTCGCTTCGCATGTCCTGCAGTCGAGCGGGGATCTGCGTGCGGTGCAGGAGATGCTCGGCCATGCCAGCATCTCCACCACTCAGGTGTATACGCACCTCGACTTTCAATATCTGGCCAAGGTCTACGACGCGGCGCATCCGCGCGCGAAAAGAGGCGTTTCACGCCGCCAAGACGTCAAACCGCCAAAACTGTCCAAGCCCGAATCTTGAGCCACGCAGACGCCAGAGCGCGGAACAGTCTTGCTCATGCAGACTGTCCGTGCGCATGCTATCGCGTCCGTCTTGGCGGCTTAGTTGGATTTCCATGTAGCTCCGCAACACCGTCATGAGCACCACCGAGTTCATCGTGCTGCGCCACGGCGAGACCGCCTGGAATGCGGAGGGGCGCATCCAGGGCCATCTGGACAGCCCGCTCAACGAGGAAGGGCTGGCGCAGGCCCTGTTGGTCGGCGATCGGGTCGGGCACGAGTCATTTTCTCAGCTCTACAGCAGCGATCTCGGCAGAGCGTTGCAGACCGCGCAACCGATCGCCGACCGCAGCGGTCGCCCGGTGCTGCCCGACGCTCGGCTGCGGGAGCGCAACCTGGGCCTGTTCCAGGGCCACACCGGAGAGCAGTGCGAGCGGCGCTGGCCGCAGCACTACGCTCGCTTCAGGTCGCGCGATCCGGATCAGGTGATTCCGGCCGGCGAGAGCGCGCGGCAGCTGTACGAGCGAGTCCGGGACGTGTTCGCCGCCCTGGCGAGCGAGCACATGGGCGAGCGCCTCGTAGTGGTCACCCACGGTGGCGTGCTCGACGCGCTTTACCGTTTCGTGCGCGGCTTACCTCTGGAGCAGCCGCGCGATTTTCCGATCTACAACGCCAGCCTGAACGTCGTGCACCTCGACGGCGCGCGTTGGTCAATCGCGCGCTGGGGCGATATCTCTCACCTCACGCGCGACGCCGCGCTGGACGATTTCTGAGGCTCGGGCTGCGCTGGGCGGCGCGCTACCCGCCCGGCTTTGAAAACCCCGACATCTGAGCTAGACTTTTAGCCCGTTAGCGGTCAACGCTCGAGAACAAGCGCCGAATGGCTGCCAAGCGTGTCCTGATCCACGTCCTGCTGGGCTTCGCGCTGCTGCTGGCTCAGCAGGGGATGCTCGCGCACGCGGCGACGCATCTGGCCAAGCCGCCGGCGACCGAGGACAAACAGCTTCCCCAGCACAAGGTCTGCGAGCAGTGCTCGCTGTCGGCCCAGTTCGGCAGCGCGATGGTGGGCAAACTGCCGTCGTTCGAGGCGCAGCGCGCCATCGTCGACCTCCCGCCGCACCGTCCGCGGGTCGTCTACACCGAAACTCCCCGCGCTTTCCGCTCCCGGGCACCGCCCACCCCAGCCTGAGCATTCGTGCAGTCGTCCCGCTCGCCTGAAGCGGCGGGTGGCTATGGCTTTTCAACGAATCGGAGGGGGGCGATCCCATGTTCAAGCCGAACATGATGGTGTGCGTCATCGCGCTCGCATTGCTGCCAGCGGCGGCCCGGGCGCAGCAAACCAATCAACAACTGGAAGAGATCCGCAAGCAGATCCAAGAGATGAAAGACAGCTACGACACGCGCATTCAGGCGCTGGAAAAACAGCTCAAGGAGGCGGAGGAGGCCGCGGCCAAGGCCCAGACCGCGGCAACTCAGGCGCAAAGCGCGGCAGGCCAGGCGAAGCAGAGCGCCGAGTCGGCAACGCAAGCAACAGGGCTTAGGCCACCGGCATCACCCAGCGCGTTCAACCCGGGGCTTTCGCTCATTCTCATGGGCGGCTACTACAACTCCGATCAGGACCCGCGCACGCGAACCGTGACGGGCTTTCTCGGGTCCGATGAGTACGGTCTGCCCGACCGCGGCTTCGACCTAGGCGAGACTGAACTCCAAATCTCGGCCAACGTGGATCATCTGTTCTACGGGCAGGCGACCTTCGCGATCGAGGACGGCGCGATCTCGGCGGAGGAAGCCTTCTTTCAAACCACCGCGATAGGCTATGGCTTGACCGTCAAGGGCGGCCGGTTCTTCTCCAGCATCGGTTACTTCAATTCCGTGCACAACCATGCCTGGGACTTCCAAGACCCGGCGCTCGTGCAGAAGGCGTTCCTCGGCGATAACTTCGGGCTGGACGGAGTTCAAGTGAGCTGGATCGCTCCACTGTCCGCCGTCTACATCGAGGTCGGGGGCGAGGGAGGAAAGCCCGTCGAGTTTCCCTTCCCGGACAGCTTCAACAACAAGAACGGCTTCCAGGTCGGAACGCTGTTCGCACATTTAGGCGGCGACATCGGCGCCAGCAGCAGCTACCGGTTTGGTGTCTGGGGGATGACTGCAGAGAACGGGCTGACCAACATCGACCAGCCCATTCCGGCGCTGGACTTCACCAACACCACGAACACGCTGACCGGTGGAAGCGACAACTTGTGGGGGCTGGACTTCGTCTATAAGTGGGCCCCCAACGGCGATCCCTCGTATCAGAACTTCAAGTTCGTCGCCGAATGGATGCACCGTAGCCTGAACGGCACCCTGACCTCCGGGGCGAATACCGGCCCCTTCATCGCAAGCCAATCGGGTTGGTACGTTCAAGGCGTGTACCAGTTCCACCCGTACTGGCGGGTTGGGCTGCGCTACGACCAGATGAACGAGGGATCCTATGATCTCGGCACGGGGCTCGGGGGCGCGCCCGGGCTGACACCACCGGATTTCACGCCCAGGCGTTGGTCCGCCATGGTCGATTGGAGCCCGTCGGAATTCAGCCGCTTCCGGCTACAGTTCCAGCAGGACAAATCGCAGCAGGGGCTGACCGACAACCAGGTCTTCCTCCAATACATCTTCAGTCTCGGCACGCACGGCGCGCACAAGTTCTGACGAGCGCAACATCGTAGACGTTGTCGATTCGAGCGAAAGGATCAATCTCATGAAAACGTTCTTGAGCCTATTGAGTTTCACGGCCCTACTGAGTTGGACGGCACCCGCGCTGTCAGCCGTCAACGTCTTCGCCTGCGAACCGGAGTGGGGCGCTCTGGCGAGCGAGATCGGCGGCGATCGCGTCAGCATCTACACCGCCACCACAGCGCTGCAGGACCACCACAAGGTCCAGGCACGGCCGAGTCTAATCGCGCACGCCAGGGTTGCCGACCTGGTGGTATGCTCGGGCGCCGAGCTCGAGGTCGGGTGGATGCCGGTGGTCATCGGGCAGTCCGGAAATAACAAGATCAATGTCGGCAAGCCCGGCAACCTCGAGGCGGCTAACTACGTCCCGCTGCAAGAAGTGCCGACGCTGCTAGACAGGTCGTTGGGGGACGTGCATCCGCGAGGCAATCCTCACATCCAGTGGGGTCCGCAAAACATCCAGTTGGTAGCCGATGAGCTTGCCAAGCGCTTGACCTACATCGACCCTCCAGGTAAAGCCTATTACGAGTCCCGCCTTGCGTCCTTCACGCAGCGCTGGGCGGCAGCAACCAAGCGCTGGGAGCAGGAGGCCGCGTCGCTCAAGGGTGTCGCAGTCATCGAGCATCACAAAGAACTGACCTATCTCTTCGATTGGCTTGGCATGCCGGTGGTCGGGGCACTGGAGCCCAAGCCCGGCGTTGAGCCCACCTCCTCGCACCTGTCCGCGCTGGTTGAACAGCAGAAGAGCAATCCCGCCAAGCTCATCGTGATTACAACCCAGAAAAATCCGGAGGCTGCGCAATGGCTGTCCGGCCAGATCAAGGTCCCGGAGATCGCGCTGCCCGCCACCGTTGGGGGAACACCGGGCGCAAAGGATCTGTTCAGCATGTACGATGACGCCATCAACCGGCTGCTCGCGGCTGAGAAGCCAAAGTCTTAAGCGCAGCTGCTTTGCCTGAAGCCTCCCCGTGGGGGACCGCGGGGAGGTTTTTTCTGATCGGAACACGAACGTTTGATGGATGACCGTTGTTACCTGGAAGTAGAAGCGCTGTCCGCGGGGTATACGCATCCGGTGGTCGGACCGCTGAGCTTCTCGGTCCGACTCGGTGACATTCTCGGCATCCGCGGGCCCAACGGCTCTGGCAAGTCTACGCTGCTGAACGCCATCGCCGGCAGCGCAAGAATATTTTCCGGCCGCGTGGTGAAGCGCCCGGGACTACGCGTTTCTCACCAGCAACAGGGTGCTTTGCCGCTCAATGATGTACCGTTGTCGGGACGGGAGTTGCTCGGGCTCACTGGCGCAACCGGCGAGTCTTTGCCCGCCTGGATTAAGCCCTGCGTGAGGCGCAGGCTGGATCGACTGAGCGGCGGCCAGCTGCAGTTTCTTCAGGTCTGGGCGTGCTTGACCGCGCCGGTAGATCTGATCCTTCTGGACGAGCCGACGAACAACGTCGACCCCCCTGGCGTGCAACACATGGCCGAAGAGTTGACTCGCATGCGGTCGTCGCAAGCCGCGATGGTTATCAGTCATGATCAGCGCTTCCTGGAACGGGTCTGCACACGCGTGATCGACCTGTGACCGTAAACCTCAGCGTCTTGATCGACCCGCTGTTCCGGCTGCCTTTCTTGACTGGCCTAACCTTCGCCTTGGTGCTGCCGGTCCTCGGGATGTACCTGCGCCTGCGGGAGGAATGGCTGGCTGCGCTTGCGTTCGCCCAGGTGGCGGCCGCCGGCTCTCTGGCCAGTTCGATCTTGGGTCTGCCGCCACAAGCGGGCGCGCTGACCTGCGCCTGCGGCGCCGCGGCCTTGAAAGGGTGGATCGCCCGTACCGGCAACAACGGCTATGCGCTTCTCATGATCGCGGGCTGGGCCTGCGCCATGCTCATGCTGGCAAACGTTCCGATCGCGGAACATCTGGGACACGCCCTGTTCGACGGCCAGCTCTACTTCACAGGGATCGGACATCTGGCCATCGCACTGCTCTTCCTGGGCGCAACCGCCGCCTTGCTTCCATGGCTGTCGCGTCCGCTGCTGCTAGAGCGCATGTTTCCCGATTTCTTCCGCGCCAGTGGGCTTCCAGCGCTCAGGTATCACCTGGTGTTCGACCTGCTGATCGCCGCCGGGCTGGCGCTGGCCACTTCCTCCGTCGGCGTGTTTGCCGCATTCGGGCTCGTGTTCGTTCCGTCGATGATCGCTTACCGCATTGGCCCCAGCTGGAGGGCTTCCGTGGCCATCGCGGCCGGATCCAGTCTAGGCGCTTACCTGGTCGCCTTCGCAGCAGCCTTATTGCTCGATCAGCCTTTCGGCCCGGTCTTGGTGATCACGCTCGCCGGCCTCGCTGTGTCCGGTTGGCTCGTGCTGGCGTTGCTCCAGCGGCGCGCTGCGACAAACCTCACGGCTGCGAGTTAGGCATCGGACTCTCTGACACGAATCGAAATCTGCATCCGTGGCTTCCGCATGGCTCACTACCGCAAACCGCTGGCAGCGGCCGTCGCGCTGAACACCGCTATCTTCATGGTCGAGGCCATAGCCGGGCTCCAATCAAAGAGCCTCAGCCTCGTGATGGACAGCGTGCACAACTGCTCCGACGAAATGGCGCTGATATTTCTCTATCTGAGCTTCGTCTTGCCGCTGGGCATCTCGCGCAATCTTGTGCGGTCCGCAAACATCTTCAACTCGGTCGGCCTGGTCGCTGTGAGCGCAGTGCTGCTGTGGCAGAGCGTTGAGCGGGTTCTTCACCCCGTCCCGGTTTCGGGCATCGTTCCGATCCTCGTCGGGCTGGCAGCGGCTGCCGGGAACTGGGGCGTTGCCCGATTGCTCTTGCGTCCCAGCCGGAACAACGCGGCGATACGCCTCGCGTACATTCACAACCTCGGCGATATTTTTGTCTCGCTTGCGCCCGTTCTGGCCGGCATCCTGGTGACGGCTTCCGGCTGGTCCTTGATCGATCCGCTCGTCGCCGGCGGCATCGCGCTGTGGTTGATCGTCTCGACGCTTCGAGAGACGATCGGCTCGCACGAGGAGCTCATGTGGCCTGAGAAGATCCGCTGCGGACATTCCGACGACGAGGAAGAGCGGGCCCTCACGGCTTGATTGCTGGCGAACGGCCGGTGAGTCGGCTGTATGGCCGGCTTCAGGACCCGGGAGCGCTCAGAACTCTTTCGCTTACCGCCTTGCTCGTGCTCTCGTCTTCTATCCACACCGAGAAGCGATTGCTGCCATTCACTTGTTCCTGCGCGCGCGGTCGATAGGTGTGGCCGCCCTGCGCGTTAAACGAGATCTGGGCCTGGCCCAAAGAGACGGCGGACGAGCACAGCGTTGCGCCTTGGTTGCACAGATAGACGTAGAACCACGCTGTCCGATCTCCGGCCGGGATGGACAGCGCCGAGTGCAAGCGCCAGTCGGCCTCTACGCCGCTGACGGACACGATCTCCACATAGCCGCCGCGATAGGCCCCGCCCCATAGCCCCGGCTTCACCACCGCTGTCTGATCGGTGGGCTTCGGGTTGTCGAGCAGCGCACAAGCCGATAGCGCCACGAGCGCGACGGCGAGCGGGAATGAAGTGATGGCAGTCATCCGGGCGTCCGAAACGTATTCCAGGCACCCCGGTCGGGCCCTGAGAATATCGCGGGCGATAATACCACCGCCCGCCCGTCTCGCCTGAGTTGGCCGTGCGGCGATCAGGTGCCAATATCGAGTAAACTCAAGCCCGTATACTCGGGACCGTTAATAGTACCTAACGCCACGAGTCGGGTCTCTCGGCCCCCGCGGGTCGTCAAGCGATGAAACCGTCCAGCGTCTCCCTGTCACAACCGCTGTCCCATAACCTTCCTCCCGCGCAGGAAGCCGCAGTGTTGTACGCCATCGGTCGCGAAGCGGACGCCGCTGATTTCCTGCGCGGCATGCTGGAGCCGGGCGCGGCGGAGGCGAACGGCCCGGAGCTGTGGTTCATGCTGTTCGACCTGCTGCGCGCGCGCGGCGAGTGGAGGCCGTTCGAGGCGCTGACGCGACGCTTCGAGACCCGCTTCGGTATGCCCGCGCCGGCCTGGCTGAACGAGGAGGAGATGGCGCGCCTGCCCCCCGAGGTTCGCCCCGGCGGCCCCGGGTACTTCGAGTTGGCCGGCGCGCTGGATGCCAGCCGTGGGGGCGACCTGGACCGGATCCGCGCGGCGGCGCGCAATCTCCCCACCGTGCATCTGGACGTGAGCCGTATGATCGCGCTGGACGCGGACGGCTGCGCCGCATTGGTGGAGCTCCTGCGTCTTCTTCCCCTCAACGGCAACGCGGTGCTGCTCACGGGGAGCGATCACCTTGCGGACCTGCTGCGCGAAGCCGCGCGCGGCAACGCGTCGGTCGAGGCGTACTGGTCGCTGCTGCTCGAGTTGTGCCGCTTGCGCGGGCAGCAGCGGGACTTCGTGCGCATCGCGCTGGAATACGCGCTCGCGGCCGGCACCTCCCCGCCCATATGGCAGCCGGTCATGATGCCGATAGCGCTCACCAGCCGGCAGGAGAAGCGCGACGAGCCGCGCTATCAACCGGGCCCGGAGGCGTTCAATCTGACCGGCCAGATGGCGGGAAGCGCCGACCCGCAACTCGCCGAGCTGCGCGCGTTCGGTGCCGAGCGGCAGTACGTCAACATCAACCTCGGCCAGCTGCGCCGCATGGATTTCAGCTGCGGGACCGCCTTCGCCAACCTGGTCAACGCTCTGGCTTGGAGCAACAAGACCGTGCGCTTGATCCGCCCGAACAGCCTGGTGGCGGCGTTCCTGTCCACGCTCAGCCTCGATCCGAGCGTCGAGCTCGTACCGGCACGGCGGCCCGGTTGACCGATCTGTCCGGCTCGTCGTCGCGGCGCCAGGCTTCTCCGCGCTCGCGGCCGGGAGCGGCTTGAATCGGCCCCTTTGGGCCCCATCTGCCCTCCATCCATCCTGTCCTTCGATATCCCGCATGGACTCCTATCACGGCACGACCATCCTATCCGTACGCCGCGGAGCGAACGTCGCCCTCGGCGGCGACGGCCAGGTGACGCTCGGCAACGTGGTGATCAAGCAGACAGCGCGCAAGGTGCGGCGCCTCCATCATGACAAGATCCTGGCCGGCTTCGCCGGCGGCACGGCCGACGCCTTCACCTTGTTCGAGCGCTTCGAGGCCAAGCTCGAAAAGCACCAAGGTCACCTGTTGCGCTCGGCGGTCGAGCTGGCGAAAGATTGGCGCACCGACCGCATCCTGCGCCGGCTGGAGGCGATGCTGGCGGTGGCCGACCACGAGACGTCGCTGGTGATCACGGGAAACGGCGACGTGCTCGAGCCCGAGCAGGGGCTGGTCGCCATCGGCAGTGGCGGGCCGTACGCGCAGGCGGCCGCGAAGGCTTTGTTGGACAATACCGAGTTCGCGCCGGCGCAGATCGTGCAGAAGGCGCTGGCCATCGCCGGCGATCTATGCATCTATACCAACCAGCAGCATGTGATCGAGGTTCTCGAGTGAAGGACGTGAATGAGTGAATGAGTGACCACCCGCGCAGCACGCCGATCAATCCTTGCTCCTGGTGCAGGGGTTACTCATTCACCCATTAGCTCATTCACCCATTCACTGCGAAGCTATGACCCCCCAAGAGATCGTCCACGAGCTCGACAAGCATATCGTAGGACAGGACCGGGCCAAGCGCGCGGTGGCCATCGCGCTGCGCAACCGCTGGCGCAGGCAGCAGGTGGCCGAGCCGCTGCGCCAGGAGATCACGCCCAAGAACATCCTCATGATCGGGCCCACCGGCGTGGGTAAGACCGAGATCGCACGGCGGCTGTCGCGGCTCGCGGATGCGCCGTTCATCAAGGTCGAGGCTACCAAGTTCACCGAGGTGGGCTACGTCGGCCGCGACGTGGACACCATCGTGCGCGATTTGACGGAAAGCGCGATCAAGCAAGCGCGCGAGCAGGAGACGCGCAAGGTGCAGACCCGGGCCGCGGACCTGGCCGAGGAGCGCATCCTCGACGCGCTGCTGCCACCGGCGCGCAGCGTCGGCTTCGGCTCGCCTGCGGAGGAGCCGGAGAGCAGCACCCGGCAGAAGTTCCGCAAGAAGCTGCGCGAGGGCGAGTTGAACGGCAAGGAGATCGAGGTCGAGATCGCCGCCGTGCAACCGCAGATGGAGATCCTCGCCCCGCCCGGCATGGAGGAGCTCACCACGCAGATCCAGAGCATGTTCCAGAACCTGGGCGGCGGGCGCCGCAAGCTGCGCAAGCTGACGGTGGGAGATGCGATGAAGCTGCTCACCGAAGAGGAGGCGGCCAAGCTGATCAACGACGAGGATCTCAAATCGCGCGCATTGCGCAACGTCGAGCAGAACGGCATCGTGTTCATCGACGAGATGGACAAGATCGCCAGCCGTTCCGAGGTGGCCGGCGCCGACGTCTCGCGGCAGGGCGTGCAGCGCGACTTGCTGCCGCTGGTGGAAGGCACGACGGTGTCCACCAAATACGGCATGATCAAGACCGACCACATCCTGTTCATCGGCAGCGGCGCCTTTCATTTCGCCAAGCCTTCCGACCTGATTCCGGAGCTGCAGGGCCGCTTCCCCATCCGCGTGGAGCTCGACTCGCTGTCGGTATGCGACTTCGAGCAGATCCTGACCAGCACCGACGCCTGCCTCACGGCGCAGTACGAGGCCCTGCTCGCCACCGAGGGCGTCGCGCTCGAGTTTCGCCCCGACGCGATCAAGCGCCTGGCCGAGATCGCCTGGCAGGTCAACGAGAAGACGGAAAACATCGGCGCGCGCCGCCTGTACACGGTGATGGAAAAGCTGTTGGAGGACATCTCTTTCGACGCCGGCAGAGCGAGCGGTCAGTCGGTGGTGATCGACGCCGCCTACGTGGACAGCCGGCTCAAGGACCTGGCGCAAAGCGAGGATCTGGCGCGCTACGTGCTGTAAAGCGAGTCGGATCGGTACAATCGAGGCTGGCCGGGGTCACGCCGGCAGCACAACAAAAAGGCCAAACGCCTTCCGCCGACTATGGAAAGCCGAACGACCTTCAATCTGGAGGTCAACCCCAAGATTCCGCGCCGCCTGGCGCGCCTCGAGGAACTGGCGTCCAACCTCTGGTACAGCTGGGATCGCCCTGCCCGGACGCTGTTCTCGCGTCTGCACACTGGGCTGTGGGACGCCGTAGGGCACAATCCCAAGGCCTTCCTCAAACGGGTGGACGAGCAGAAGCTGTTAGATGCGGCCGATGACCCGGTGTTCCTGGGCAACTTCAACCGCGTGCTGTCGAACTACGACACGTACCACAACGAGCCGCTGCGCCGCAACGGCTCCGAGTGGCTGCGCTCCTCGGACCTGGTGGCCTACTTCTGCGCGGAATTCGGCTTCCACGAGAGCTTCCCCATCTACTCTGGCGGCCTGGGCATCCTCGCCGGAGATCACTGCAAAGCAGCGAGCGACATGCGGCTGCCGTTCATCGGGGTGGGTCTGCTCTACCGTCAGGGCTATTTTTCCCAGAGCATCGACGCCGAGGGCAACCAGCGCGCCGTGTACACCGACTCTGAGTTCGAAAGCCTGCCGGTCACCCCCGTGCTGCGCCCGGACGGCAGCGAGCTGCACGTGCGCGTCGATCTGCCCGGACGCCCCGTGGTCTGCAAAGTCTGGCACGCACGCTGCGGGCACGTCGGCCTGTATCTTCTGGACACCGACCTGCCCGAGAACGACGAGCACGGACGCGACATCACCCATCAGCTCTACGGCGGAGATCGGCGGACGCGCATCGAGCAGGAGATCGTGCTCGGAACCGGCGGCGTGCGCGCGCTGGAGGCGCTCGAGCTGAAGCCGACGGTGTGGCACATCAACGAAGGGCACGCGGCCTTCCTCGTGCTCGAACGCATGCGCGCCCTGGTCAAGCAAGGGCTGGACTACGCCGCGGCGCTGGAGTCGGTGGCGGCTAACACGGTGTTCACCACCCACACGCCGGTCCCCGCCGGGCACGATCACTTCGGCGAAGACATGATGTGGAGCTACTTCGAGTCGTTCTGCCAGGAGCTGAAGCTGGGCCGGGACGAGTTCCTGGCGCTGGGCCGGGTGAACGAGAGCCGTGATTTCAACATGACCGCGCTGGCGATCCGCGCCTCCCGCTTCCAGAACGGCGTGAGCCGCATCCACGGCGGAGTGTCCTCGCGCATCTGCGCTCCCCTGTGGCCGCAGGTCGACCCGCCGGAGAACGGCATCGGCTACATCACCAACGGCGTCCATGTGCCGACGTTCTTGGCGCAGGAATGGGCCGACCTGTTCGAGAAGTATCTGGGTTTCGACTGGACTCAGCGGCTGACCGACGCGGCGTTCTGGCAGCGCATCGACGACGTGCCGGACCATTTGTTTTGGAGCGTGCGCCAGTCGCTCAAGTCGCAGATGCTGCACCTCGTCCGCCATCGCCTCGCGCGCCAGCACTTCCGCAACGGCGGCTCGCAGGCGCACCTGGACCGGTTGCTCAAGTTCACCGATCCGGTCAATCCGAACGTGCTCACGATCGGCTTCGCGCGCCGCTTCGCCACTTACAAGCGGGCCACTTTGCTGTTCCAGGACCTTGCCTGGCTGCGCGAGATCATCTGCGACGAGCAGCGCTCGGTGCTGCTGCTGTTCGCCGGCAAGGCACATCCCGCGGATATCCCCGGTCAAGACTTGATTCGGCGCGTGGTGGAGGTCGGGCGCATGCCCGACTTCGAGGGCCGGATCTTGATGGTCGAGGACTACGACCTGCGGCTTGCCCGCAGACTCGTGTCGGGCGTCGACGTATGGTTGAACAACCCGGTCTACCCTCTGGAGGCTAGCGGCACTTCAGGCATGAAGGCCGGCATCAACGGGGTGCTCAACCTTTCCGTTTTGGACGGCTGGTGGGACGAGGGCTACGACGGCCGCAACGGCTGGGCCATCAAGCCGGTCGGCGAGAACATGGACGATGCGCGCCGCGATCACGACGAGGCCAGGACCCTGTACGAGCTGCTCCAGGACCAGATCATCCCCCTGTTCTACAAGCGCGGCGACATGGGCTACTCCGCGGAATGGGTAGGCATGGCGAAGCACTCCATCGCCAGCCTGCTGCCGCGCTTCAGCTCCACGCGCATGGTGAGCGAATACCTGGCCAAGTTCTATCTGCCCGCCACGCGCCAGGGACGGCGCTACTCGGAGGCCGGTTACGAGAACGCGCGCAAGCTGGCGGTGTGGAAGGCGGATGTGCGCCGCTGCTGGGCCAACGTGCGAGTGCGTCGGCTCGACACGCCCAGCAGGAACATCGCCTTCGGGCAGGGCGTCAAGGTAGAGCTGGGGATCCAGCTGAACGGCATGAAGCCCGAAGACGTCGTCGTCGAGTTGCTCATCGGGCGGCAGAGGGAACAGGGCAAGCTGCGGGAAGCCCGCCACTACCGCTTCGAGTGGGAAGGTCTGATGACCGAGCAGGGAGAGCATCGCTTCGTCCTGCAGATCACCCCGGAGATGTGCGGCAAGCTCCACTACCGCATCCGCATCTATCCCTATCACGAGCTGCTGACCCATCCCTTCGAGATGGGCATGATGCGCTGGCTCTAGAACCTATATCAAAATCCCCCACGCACGCCTCGATGTCAAGTCGGGCCTCGAATGTCGCCTCGATTGAGTATCGTCGGCGCGAGAAAACGTGCAGATTCGCTCAGGCGAGGCAGTCTTGACGTGTCGACCCGAAGGGACGGGCACGGCGCTGGAATTGTTTCAGTCTTTTGCAGACACAAATGCAGGGTGTGAGGCGACCGCCGCTGCGTGGTAGAGTCAGCTCCTTCGCGCCCCGGCGCGCTCTCGATCCGCCCATGCTTTTCGCCCGCGCGTCGCTGCGCTCTATCGTCGGCTGCGCTGCGCTGTGTCTGCTCACGGCGTGCCACGCCACGGCGCGAACAGCCAACGCCGCCGAGGCCGGCGTCGCCCCCTGTACCGAAGGCATTCCCGAGCTGTTCAAGAGGGTTTCTCCGGCCGTGGTCATGATCACCGGGCAGTCGATCAATCCGTATCGGCTTCAGGGCCGCGTCACGCGCGTGCTCGGTTCAGGCTTCCTGATCGACTCCAACGGTTTGGTCCTGACCAACTCGCACGTGGTATTCGGCCTGCAGTCGCTGACCGTGACCCTGGATGACGGATCCATCGTACCCGCCAAGGTGATCGGCGCAGACCCCATCTTCGATCTGGCGGTCATCCAGATTCCCAAGACACAGACGGGTACGCTGCCGACTGTGAAGCTGGGCAATTCGGACAACCTTCGGCCGGGTGAGGAGGTGATCGCGATCGGCAACCCTCTCGGTCTGGACCAGACCGTGACGCGCGGCATCGTCAGCGGCATCAACCGCATCCTGCCCGAGACGCCGCTGTCACTCACCGAGCCGCTGATCCAGACCGACACCCCGATCAACCCGGGCAACTCGGGCGGGCCCCTGCTCAACCGCTGCGGGGAGGTCATCGGCATCAACACCGCAATCGTCGCGGAGGCGCAGAACATCGGATTCTCCGTTCCCATCAATCTAGCCAAGGAAGTGCTGCCCGCGCTTCTCAAAGACGGGCACGTGGTCCGTCCCTGGATCGGCTTTCACGGTCAGATCATCGGCGCCGACCTGCGCAAGCTGCTGCAGGTGCCCCTGGTCGACGGGCTGCTGGTGGAGGTGGTGGAGCCCGGCAGCCCGGCGGAGAAGGCCGGCATCCGCGGCGGCATGATGGAACTGTCCATCGGCGGTTCGTCTCTGCTGCTGGGCGGCGACATCGTGGTCAGCCTCAACGGCGCGCCCATGGATCAACCGGAGAAGCTCAGCGGCATCATGCGGGGACTGAAGGTCGGCGGCCGGCTCAAAGTAAAGGTGTTCCGTGAGGGCAAGTACCTCACCATGGAGTACAGCCTTCCCGAGCGGCCCTTGCTCCCCGGAGACCTGCCCGAGGCCGGCACCTTCCTGCCGGCGATGCCGCTCGAAGGAAAGTCCGATATGTCGCGGCGCCTGCACCGGTGATCGGAACCGAGTCCGTCGCGGATGCGCTGGCTGAGCGCGGCTGGGCGTGCATGCACGAGTTTCTTCCCGACGCACTCTGGCGCGCTCTGGCCGCCGAAGTGCAAGCCGAGCACGCCCGCGGCCGCTTGCGCGCGGCGGGCGTCGGCAGGGGTGCGGACTATCGCCTCGCGGGCGACGTGCGCGGCGACCGGATCCGCTGGCTCGAGACCACCGCAGTGAGCCGGCCACTGCGCGAGGCCCTGTCGCGCCTCGACGCATTGCGCGGGACCCTGAACCGCGAGCTGCAACTCGGCCTGTTCGAGTTCGAGGGCCACTTCGCGCTGTATCCAGCCGGAGCCGGTTACCGCATACATCGCGACCAGCACCGCGGCTCCCGGCTCCGCGTGGTGTCCTGCGTCCTGTACTTGAACGCGCAGTGGGAAGCCGCGCACGGCGGCGCGCTGAGGCTGTACTTCGACGAGGCCGCTGAGCAAGCTCACTGCGACGTGCTGCCCGAGGGCGGCACGCTCGTGTGTTTTCTGAGCGAGCGGTTCTGGCACGAAGTGCTGCCGGCCCGGCGCGAACGGCTGAGCTTGGCCGGCTGGTTCCGCCGCCGCGACTGACCGCTGCTGCGCCCGGCGCCCGGACGCAGAGCGCCGTAGGTTCTCAGCGCGCCGCGCTGGCGCCCGCTTGGCGAGTCTTGTCGAGGACGCTCATGGCCGAAGCCACCAGCCCGGCGACGTCGGACACGTTGCTCGGAATGATGAGCGTGTTGTTGGTCTTGGCCAGGTTGCCGAACGCGCCGATGTAGAGCTCGGCGACCTTGAGGTTGGCCGCCGACATGCCGCCCTCTTTGCCGATCGCCTCCGCGACCATCTGGATGCCCGCGGCAGTCGCCTCGGCAACCAGTCGGATCGCGGTGGCTTCGCCCTGCGCCTTGTTGATCGCCGCCTGCTTTTCGCCTTCCGACTTGAGTATGTCGGACTGCTTGGCGCCCTCGGCCAGGTTGATCTCTTTTTGCTTTTCCCCCTCCGAGGTCGCGATCACGGCGCGCTTCTCGCGCTCGGCCGTGATCTGGGCCTGCATCGCGCGCAGGATGGAGTCGGGCGGCGTGAGGTTCTTGATCTCGTAGCGCAGCACCTTCACGCCCCAGGACCGGCCGGCTTCGTCCAGCGCCTGCACGACCTGACGGTTGATCTCGTCGCGGCTCTCGAACGTCTTGTCGAGCTCCATCTTCCCGATCTCGGAGCGCAGCGTGGTCTGCGAGAGCTGGGTGATGGCAGCGATGTAGTCCGAGGTGCCGTAGCTCGCGAGCCGCGCGTCGGTGACCTGGAAATACAGGATGCCGTCCACCCCGAGCTGCGTGTTGTCCCGGGTGATGCACACCTGCTCAGGAACATCCAGCGGCACTTCCTTGAGCGAATGCCTGTACGCCACGCGGTCGATGAAGGGCACGATGATGTTGAGCCCCGGTTCGAGCGTGGCGTGATAGCGGCCCCATCGCTCGACCACCCAGGCGCTTTGCTGCGGCACGACGCGCACCCCCTCGATCACGAACACCGCCGCCAGCGCGATGACGAAAAACGGGATGGCGTAGGCGTGAGTCGGCGGAAAGGCCCAGATGACCGCGGCCAGAATGATTACGCCGATGACTTTGGGCAGCATCGAAAGCTCCTTGGCAGGACGAACGGGCGCGACGAGCTCGGCCGGCGGCAGCAGCTTAGGCGGGCCGGATCTTGGCGACTTCGAGGGTATTGCCATTGACGGCGCTGATGTACAGCATTTCACCCGGCTGGGCGGTGCACTCACCCACGACGCGCGCCTCCCAGGAGGCTCCACGGTAGCGCACGCGGGCGAGACGATCGGGCTCGTTGAGCCAGGACTCCCAGGTCACCGGCTGACCCACGTCGGGCGAGGGCATTGCGGTCGGCTCCATCGCCTTGCGGCGCTGATGAATCCAGATCACGCCGACCACCGCGATCACCGCCGAAACGACGGCCTGACCCCAGAACCCCAGCCCGAAAAATGCGACCACCGCACCGGCCAGCGCCGCGATGCCGAGCACCAGAAGGTAGAACGTCCCGGTGACCAGCTCGGCGATCACCAGGATCAGGCCGGCAGCGGCCCAGAGGATGTAGTCGGCCATGAGCGGGGTTGGCGAGCGCGCCCATGTTACCCGAAAAATTCCAGCCGCATGCCTGCGAATTGGCCGCGGCACCAAGCCCTGGAGTTCTGTGCGAAAACATTTAAAATACCGCGCTCGCGCAGGCGCCGACGGCCGAGGAATGCTCCACGGCGCCTGTTTTCGCAACCGCCGCTTTGCGATCGACCCCGAAATGACGGAGCACAAGAAACACATCGCGTTCACCGGAAGGATCCTGATACTGGGCTTTGGCGCAGTCGGGCAAGGCACGCTGCCGCTGCTGCTGCGCCACATCGAGGTGCCCAGGGAGAACCTGTCGATCATCACCGCGGAGGACTGGGGGCGCGAGATCGCTCAAGAGTACGGCGTCGCGTTCCGGATCGAGCCGCTGACGCGCGAGAACTATGTCCGCATCCTGGACCAGGAGCTCGGATCCGGCGACTTTCTGTTCAATGCCTCGTTCGACGTGTCCAGCCTCGCGCTCATCGAGTATTGCAGCGCGCGCGGCATCCTGTATCTGGACGCCTGCATCGAGCCCTGGGCCGGTGGCCACCGTGACACGTCGATCCCGGCCTCGCGCCGCACCAACTACGCCTTCCGCGAGGCGGCACTGGCGATGCGCAAGAAGTATCCGGGCGGTCCCTCAGTCGTGCTCATGCACGGCGCCAACCCCGGCCTGGTTTCACATCTCGTCAAACAGGCGCTGCTCAACATCGCGGCGGACACCGGCCATCAGACACGCGTGCCCGCCACTAAGGACGCCTGGGCCCGGCTGGCGAGGGACCTCGGCGTGAAGATCATCCAGATCGCGGAACGCGATCGTCAGGTGGGCAGCACCCGCAAGCGCTGGGGTGAGTTCGTCAACACCTGGTCCAGCGGCGCGTTCGTGGGCGAATCGCTGCAGCCGGCCGAGCTCGGCTGGGGCACGCATGAGAGGCACTGGCCGCACGAAGGCATGGAGTTCGGCTTCGGCTGCGGCTCATCGATCTACTTGAACCGCCCCGGCTGCAGCACGCGCGTGCGCTCCTGGGTCCCCAAGGAAGGGCCGTTCCAGGGCTGGCTCATCTCCCACGGCGAGTCGCACTCCATCCCGGACTATTTCACCGTCCGGGACAACGGCAAGGTGGTGTACCGCCCGACCTGCTATTACGCCTATCATCCATGCGACGATGCGGTGCTGAGCTTGCACGAGATGGTGGGCCACAACTACACCATGCAGGAGCAGACGCGCTTGCTGCGCGAGGACATCGCCGAAGGCTTCGACGAGCTGGGCGTACTGCTCATGGGGCACGCGCGCGGCGCCTACTGGTACGGCTCCCAGCTCACTATCCGCGAGGCACGTCAGCTCTGCCCGCACAATAACGCCACCAGCCTGCAGGTCAACGCCCCGGCGCTGGGCGCGGTGATCTGGGCCATGCGCAACCCCACCGAGGGCATCGTAGAGCCCGACGACATCGACTTCAGCGCCGTGCTGGAAGTGGCCATGCCTTACCTGGGCCCGGTCGTTGGGGCCTACAGCGACTGGACGCCGCTCGAGGAACGCGGCAAGCTGTATCCGGAAGATGTGGACTCGGACGACCCGTGGCAGTTCAAGAATTTCCGGGTGGTCTGAACGACCCGTTGAGCAAGCTCGCGGCGCAGCGATGACTGTGTTATTGAACAAGATCCTGCAGCGCATCGGAAGGCAGACGCGCGTCTGTTTCCGGGTGACGTTCGCCGACGGCTCCTCGTTCCAAAATCGGGATGGCGAACCTTTGGTTCACTTCCGCTTCAAGACCCTGGGCGCCCAGTGGAACGCCATCTGCTTCAGGCACATCGGCTTCCTCGAGTCTTATTTCAACCAGACCCTGGATATCGAGGGCGACTTCGGGCGGGCGTTCGCGGTCTCGTTCGAGAGCGGTTTCAGTTACAGGCCAGGCCCGCTGGTGTGGCTGCTCAATCAGTGGCACGAGTTCCGTTTCGGTAACCGCACCATCGAGCAGTCCAAGATCAACGCGCGCTTCCACTACGGCTTGGGCGCCGACTTCTATAGTTACTGGCTGGACAACCCGTTGATGATGT
>DATJVW010000197.1:0-3515 GCA_035501675.1 Burkholderiales bacterium
CAGAAGCTGGTCGATGATCGACATGCTCTGCTCGATCTCACGCACGCGAATCCAGACGCGCGCGTTTACGTCACCTTCCTCCAGTACCGGCACCTGGAACTGCAGCTCCTCATACGGCGGATAACCGGGTGCACGCCTGGCGTCGAACGCTCGCCCGGAAGCCCGTCCCACGTAGCCACCGGCGCTAAACTGCCGAGCGAGCGTCGGCGACAAGATCCCCGTGCCTACTGTGCGATCCTGCAGCGACGCGGTGTTGTCATACAGCTCAACGAGTTCGGGCAACTGTCCGCGAAGGCGTGCGATCAGGCTAGCGATCGCCCGTGATCCGTCATCAGGCAGATCGCAGCGTACTCCCCCGGGCGCGATGCAATCCATCATAAGCCGGTGGCCGAAGCACCGATCTGCCACCCGAAGGACGAGCTCTCGCAGGAAGCCGAATTGCGCGTGCAACATGGCGAAGGCTGCGTCGTTGCAGATGGCACCGATGTCGCCGAAGTGATTCGCCAGTCTTTCCAGCTCGGCCATGAGGGTGCGCAACCAGACCGCGCGCACGGGGGCCTCCAGCCCGACTGCCGCCTCGACGGCCCGTGCGTAGGCCAATCCGTAAGCAACAGTGCTGTCTCCCGAAACCCGTGCGGCGAGCACAGCGCCTCGCTCGATCGGCAGACCCGCCATGAGCGACTCGATCCCCTTGTGCACGTAGCCGAGCCGCTCCTCTAGCCGTACGATGGTCTCGCCGTTTGCGGTGAACCGGAAATGACCCGGCTCGATGATGCCCGCATGGACTGGGCCGACCGGAATTTCGTGCAGCCCTTCGCCTTCGGTCGGCAGAAACGGGTACGGATCGGCTTTGGCCGGCGGGCCGGCAACTTGGGCAAGTGGATGTCGTAGGGGCCACTTGCCATGGTCTAGCCAGGGACGTCCGTCTGCGCCCTCTTCGGCAACGAGGCCTGTGAGATCTTGCATGGCGCGCTCCAGGCGGATCGCAGGCGGGTGTCGGCCTCCCACCGACGGAAAGCGCCTTCCATTGCACGCCAGGCTCAACACGCCTGGGCTTTGATCGCCTGCGCCGAGCAGTGCCATGTGCACGAACTCCGTCGCGCCCCACAGGCCAAGCAACGTGCATTGCCCTTGCTCGAGGAGCCCGATGGCGCGCTCCCAGCCTTCACCGTCCAAAACGGCGCGCGGCCAGGGGCGATGCGTCCCGACGCGGCGACCCGCTCGAATTACATCGCCCAACGCGTTCATGTCCGGCTTCCGTTCGATCATCTAGCCGAGTAACCGCGCCACGTACTGGAACCACGAAACGAGGGCGGGAGGAAGATACACTCCTGCTGCCAACACCAGCGCCAGGTGGGCGAACATCGGTACGAACGAAGCTTCGGCCGGAGCGTTGCTGCCGTGCGCGTCCCCGAACGCGAGCCCGTTAAGCCGCAAGAGCAGTGCGCCCAGACCGACAAGCAGCCCGATCGCCAGGGTTACCGCGAGGGCCGGCTGCCGGTAAAACGTGGACGTGATGATCAAGAACTCAGTCATGAAGATGCCCATCGGGGGCAGTCCGACGATGGTGATCACGCCAAGCACCAGCCCCCATCCCAGCACCGGGTGGGAAACGGTCAGGCCGCGAATGTCGGCCATCTTCTGCGTGCCCTTGACTTGCGCGATGTGGCCGACGGAGAAGAATATGGCCGACTTGGTGAGGCTGTGAAAGGTCATGTGCAGCAGCCCCGCGAAGTTGGCAAGCGGTCCGCCCATGCCGAAGGCAAATGTGATGATCCCCATGTGCTCGATAGAGGAGTAGGCGAACATGCGCTTGATGTCGTGCCGCCGATACAGCATGAACGCGGCGAACAACACGGAGAGCAACCCGAGGGTGACCATCAGGGGGCCGGGTGCCAGCGCTCCGGGATTGGCCGACATCACCATCTTGAAGCGAAGCACAGCGAACAACGCGACGTTCAAGAGCAGTCCGGAGAGCACGGCCGAGATCGGCGTCGGCCCCTCCGCATGGGCATCAGGCAGCCACGCGTGCAGCGGCGCCAGACCAACCTTGGTCCCGTAGCCCAACAGCAGGAACACAAACGCGAGATTGAGCAGAGCAGGATCGAACGCCGGCGCTTTGGCTACCAGCACGTTCCAGGCCATGGCATCGAGACCTTCGCCAACCACTGACCGGGCGGCGAGATACACCAGGATGGTCCCGAACAGCGCCAGGGCGATCCCGACGCTGCCCAGAATGAAGTATTTCCAAGCTGCTTCGAGTGCAGCCGGGGTTCGGTAAATCCCGACCATCAACACTGTGGTCAGCGTCGCCAGCTCGACAGCAACCCACATCAAGCCGACGTTGTTCGCGAGCAGTGCGAGATTCATTGCGAACATGAGCGTCTGATACATTCCGTGATAGAAGCGAAGATAGATCGGGGTCAGGTGCCCGTTCTCGAGCTCGTGCGAGATGTAGCTGCCACTGAAAACGCTGGTGGTGAAGCTGACGAATGTGGTCAACACGATGAACACCACATTGACGTCATCGACGATGATGAACGGTCCGGCCTCAGGCCGGACCAGGAACAGCGCGGTCGATGCGAGGAACGTAAGCAGGGCCGCCAGGCTGTTTAGCCGGGCGGTAAGCCGGTCATCAGGCAGCAGCGCCAGCAACGCCGCGCTGCACGCAGGGATAACCAGGATCGCTCTTGCGGACAACGAACCGAGTTCGCTCACGACTGCTCACCCCGGAACCGTTCCAGCGCATGCACGTCCACCGTATCGAAGCGCTCGCGAATGCGGAACAGAAAGATCCCGATCACGATGAGCGCCACGAGAATGGAAAACGCCACGCTGATCTCCACCACCAGCGGCATGCCCTTGGCCGCAGTGGCGGCGAGAATCAGCCCGTTTTCGATGGACATGAAGCCGATCACCTGGCTGACCGCGTTGCGTCGCGAAATCATCATCAGCAGCCCGAGCAGGATCACCGACAGGGAGAAGGCGAGGTCTTCGCGCGCGAGCGTGCCGGCCTCCGCGGTGATCGGCAGCATCACCAGAATCGACAGTGCCACGAGGCCGATGCCGGCCAGCATGGTCTGTCCGATTCCCACGACGGTCTCGATCGTGCGGTGAATGCCCAGCCGGACGATGATGCGGTGCAACGCCACCGGGATGATAATGGCTTTGACCACCAGGGCTATGGCTGCCGTGATGTAGAGATGGGGCGCGAGCTGGATATAGGCCTGCCACGCCACCGACAGCGACACGACCAGCGCGTGCAGCGCGAAGGTGTTGAGCAAACCGAACATCCGATCCTGATACAGCAGCAGGAAACTGACCAGCACCAGTCCTCCGGCGAACAGATGGGCGACATCGAGCACCAGACGGTCCATCACACGCTCTGCGAGACAAACAACAGCAAGGCGGCCAACAGGCCGAGCATGAGTGCAGCGCCGAGGAAGTCCGAAACCCGGAACACCCGCATCTTCGCCGTCACGGTCTCGAACACCGCCAGGAAGAAACCGCCCACC
>DATJVW010000198.1:0-11513 GCA_035501675.1 Burkholderiales bacterium
CTGATCACTCCTGCAGGCCTGTTGCCGTGCTGGACCAGGTCCTTGAAGTAGACCAGTCCCCCGCGCACCTTGAAAGCACCGGTGGGCGTGTGGTTCTCATGCTTTACCCATACCTCGGCGCCGAGCAGCCGTCCCAGGAGCGGCCAGGCATACTGAGGCGTCGGCGGCATGGCCTCGTACACGACCGACGCCGCACGCTGGAGCTGGGCTATGGAAGAAGCGATGTCGGGCACGACCCGATTTCCGTTGCTGCTGCCGACAGTTTACGCCAGTCGAGCACGGGCCTTCGCGGCCGTCGCCCATATGCCGTGCAGCACTTAGCAAAGTCTGAGAAGTTCGTTTGCGCTGCCTCTGAGCGTCGCTATTCTTGCGCGGGCGGCGTGTCAACCGTGAGGAGAGGTCTCATGAGCAAAATCCTAGATGAGGTACTGGAAGCCAATCGGCGTTACGCGGCGAGCTTTGGCGACAAGGGCAAGCTGCCGATGCCCCCGGCCCGCAAGTTCGCGATCCTGACGTGCATGGACGCACGCCTGCACCCGTCGAAGTACGCCGGTCTGGCCGAGGGCGATGCGCACGTCATCCGCAACGCCGGCGGGCGGGCGAGCGACGATGCGATCCGGTCGCTGGTCATCTCCTACAAGCTGCTGGGAACCCGCGAGTGGTTCGTCATCCATCACACGGACTGCGGAATGGAGACGTTCAACGACGCGGTGATGACCGACCTGCTGGCGAAGAGCCTGGAGACGGCGGCGATCGACGAAAGGGGCTGGCGCGATGTGGGCAGCGGCCCGGGCTCGACCGATGGCGCTTACGTGCGGTGGCTGACGATCAAAGACCAGGCTGGCAGCGTGCTCGAGGACGTGCGGCGCATCCGCAATCACCCGCTGGTGCCTCCCACCATCCCGATCTACGGCTACATCTACGACGTCAAGACCGGACGGCTGGTCGAGGTGCCGGAGGCCACCAAGGCGGGCCGGGCGGGTTGATATTGGGCCTGGCGGGTCAGATCAAGCCCCGGCTCTTCAGCTCGTCTTTGATATAGGCGTAGTAGATCGGCGCGGCGACCACGCCGGGGATGCCGAAGGCCGCTTCCATGACGAGCATCGCCATGAGCAGCTCCCAGGCCCGCGCGCGGATTTGCGAGCCGACGATGCGCGCGTTCACGAAGTACTCGAGCTTGTGGATGACGATCAGGAAGCCGAGCGAGCCTAACGCTACGTACACGGAGTGACTCAGGCTCACGATCACGATCACCGTGTTGGAGATGAGATTGCCGATGACCGGCAGCAACCCCACCACGAACGTGATCGCGATCATGGTCTTGGTGAGCGGGAGGTGCACGCCGCACACAGGCAGGACGACGGTCAGATACAGGGCGGTCAGCGTCGTGTTCAGGGCCGAGATGCGGACCTGAGCGAACACGATGCGGCGAAAGGCGTTGCCCACGCGCGCAGCGCGCTCGAGCAGGGCGTGGGCCAGCGGCCCGAGCTCTTGGCCCGAGCGCGCCTCGCTCAGCGAGACGAAGGCGCCGATGATCATCCCGATCAGGATGTGTGCGAACGCGCGTCCGAAGTCGGTACCCACGCCGCGCAGCTCGCGGGCGTGCTCGCGCAGCCAGGTGGCTGCAGTCTGTCGAAGCTCGTCGGCGTTGGCCGGAAGGTTCTCCACCAGCCAGGCCGGCAGCGTCCGGCGCGAGCCGTCGATGATCTCGGCCATCTGCCGCAACAGCGCGGAGATGCTGCCCACGTCGGTGCGCAGCACGGCGATCACCCCGATGATGATGAGCGTGACCAGCACGACCACCATGACGGTGAGCACCGTCACGGCCACCACCTTGCTCCACTCGTGGCCCATGCGCCAGATGCGCAGGCGCCGCGCCACGATGAGCACCAGCTCGTAAACCAGCAGCCCGGCCAGCAGGGCAGGCAGCAGGTGGAGCTCGAGCACCGACAACAGCAGCACGCCCGTCACGATCCAGGCCGCGATCTCGAAGCGGGTCGGGCTGCCGATAGGATTCCGATCCATGTGCGTTCCGGCGCCGGCTCAGCGGTGCTCCGCACCCAGAGCGCCGCGCAGGCGGTTGATCCCGTCTGCGAGGCGCTGCTCGCTGGCGGCGAAGCACCAGCGCACGAAGCCTTCTCCCTCGGGACCGAAGGCAATGCCGGGCGCGAGCCCGAGCCCGGCGTCGGACACCAGCCGTTTGCACAGCCCCAGGCTGTCGGCCACGCCTTGCACGCGAAAGAATGCGTACATGGCGCCCTCGGGTGCGGCGGCCTCGATTCCCGGAGTGGCTTGCAGCTGTTCGACCAGGTAGTCGCGCGCGTCGCGGAAACGCGATACGGTGCGCGCGATGACCGGCTCGCCGCGCTCGATCGCGACCACGCCGGCGCGCTGGACGAAAGCCGGCGCGCAGGACGTGTTGTACTCGATGAGCTTGGGCAGGTCGGTCGCGAGACCCTTTGGGGCCACGATCCACCCTAAGCGGAAGCCGGTCATCAGCCAGTTCTTGGAGAAGGTGTTGGTGCTGACCACGCGGTCCTCGGTTGTGGCGATGTCCAGGAAGGAGGGCGCTAACGCCGGCGCACCCTTCCCCATGCCGTTGTAATAGAGCCGCTCGTAGGCGTCGTCGGCGATGATCCAGATGCCGTGCCGGCGACAGTGCTGCAGGATCGCGCGCTGGCTGTCGCCATCGATCGTCCATCCTGTGGGATTGTTGGGCGAGTTCACCAGCAGCGCCGTAGTGCCGGGAGTCAGGCTGCCGAGCAGGCGATCGAGATCGAGCACCCAGCCACGCGGCGCGAACCTCAAGCTGACCGTCTCGACGACCGCGCCGAGGATCTTGGGGATCTCCACCAGATTCGGCCACAGGGGCGTGACCGCGACCACACGGTCGCCGTGCCCGATCAGCGCCTGCGCAGCCAACATCAGCGCCGACATGCCGGAATTGGTGACCGCGACCTGGTCCAACCCGGTAGGGCGGTGCAGACGGGTGATGTAGCCGGCGAGCGCCTCGCGCAGCTCGGGGATGCCCAGGTTGTGGGTGTAGAAGGTATCGCCGGCGTTCAGAGCATCGACGGCTGCCTGGCGGATGAAATCGGGGGTGACCTCGTCCGGCTCGCCGAACCAGAAGGCGGCGAGGTCCTTGCGCCCCATGCCGGCATTGGCGACCTCGCGGATTTTGGAGGCGCGCAAAGCCCGGACGGCCGGGCGAGCGGTAGCTGCGTGAGGCAGCATGCGGGATCGATTGCCAGGGAAAAGGACAATTCTCTCATGGCGCGCGGGGGCGCCAAAGGTGCCGTGCTCCGGGCGCGGCCTGAACCCCGCTTCGAACTGGGCGTAGTATTCGGAGCGCATCCGCACGGCGGGCCATCGGCCCGCGCCTCGACACCCTGGAGCAGAATCATGCGAACAAGGCTGGCCTTCCCGCTCGCCGCGGCGACGCTTGCCCTGGCGAACGGCTTGGCCGCAGCGCAGGCGCAGCCACAGCAAGAGGACGAGCCCATGGGCGCCTGCGTCTCGACCTTGGCGAGCCTGCTGCGCAGTCGCCTGACGCCGAAGGATTACCCCGAGGCGGCCCGCAAAGGCGGCATCCAAGGCACCGTTTGGTTCCTTCTGACGTGCAACTCTCAAGGTGTGTTTGAGGGCAGCTGGGTAGAGCGCGGTTCCGGGAGCGAGCTGCTGGATCAGGCCGCGCTTCACACGATCGAACGCGTCTTTCCGCTGGGCACCCCCGCGCCTGCCGACTGTCACCTGGGTCACGGCTTCTCTGTTTCACTGCCCATGGTTTACCGGCTGCGAACGGCTCCGTCCAGGCGGTAGCGGGGATTTGGGGTACGCGAGCGGCGCCCGTTGCTCCGGACGTGTGGATTTGACGCTGCCTCACCGCTTGGCTAGCATCGACCGTCTTGACCTCGGGGAGACGCCATGAGCGCAGAGCAGCATTCCAATTACGTCAACGGCCAGTGGCTGCCGGGCGCCGCCTGGTCGAAGAACATCAACCCCTCCGACTTGAGCGACGTGGTCGGTGAGTACGCACAGGCCGACCCGGCGCAGACCGAGCAGGCCATCGCGGCTGCGCGCGCTGCGGCCCCGGCTTGGGCCAGTTTCAACGTGCAGGCGCGGTCCGATATCTTGGACAGGATCGGAGGCGAGATCCTGGCGCGCAAAGACGAGCTGGGCAGGCTGCTCTCGCGCGAGGAAGGCAAGACGCTTCCCGAGGGTGTGGGCGAAGTGGTGCGCGCGGGCAACATCTTCAAGTTTTTCGCCGGCGAGGTTCTGCGCCGCACCGGCGAGCTGGTCCCGTCGGTGCGACCCGGCATCGACGTGGAGGTCACGCGCGAGGCGGTCGGCGTGGTCGGCATCATCTCGCCCTGGAATTTTCCGGCGGCGATTCCGGCTTGGAAAGTGGCGCCGGCGCTGGCATACGGCAACTGCGTGGTGTTCAAGCCCGCCGACCTGGTGCCTGGCTCTGCGTGGGCCATGGCGGAAATCATCGCGCGCGCCGGTCTGCCCGCCGGGGCCTTCAACCTGGTGATGGGCCGCGGCAGCGTGGTGGGCGAGGTGCTGGTGAACGACCCGCGCGTGGACGCAATCAGCTTCACCGGGTCGGTGGACACCGGGCGCAAGATCGCGCAAAAGGCAGCTGCGCGCATGGCCAAGTTCCAGCTCGAGATGGGCGGCAAGAATCCGCTGGTGGTCCTGGACGATGCCGACCTTAAGACCGCAGTGGAGTCCGCCGTGAACGGTGCTTACTTCTCCACCGGGCAGCGCTGCACGGCCTCCTCGCGCCTGATCGTGACCAAAGGCATCCACAACGCATTCGTCGACGCTCTCGCCGAGCGGCTCAAGGGTCTGGTGGTGGACGACGCGCTCAAACCGGGCACCCAGATGGGCCCGGTGGTGGACAAGAACCAGCTTAACCAGGACCTGTTCTACATCGAAGAGGGCAAGAAGGAGGGGGCGAAGCTCGCCTACGGCGGCAAGCTGCTGAAGCGCGAGAAGGAGGGGTTCTACCTCGAGCCTGCGCTGTTCACCGAGACCAGCAACGCCATGCGCATCAACCGCGAAGAGGTGTTCGGTCCGGTCGCGGCGGTGGCGCTGGCCAAGGACTACGACGAGGCCTTGCACCTGGCCAACGACACGCCCTTCGGATTGTCGGCCGGCATCGTCACCAGCTCGCTCAAACACGCCGCACACTTCCGCCGCAACAGCCAGGCTGGCATGGTGATGGTGAACTTGCCTACGGCCGGGGTCGACTACCACGTGCCCTTCGGCGGCCGCAAGGGCTCGAGCTACGGGCCGCGCGAGCAGGGGCGCTACGCGGTGGAGTTCTTCACCACGGTCAAGACCGCATACGTGGCGGCGCTCGCGTAAAGCGCAGCCGCACCACCTCGCGCCATGACCGGACGGCGGGGTGCCCCGCGGTGTGGAGGTGCGCGGCCCGGTCGACTGCAGTCTGCAGGCGGGCTTGCTTCGTCGAACTGATAGAATCCGCCGGCTTCGACCTCCTCCCTGCATACGGACACATCTCGAATGCCAAGCGCGCTCTTCACCCCGTTCCGCCTGCGCGGACTGACGCTGCCCAACCGAGCAGTGGTCTCGGCCATGTGCCAGTACATGTCCGACGACGGCTCGGCGAACGACTGGCATCTCATGCACCTCGGCCAGTTCAGCATGGGCGCGGCCGGGCTGGTGATGACCGAGGCTACGCACGTCTCGTCCGTAGGCCGCATTTCGCATCGCTGTCTGGGCCTGTACAGCGACGAGAACGAGACGTCGCTCAGGCGCGTGGTCGATTTCTGTCGTCGTTTCGGCGTGGCCAAGCTCGGCATTCAACTCGCCCATTCCGGCCGCAAAGGCTCTGCCCATCCACCGGCGCAGGGCGGCAAGCCGCTCGCCGCCGACGAGAGCCCTTGGACCACGCTGGCGCCCTCCGCCTTGCCATTCGGTCCGGGGTGGCCGACGCCGGCCGCGCTCACGCGCGACGGATTGCGGGAGGTCAAACAGCAGTTCGTCGATGCCGCGCGGCGCGCATCGCGCCTCGGCTTCGACCTCGTCGAGCTGCACGCCGGGCACGGCTATCTGCTGCACGAGTTCCTGTCGCCGCTCTCCAACCGCCGCGACGACGAGTACGCAGGCGCTACGCGCAACCGCATCCGCTTTCCGCTCGAAGTGTTCGAGGCGGTGCGCGCCGAGTGGCCCGCGGATCGTCCGGTCGGCGTGCGCGTCTCGGCCACAGATTGGGTCGAAGGCGGCTGGACCCCCGAGGAGACCGTCATCTTGGCGAAGGAATTGAAGGCGCTGGGCTGTGACTTCATGGACGTGACTTCCGGCCAGGTCGACCCGCGCCAGCAGATCCCGTTTGCGCCGGGCTACAACGTACCCTTCGCGGAGAAGGTGAAGAAGGAGTCCGGCATCGCCGTGATGGCGGTCGGCATGATCACCCGACCCCGCCAAGCGGAGGACATCGTGGCCGGCGGTCGCGCGGATCTGGTGGCGATCGCGCGCGCGATGATGGACGACCCGCGCTGGGCCTGGCATGCGGCGCGGGAGCTGGGCGCCGAGACCGCATACGCTCCCAACTATATGCGCTGCAGCCCTTCGCAATGGAAGCCGTAAGGCGAAGCTGCAGCCCCGAAGGCGGGCCTCGGGTATCGCGGGAGCGGGGGCGGGATTAGAATCTGCCGCATCCGCTCCGGGTGGAGGCCACGGAAAGCCCGATGCCGCCGGCCGGGCGGAAGGTTGCTGCCCATCAAGCTGGCCCGTGCGCGGGCGGTGGGGCAGACCGCTGCGCCCGCGGCAAGGCGGGCGCCGGCTGCGGAGCACCTGGTATAGAGCTTGCGCCGCAGGCCTGCACCATGGCGCCGATCTCGGTTTCCTCCTTGCCCGCACGCTCGATGGGTCGGTTGCGATGAACGATCAAACCCTCGACAGCCAGCTCCTGGGTTTTTCCCAGGCCACGTTCGACCCGTTGCGCCGGATCGAAGAGGCCGGCTTCTGGCTGGAGGCCTATCGCCAGGGCATCCGGGCCGACCCACTGCGTGTGTACCAGGTGGTCGACCGTTTGGACGAGCTGGTACAAGAGCAGCGACTGGAGGTCACGCGCGAGTACCTGGGCGCAGGCGGTCGGCAGCAGACCTACCGCGAACGGCGCATTTGGAACGCCGTCGTGCACTTGGCGCGCGAACTGGCCGCCGGCTACGAGACTTCGCTGCAGCTGTTTCACGCGGGCGAGGCGAACGCGCTTGTCGTCGCACCCCTGGTGCCGATGATGACCGCGCGTGCCATCCGCGCGCTGACGCTCCTGCTGCGTTGGACGCTGCTGCGGTACGCCGCGGTGGAGCCGGCGTTCTGGAGCCGCATGGGCGCGCTGTTCGCCTACGCCGAGCACGAGCGCTTCATGAGCGAGCGCTTCAAAGTCTACCCCGCGATGGCAGGTGACTCGACCGTGCGTCGGGAATACCTGCGCGCGCTCGTGTTGTCGGTGTCTGGCAGCGAGAATCTGCTGCCGGCCGGCCAGGTGATCGCGGAGCGCGTGATCGCGACGGTGGCCGAGTTCTTCCTGCTGCACCGGCGGCCGGCTACGGGCTGCCACTTCGCGGTCGACCTGCATGCGAGCCGTCCCCCCTACCGCGTCGGGGTCGGTATGGCACCGTCGCCCACCGTGCGCTTCTTCGGGCCGGGCCATGCGGCCGTGATCGCCGAAGGGCTTATCCAGCGGACGACCGAAACGCGCCTACCGCCGCCCGAGCTCAACCTGGTCGGCGATTTTCATCCCGAGCTGGTGCTGGAGGTGCTCCACCACCTGTCCCGCCATTGGGGGCCCGATCCGCCGGCGCGTTCGGAGCTGCGTCAGCGGGTCCTGTCCACGCTCAACGTGGCTCACGGCCTGGAGCACGTGCTGAGCGCCGTCGCCGCCGACCAGGGGAGCCCCGACCTGGATGAACTCACCGAGTCCTGGACGGTGGAAAATGAAAGCAGCGGAGGCTTCGGCGCTGCGCTGCCGCCGCTGGAGCGCGACTGGCTGGCGATCGGCTCGCTGATTGCCGCCAAGCCTACCTGGCCCGCAGCCTGGAGCGTGGGCGTGATACGGCGGCTGTCCACCGACGAGACGGGGCGTCGCGTCGTTGGCGTGCAGATCCTGGCGCGTGGCAGCGTCATCGTCGAGTTGCTGCCCCTGCGGGATCCGGGCCTGCCGCGGCCGGGCGTGCTCCTCCCGGTCGAGACACAGACCAGCCTCACGGGTGCCGAGGTCAGGCTCGTTGTGGCCCGCGACGCGATCTCCTGGAGCCAGTCCTACGCCATGCGTATTCACGAGCGCAACTACCCGATCAACCCGCGACGGGTGGTGGAGCGCGGCGAGGACTTCGAGGTGGTGGGCTTCACGATTCAGCCGGCCTGATGAACCCCAGCGCTATCGGCGAGTTCGTCTCGAACAAGTGGGACCAGGAGATCGTCCCGAGGCTCATCGAATACATCCGGATCCCGTGCAAATCGCCCCACTTCGATCCGCAGTGGGAGCGAAACGGTCACATCGACGCCGCCGTCGAGCTGGCGGAGGCCTGGTGCCGGTCACAGCCAATCCCGGGCCTGCAGCTCGACGTGGTGCGCTTGCCCGGGCGCACGCCGCTGCTGTGGTTCGAGGTCCCCGGCAGCGCCGATCGCACGGTGCTGCTCTACGGCCATCTGGACAAGCAGCCGGAGATGTCGGGCTGGCGAGACGACATGGGGCCGTGGACGCCGGTGCTCGAGGGCGGTCGGCTGTACGGCCGGGGCGGGGCCGACGACGGCTACGCCGTGTTCGCCTCGCTCGCGGCGCTCCTCGCGCTTCACGCACAGGGCATCGCACACGCGCGCTGCGTGGGCATCATCGAATGTTGCGAGGAAAGCGGCAGCTACGACCTGCCCGCGCACCTCGAGCGGCTGCGCGCGCGTGTGGGCAAGGTCGACCTTGTGATCGGCCTCGATTCGGGCTGCGGCAACTACGACCAGCTCTGGGTCACCACCTCCTTGCGCGGGATTGCCGCCGGCACGCTTACGGTGGATGTGCTGACCGAGGGCGTGCACTCGGGCGACGCCAGCGGCGTGGTGCCCTCCTCTTTCCGCATCGCGCGCCGGCTGCTCGACCGGATCGAGGAATCGAGCAGCGGGCGGATTCTGCCTGGCGAGCTCCATTGCACGATCCCGCCGGAGCGCGTCGAGCAGGCGCGACAGGCCGGCGCGGTCCTGGGCGACGGGATCTGGACCCGGTTCCCGTTCGCCGGCGGCACGCGACCGATGGTGCGCGACGGCGGCGAGGCGGTACTCAACCGGACCTGGCGGCCATTCCTCGCGGTGGTCGGGGCCGACGGGCTTCCCGCGATCCAGGACGCAGGCAATGTCCTGCGGCCGAGGACGTCGCTGAAGTTGTCATTGCGCATCCCGCCGCTCGTCGACGGCGCGCAGGCGGCGCGCGATCTCAAGCGCATCCTCGAAGCCGACCCGCCCGAGGGCAGTAAGGTCACGTTCGAGCCCGACCAGGGTGCGTCTGGGTGGAGCGCACCGCCGACCGCGGCCTGGCTGCACGCGGCGGTGAACAACGCCTCACAAGACCACTATGGCCGCCCCGCGATGCTGATGGGTGAGGGCGGGACCATCCCCTTCATGGCCATGCTGGGCCAACACTTTCCCCAAGCGCAGTTTCTCATCACCGGCGTGCTCGGCCCCAAGTCCAACGCCCACGGGCCCAACGAATTTCTGCACATCACCTATGCCAAGCGGTTGACGTGCTGCGTGGCACAGGTGCTTGCGGCGCATGCGCGGCAATGAACGAGACACGTCGCCGCCCGTCACGGCACAACCAAACCAGCCGGCGGCTCTGCGCGGGCCGCGCCTCCTAGGCATCGGGCGGCGCCACTACGACTTTGTCGTAGGGATGGCGCCGGGTGATGAGCTTCGAGTGGCTGAACACATCCAGCGCGACCTCGTAGGCTTCGGGCGCAATGGATACCCCGCCGCCCCAGTTTCCCAGGGCCTGATAGTAAGCGATGGCGCGAGTCAGCGCGTCGCGATGGGTGCCAGGGAACATGGGTTGCTCGGAGGCCGCCACTTCGGCAGGCGCTGCGCTGTCCACCCACGCGCGCGCCTTGCGGTAAGCGCGTATGAAACGCCTCGCTTCGGGGCGCGCAAGCCACTCGCGGGACGCCGCGACGCTGCTGAACGCAACCGGGCCGATCACCTCACCGACCGAGGCGACGATGTGGGCCACGCCCTCGTGCTCGAGTTGCTGCGGGTAGGGTGCCTGCTCGTGAAACCAATCTCCCTCGCCGGCCCGAAAGGCGCCCAGCATCTGGTCCGTACCGCCGCGGTCCATGCCCTGTGCTTGCGAGAGATTCACCCCGCGCAGATGCATCGCATACGCCAGCATCGCCTGCGGCTGCCCTCCGTGCACGAACATGAACCGACCCGTGAGCAGCTTGTCCCATTGGAAACCGAGGTCCGCACTGCGCGCCGCGATCAGGAAACCGTCGCGCTGGTTGATCTGCGCGAAATGGACCATGGGCGGGGGGCGGCCCTGCTCTAGGGCGATCCAGCTCGCGGATACGGCGGACTGGGCGACATCGATTTCTCCGGATGCGATGAGCTGCGCGACGGTTCTCCCAGGGGGCGCAACGGCGTAGGTGGGCTCGAAGCCTTCGTCCTTGAAGAAGCCTGCCGTGATGCCGGCCAGAACCGGGCTGTAGAACGCCGAGTGGCGGGAAACCATGATCCTGAGCGTCGTCATGCCCGGCCTCCAATGTGAAGATGGAAGCAGTCTCGTCGCTGACGCGCCTATTGGCAAGCTGCGAGGCAACGGCGCCAAATACAGCGCCGCCCAGTGCGGCGCTGGCTAGCCCGCCGCTCGGCGTGGTGTACGATAGGCGGCCGATGGCGGGCGCGAGCGCCGCCTGTAGCTTTCTGGCGGGATCGCGGCGCGCCCCGCTCGTCACGGACCGAGCACGGCGAGCTTGAAGACAACGACCAGGCTGGGCCTGCGGCTGAATAGGAGACGAAGATGGGAGACCACCGTCGCGCAGATGACCGGCGCAAGTTCCTGCGCCTCTGGGCAGCGCTCCCCGTCGCTTCCGTCCTGCCGTCTTGGAGCGGGTATGGGTCGGCTGCCGGTGCGCAGGAGCTGGCGCCGACGCCCGCCTGCTCGGACGGCGAGGAGCCTACCCCGCGCCAGATGGAAGGGCCGTTTTTCAAGCCGCGCTCGCCGCGTCGCACATCGCTGCTAGACGCGGACGTCCATGGAACGAAGCTCGTCGTGAGCGGCCTGGTGTTATCCACGCACTGCGACCCGGTTGCGGGCGCGCTGTTGGACTTTTGGCAGTGCGACGACGAAGGACACTACGACAACACCGCGTACCGGTTGCGCGGTCACCAATTGACCGACGGCGCGGGTCGCTTCGGGCTGGAGACCATCGTGCCGGGGCTGTACCCGGGCCGCACGCGCCACATCCACGTGAAGGTTCAGGCACCCGGCCGACCGGTGT
>DATJVW010000199.1:0-6129 GCA_035501675.1 Burkholderiales bacterium
CGAACTCCGGACCGCCACCGACCGTCGGGCGGTCACTCGATCGTGTTGGTGAACACAGAAGAAGTATTTCCGTGACAGCCACGGCGCACCGCACGATCACGCGTCACGCCCGCCTTCACCTTCGCGCCGATGGTGGTGGCCCGCTCCTCAAAGCGCACCTGCACGCGATCCCAGAGGTGATCGAGGAGTTGCAGCGCCGGGTGCGTCAGCGCCTCAAGGATCGCGATGCGCCCGACAATGCAGCCGAGATCGCAAAGCTGGAGCGCGAGGTCGCCCGGCTGGTCGATGCCATCGCCTCGGGCACGCTCGCCGCCTCCGCTGCCATCGCACAGCGGCTGAAGGACAGCGAGGCAACACTGGCGCGGCTCAAGGCGCAGCCTGTCACTCCGAAGAAGTCCGCCGAGTCGCTGCTGCCTGATCTGGCTAAGCGGTGCCAGTCGGCGCTGCAGAACTTGGAGCGCACCATCCTCGTCGATCCGCGCCGCGCGCAGATGGAGATGCGCGAGCACGTCGGCCCGATCCGGGTGACGGCGACGGCGAAGGAGATCCGCCTAGAGGCGCAGCGCGGGCACTTCGAGCAGGTGTTGCTGCGCGCGGCAGGCTGTCAAACAAATATGGTAGCGGGGGACCGCTCCGCTAGTTATAGACTCCTCCTGGCGGCTTGAGATTCAACAGGTTATGAAGCCCCGCCTTTGGCTGCGTACGCGCGGCAGCGTCTTGCTGGTGCAACCGCGCGACGCGGTTACCGCCCGATGGTTGATGGACATCGCGCCCGAACGGGCGCAGTGGTTCGGACCGGCGCTCGTGATCGAGCACTGGTTCGCGGATGACTTCGTGAACGCGGCACGGGCAGCGGGCGCGGAGGTGACGAGATTATCGAGCGCAGGTTTGCCTCGATCAAAGAAAAGAGGTTCGCATGGGTACGATGACAGTTCTTCTCGCGCTGGCCCTGGGGCTCGCGTTCTTGTTGGTCGCCGGCTGCGCCGCCTTGATTCCTGACGCGATCCGCCCCGAGGTCACGCACGAGTCGCACGTGCTACAGCACTTCGGCGACCATCCGACCAACTACGGTGACAGCCGGGTTGGCGTCACTGGGGTCTGGCGTCGCGGCCCCTGGGTCACCGAGATCGGTGAGAGCTACGACCTGAACAAGCCGTACGCGCCCGGCTGCGCTGCGGGGTGTCGGGACGTGTTCAGCGCACAGTTCGGCTACGAGATCCCGCTGGGGCACTGATATGAAGCGTTCACGCAAAGAAAGGGTCGCCTGTCTTATTGGCGGGATGCTCATCGCCACGATTGTAGGTGGGCCTGCTATGGCCTTCGCGTGTCTTGTGGCATTCTGGTGGATTGTAGTCATCGACTTCGAATGAGGCGGGATCAGGACCGCCGGGATCAAGACGCTGGCGAGGCGTCCAGGGTGGATAAAGCCCTTCCCGACGGCGTGATCCGGTTAGCCTACGTCAGTCACATCCCAGTTTGCGCGCTTCGAGCGGTCAGTCCCCGGTCGTAGCGAATACGTTTTGCCTCGAAACGAGCGGATCTCCCTGTAGCCCCTGGCGAGCGCCTCGTTCAGTTGGTGAGCCGGGATCGTGCCGCTGCGGCCATCAGGATGCGCAACTCGAACAGTGTGCAGCGCCTCCTGATCTCCACCAACATCCTTGAAGCCCTTCGAGAGCAGATAGGCGCGTGCTCGATCCACGTCACCGCCGAACTGGATGCCGGCATACTGATGCAGCTGCGCGGCGTTGGGCATTTGCCGATTAGGGATCACGACGCCGTTGGAGGTTGGGACGATGATCTCAGGTCCGCGCTCTCCGACCACGTATGGCTGTCCCGCTGTGACTGGACCGCCAGAGGCGCGGCGAGGAACACGCTGCCCGAGTGGGCGCGTCCATCCCTTCGGCGGCGCGCTTTTGTTCGCGCCGGTCGCGATGTCACTAAGTCTGCGATCAAACTTGCCGCCGCTCAAGGCGTTCGCGGTTTCCTTGAGGGCCACTGACCCGCCAGCGGTTGCCTTCGCGAGCCCCGCTTCCACAAGACCAAGACCAATGGTGCCGCCGGTTCGACGCAGCCAGCTCGCGCCCTGGGAGAGCGAAGCGAACGCACCCTTGTACTGTTTGTCAAGGTCGAGCACGTTCGCCGCGTTGTTTACATTGCGAATCTGGTGCATCTGCTCAGGGCTGAAGATCGAGGCCAGCGTCTCCTGATTGTTGCGCAGGAACTGGTGGGCGCGGCGTGTGTTCCAGCCTCCGCCCTTGCCCGCTTCATCGACCCAGCGCTCCGTGAAGTGCGCCTGCAGGTGCTGCGCGGCTTTATGAGCCTTGTCGGCGATCCTCATCGCGGCGTCGTGATCCCCGAGCCGTTCGAGGATCGTGGACGAGTCCTTCATCGTGCCCATGATGTGGCGCACCTGATCAGGGTCCATCGACTCGATCTTTCCCATCACCTGGGGAGCCTTGACCGGGCGGTTTTCTGGACGCGGCTTGCCGGTCTCCGGGTCGATATCTCGCGACGGGCCGAGCTGGTTGATGCCGTCGCGGTTATCGAACAGCTGGCTCTTGAGCTTGTTCAGTGCGCGAGCACGAACGTACGCGCCGGGCGGAAGGTCAGCATCGGCTGCGTTCTTGATCGCCTGCGCGAGGCGCGGCGCGTTGTTGTAGATGGAACTCGCGTGCTTGCGCAGCTGTTCCACCTGCCACGCATTGAGCTGCGCGTTCGGATCAGTGAGATCGACGCCCAGCTTCCGCGCAAGCGCGATGGTCGAGGATCGTACCGAGCCCGCATTCGCGCTGTCGATCAGCGAATCGTCGGTCAGTACGCCCTTGAGGTTCGAGGCTGGGGTAGCGATCTGCCGGGCCTGTGCATCTTCTTGGGCGTAAGCGCCGTCGATGTGGCGCTTCAGCGCCTCGACGGTCGTGTCGTGCCAATCCTGATACGCACGCCCGCGCACGGTATCGGCAGACTCACCCGTGCCCAGCTGTCCGCCGGTCTCCTGGGAGATGCGCCCGGCCTCATCATGGAGCGCCTGGGCCTCTGCCGCTGTCTGCGCGCGAGCAACCGGGTCTCCCTTCTGGGATCCCTGGAAGTCGCGACCCTGGTCAGCGTAGTTGTTCGTGAGCGCCGAGTCGCGTGCTTCGGGCAGCGTTGGCGCACCGCGCTCAACGGCGGCCTGCCGAGCAGCCTGCTCCTCTACGCTGACGGTGCCGCTCCGCAGATCCTTGTTATCTGGCTCGGTGAAGAAGTTCGGATCGCGCACGCTCGTAGGCGCTGGCGCTCCCTTGGCATCGGGAGCCGCGCTGGGAGTTGTCCGGCGCGCTGCAGCGGCCTGTGTGGCGGCCTGCGGCGCGAAGTCGTTGATGGTGTATCCGGCAGGAGCCGTCGGGGCGGTGACTTCGGGCGGCGGGGCCTTGAGCGCTTCGTATGCGGCGCGGTCGCCGAAGCCTGCTATGGTGCTGGTCGAACGTCCGCCAGCGGTTTCTGCGAGGCGCAGAGCTGCGCCAGGGAGGCGGGCACCCACGCCGACGAGCGGTAAGTCCTGCAGAATCTCTCCGCCGGCTCCGATGATCGTACGACCGGCAGGTGTATCTGCGCCTGGGATCTTAGCGACGACGCGATTGACAGCCGCCGCGCCCTTGCCGATCTGTCGCTCAGCTTCCTGGCCGTACTCACTCTGCGGAGCCATGATGCTGCCAGCAGCATCGCCCCACGTGTCGGCCTTGCGCGGCGCGCCGGTCCAGTCAGCGCCAGTGCCCAGAGTCTTGCTCGGTGGCAGTACGTCAACGATGCGCCCAGCGAGCTTGGCGGCGGCACCAGCAGTGCCACCGATCAGCATGTGCCCGAGGACTTCACCAGCTGCCTGTTCGGCCTTAGCTTCTTCGGTTGCGGGGTCAAGCTCATCGTCCCACTGGACCTGCGACTCATCTGGCGTGTCGCTGTCCCACTGGACCTGTGACTCATCGATATTACTGGGCATAACGGACACTGCCATCTGACATCTTCTCTACCTTACGGCCGTTTAGTTTTCCAGTCTTCACCACGTGCGGCGTGCCCAGATCGATGTTGGTCTTGTTCGGATACTTCGAGTCATACCATCGATCAAAGTCCGTGACGTCGTTGCCGGCGGCACGGTAGCGCTGATAGTCGGGTCCGTTCTTTTGCAGCTCATATTGCGAGTTCTTGATGACCTGATCCATCAGCGCGTTGATAGCATCCTCAGTCATCTCCGGCGACGCGGACAACTGTGTCATCGCGACACGGATGGTCTGCGAGCCGAGGCGCATCTGGTTGCCGTTAGCGTCGGTCTCCAGCTGCTCGAACGCGGCGTTGCCCAGCATCTTGCGCAGGATCGCGCTTGAGGACGCATCACCCAGGATTCCCCGGAGCGCGACCGGGTTGTTGATGGCGGTCATCACCATCTGACGATAGGCGGCCGTCTTGCCGTGCGCAGCGCCGGACGCGAGCGCGTTCTTCGCGCTGGTGGCGATCTGGATCGCGGTGTTCGCTCCGCCCGCCGTCTGGCCGGCTTCGGCGTTGCGCGCCTGCAGCTTCTTCCAGTACTCTTTGTCGGCATCGCTGGGCGCGGCACCAGCTGGCAGGCCACCGCCCGGTACGTTCGGCGTGTTGGACTTCTGAGCATCACTCAGGTCCAGCTTGCCGTTCGGTGAATTCGCGGAAGGCGGAATGTTATCGCCAGGAGCGGCGGTCGGCGACTTCGGTTGCGGTACGACAGTGCGCGGCGGCGGCAGGGATCCCGGCGGCTTCGAGAAGTAGTGACCGGCGGCAGCGCCCTGCGCGGCGGGTGTGTTGTTCTGATCTACAGCCTGCGCTGCGGGTGTCTGTTGGCCTGGAGCAGCGATGCGCGCATCGGCTGGCGTGCCAGCATGCGCCTGAATCACAACAGCCTGCTGTCTCTTATTTTCGATACGGTTCTGTGACGCCTGCGCGGCGCGAGCCTGGGCAACAGCTTTGGCGACGTATCCATCGACGGTATCGAACCCAGCCCACTCGTAGTTGAACTGGGTGACTTCGCGACCGTTGACCATGCGCGTGTCCTTTTCCAGACCCTTCTCACGGATCTTCTCGATGTCTTCCGGCTTGAAGCCGGCGGGCACCACGCCCAGTACAGGCTGCTGCGTGTCTTTGTCACGGTAGATGCCGTCATCACCCTTCTCGGCCGGGCGACCGGTGAAGCGATGGATGAACGCACCAGACTGACCAGCGGCGCTCTGCGCGAGCTGGTCGAGCGTTTCATCGTCGGCGTTCGGATTCGCGGCCTTGATGCGCATAGCAGCGCGCTTGTCCACAGCGTACAGCTGCTGCCATGGATGATCGGCGGTTGTAACGTTCTGCAGTGCCTCGTAGTACTTACTGGCATCGAGGCCCGCTTTGTTGAGGCGGTCCTTCACCGCCATGTCACGTTCGTACTTAGCGGCGTCGAGCTGCGCGGCGGCGGAATCGGAGAGGCCCTTATCGCCGAGCAAGTTGATGCGCTGCTGGTAGTCGTAAGCGGCGCGGATCTTCGCCTGCTCTTGCGGCGTGCCAGACGGATCGACGTTGTACTTACCCTGGACAGCGCCCTGCACGACGTTGGTCGCACCGCCGTCACGCCCGATCAGGTCGTAAGGGGAGACGCGCACATTGGCGTTGCTGCCAGGAGGCGCAGCGCCGGAGTCGTTGGCGGCCGGGTTGTATTCAGGCGTCGGCACCTCGTCGCCGTTGTGCTGGCCGGAGAAGTCGGTGATGTGCTGCTCAGCGCCCCTGAACGCATCCAACATCATCGGCAGCTTGGCGGCCATGATCTTGTTCTGCATCGCGAGGCCAGCGGCCTGCTGTCCCTGCAAATTCGCGGCGGCACTGGCGTCGGCCTGCTGCGCCTGCGACAGGCCGAAATTGATGAATGGAACTGGGGCAACGTCTGCCATGTTAGCTTCTCTCTTTACTGGATCCGCGCGGGTGCTTCATGCAGGTCTGCGCGTAGCAGCGCGTATTCGCGCTCCCAGATCTTCTGGGCTTCGGCCAAGGTCATCTGATGCCGCTCAGCCTTCATACGGGGTAGTACCTCGTTGAGCGCGGCCTCAAGTTCGGCGTCTGTCACTTCGCGAGTGTTCATGGTTTACCCGACCGCGACCG
>DATJVW010000200.1:0-17557 GCA_035501675.1 Burkholderiales bacterium
GTGAACTGGACCAAGCCCATCACTCCGGCGAACAACTGCAAACCGGTCTACAACTATCCGGAGAAGGACGTGGTGTACGACAAGGTGACCAAGGACATTGCCCCCTCGCTGGACGGCGGCAAAGAATGGCACCCGATGTCCTACAGCAAGCGCACCAAGATGGTCTATGTGCCGGTGTACGACTTCGCCATGGACCTGCAGGCCAAGAAGATGGAGTGGAAGCGCGGAGAGTGGTATCTCGGCGCCAAGGTCATCACCTTCAACGCCGGCGCTGGCCATATCAAGGCGTTCGATGCGGCCACCGGCAAGCTGGTCTGGGACAGAGCTTTTAGCTGGCCTGCCACCAGCGGTATCCTGACCACGGGCGGCGGCTTGGTCTTCTACGGTGATCCGGAGGGTTACTTCCACGCTCTGGATGACGAAACCGGTGAGGATCTGTGGGCGTTCCAGGTAGGCTCCGGCATCCACGGCAACCCGACCACCTTCACGGCCAACGGCAAGCAATACGTTGCGATCGTATGGGGCGCGGGCGGCGGCGGGATTTGGCCTCTGTACTACGCAGACTTCCTGAAGACGCATCAGAAGGGCGGCGGCTTGATGGTCTTCGCGCTGGAGTGAAGACGTAGCGGAACCACTGGTTCCAGCTAGCAGCAATCGGCGGTAATATTCTGGGGGAGGGCAGCAATGCCCTCCCCCAGGTTTTGCCTGGTTCGGGACACAGCAGGCCGTGGCTCAACGACCCTCGATTCGAAGGGTCGAAAAAGCCATCCAGGGGAGCATTTCGCGCAAGGGAACGGACAGAGGATTTATGAAGGAGTACAAGTTGAGCAAGGTTGTTTGGGCTGTTGGCCTGGCGCTGCTCCTGGCGGTCGGGCTCGATGCGGGGCGGGCGCAGCAGAATCAAGGCACGCAGGATCCTGACGAGATCAAGGACACCTTGGCGCGTGCGAAGGCCAAGGGAGTGCTTACCGCCTGCGCCGATCCTTATGATTGGCCGTACTCGGACAAGAGCGCGATGCCACCCGGTTTCGACATCGAAATCTTCCAGCAGATCGCCAAGTTGGGCGGCATGCGCGCCGAAATGTACTGGGCCGATACCGGGACCCGCGGAGGGCTGGGGCGTGCATTCCGCGGTTCCATCTTTGCCAAGCGCTGCGACGTCTTTCTGGGCTTGTCGGACAATGGTGAGGACGACGCGCTGCCCGGTAAATTGGCGTTCACCGCACCCTATATCAGCTTGGGTTACGTGCTCGTGGTGCAAGGCAAAGCTGACGGAATGAAGTCGCTGCAGGAGCTCAAGGACAACCACATCAAAGTGGGCGTGTCCATGTCGACGCCGATCGACGACTACATGTTCAGCAACAACATCCCGCGCGAGCTGTACCTGGGCAATCGGCGCATCATGGAAGGGATGGTCAAGGGCGAAATCGACGCGAGCATGGTCTGGGCCACGGCCATCGCGGTCGCCAAGCAGGAGTTCCCCAATGCGAAGTTCCACATGGTGGAGGGGTACATGCCGTTGCCCGAGCACCGCTTCAACAGCAAATTCGCGGTGCGCAAGGAGGATAAGAGCCTGCTGGAGTTCGTCAATCAGAGCATCAACACGCTGCTGAGCGATGGCAAGGTGAAGCAGATCGTGGAGAGCTACGGCGTGCCCTTCTATCCGCCGATTTCTTAAGGCAGCATCCGGGAGGGGACAGGACCAATGCCTCAGTTCATCTCAGGACGGTTTGGCGCTCCGGCCAGCATCCTTCTGCTGGCGTTGCTGCTCGGTGCGGGTTCGGGCTTGTTCGTCGCGCAGCGTGCCGCAGCACAGTACAAGGCGAACGACAGCGACCTCGAAGTGCCGACCAACGACATGAAGGTGGTCGACGCGGGGCGAGCCAAGTTCGCGCAGCGTTGCTCTTTTTGCCACGGGGGAGACGGGCACGGCGGAAAAGGCCCGTGCCTCACCTGCGGGAAATTCCACTATACGGGTAACACCAACGCCGACATCTACGCGACTATCGCTGTGGGTGTGAGCAATCGGTCCTTGGGGGGCACGATGGGCGCGTTCGGCACGACGATGAGCCAGGAGGAGATCCTGAGCGTCGTCACGTTTCTGCGCTGGGAGGAGAAGCGTCGGATTGCTGCCGGTGAGATCCCCGATCCATACAAAGAAGAGTAAGCGCCTTTCATCCCGCAAAGCTCATGCGTTGACAGCATAACGGCCGGAAATCCCGGCCGTTGTCTTTCTCCGATCGACCCCGAGCGCTGCGTCTCAGTCTTTTCCCGTGCTCCCGAAGCCGCCCGCGCCCCGCTCGCTTTCGTCAAAGCCCTCCACGCGGTTGAGTCGTACCTGAAGGATCGGCACAAACACGAGCTGGGCGATGCGCTCCATGGGGTTCAACGTGAACTTGCTGCTTCCGCGGTTCCACACCGAGACGAAGATTTGCCCCTGGTAGTCGGAGTCGATCAGCCCAACGAGATTGCCCAGCACGATGCCGTGCTTGTGTCCCAGGCCCGAGCGCGGGAGCACCACCGCTGCGAGGCCCGCGTCGGCCACGTGAATGGCCATACCGGTGGGCACCAGCTCGGTCTGGCCGGGCTTCAGCTCTATGGCCTGGTCGATGCAGGCGCGAAGATCGAGGCCGGCGGCGCCGGGCGTAGCGTAGGCCGGCATGTTATCCGCGAGACGCGAATCGAGGATCTTCACATCGATGGTGCGCATCGGTGGCGCGTTTGCGGCGTGCAGGCGAATGCGTCAGGTGCGGCTCAGCGCCGCACCGCCTTGAGCTTGACAGATCGGCCGTTGCGGTACAGGCGCGCGATGTGGTCGATGAGAAGGCGTGCTTGCGTCAGCTTGGGCGCCTTGGGCAGCCGGTGGCGGCCTGCTCCGTCGAGCAACACCAGCGCGCTCTCCTCGGCGCCGATGGCCTCCTGCGCCAGATTAGCCGCCAGCAGCGGCAGTTTCTTGCGCAGGCGCTTGTCCTCCGCCAGCTGCTCCAGGTCTTGACTCTCGACCGCGAACCCAACGCAAAAGGGCGGATCCGCACGGCCGGCAACGCTCGCCAGGATGTCCACGGTGGGCACCAGCTCGAGCGTGAGCGCCTGTTCGCTCTTCTTCATCTTCTGGGCCGCGGGTTTGGCAACGCGGTAGTCGGCTACCGCCGCCACGCTGATGAAGATGTCGCAGTCGGCGACATTTGCGTTCACGGCTTCCAACATGTCTTGCGCGGATACGACCGGCACGAGCCGCGCGCGCGGGGGCGCGACCAGCGCGGTGGGGCCGGACACGAGCGTCACGTGTGCGCCGGCTTCCAGCGCGGCTTGGGCCACGGCGTAGCCCATCCGTCCCGAGCTGCGATTGGTGATGCCGCGAACCGCGTCGATCGCTTCGAAGGTGGGGCCGGCGGTGATCAGCACGCGCGTATCTGCGAGAGCGGCACGCCGCAGAGCGCCCACGATCTCGCGATAGATCTCCTCAGCTTCCAGCATGCGTCCCGGACCCACCTCGCCGCAAGCCTGATCGCCGCTCGCCGGCCCAGCGAATCGCACGCCGTCGCCCGCCAGCACCTGCACGTTGCGCTGGGTCGAGGCGTTTTCCCACATCTGCCGGTTCATTGCGGGCGCCACCAGCAGCGGACATTCGCGCGCCAGGCAAAGGGTAGACAACAGATCATCGGCCAGCCCGGCCGCGAGCTTGGCGAGGAAGTCGGCGCTGGTGGGCGCAACCACGATGATGTCGCGGTCGCGCGAGAGCTCGATGTGGCCCATGCCGTTGGGCACCGTCGCGTCCCACAGCTCTGTGAACACAGGCTTGCCCGATAACGCCTGCATGGTGGTGCGGGTGACGAAGCGGCACGCGGCTTCGCTCATGACTACCTGGACATCGGAGCCGTCTCCGACCAGCAGGCGACAGAGCTCGGCCGCCTTGTACGCGGCGATCCCGCCGGTCATCCCGAGCAGAATGCGGCTGGGGGCCTTAGAAGTCATCGGTCTGATCGCGAGGAAGCTTGCATGGGACGTGTAATATACACCCGCGGGACTATGACACCGTTACGGCCGGGAGGCATCGCGCCGGACGATGCCACAGTCCCTATCGTCCGATTCCAAAGATTGCTCGCGCCCGGATGGCGATACACGATTGGCCTGAGGGGGAGCGCCCCCGGGAGAAGCTTCTCAGCAAAGGGCCCGCAGCGCTCAGCGAAGCGGAGCTGCTCGCGATCGTGCTTCGTACCGGGGTGCACGGCAAGAGCGCAGTCGATCTGGGACGTGAGTTGCTCCAGGCGTATGGCAGCCTGTCCTCCCTGTTCAGCTCCAACCTGGAGCGGCTGCTGCACGTGAAAGGGCTGGGCTACGCCAAAGCGGTCCAGCTCCAGGCGGTCATCGAGCTGGCGCGCCGCGCACTGGAGGAGGAGCTCAAGCCGGGCGTGAATCTGAGCTCGCCCAAGGCGGTGCGCGACTTTCTGCGCCTGTCGCTGCTGAGTCGGGACAAGGAGGTTTTCCTGGGCATCTTTCTCGACGCCCAGAACCGCGTGGTCGCGGTAGAGGAGCTCTCCAGCGGCACGCTTACGCAGACTTCGGTATTCCCTCGCGAGGTGGTGAAACGCGCGCTCAGCCGCAACGCCGCCGCGCTGATCTTCGCCCATAACCACCCATCGGGCCTGGCCGAGCCGAGCCGGGCAGACGAGATGCTGACCCAGGCGCTCAAGCAGGCCTTGGCGCTCGTGGACGTCAAGGTGCTCGATCACTTCATCGTAGGTGGTAGCAAGACAATGTCCTTTGCCGAGCGCGGGCTGCTGTAACTGCGGTGAAAGGCGGTGAACGGCCGTGATTCGTGACTCGTAAGCGCGCGAGTAACTGGCTGGGGTTTACGAATCACGAGTCACGAGTTACGAATCACGAATCAGTCGTCGATCTTGAACACGACCTCCTGGTCCGCCTGGTAGGTCGTACCGTCCTTCTTGAACTTGTACTGCCGGACTGCCGCCAGAACGGACTCTTCAAATACGCCCGGCGGGTCCGCCGACAGCACCTGCACGTCTGTCACGCTTCCGTCCAGGGCCACGGTGAGCCGCACCTTGACCCTGCCCTGAATGTGCTGCGCCTCGGCGTCGGGTGGATATACGGGCCGCACCTTCTTCACCGGCTTCACGTCCCGGAATACCGACGGCAGTGCCGGCGGCTCGGGCGTCGGCTCCGGTTTCTTCACCTCCTTGGGCGGGGCGGGCTCGGGTTCGGGCTGGGGCAGCGGCAACGCGATCCTGGAAGGCGCCTCGCCGGGCAGCGGCTTGGGCGGCTCGATCGGGATCGCAGGCCTGCGCTTTCTGATCTTCTTGGGCGGTGGAGGCAGTTGCTCGGGTTTCGCTTCCGGCTGCGGAAGCCGCGGCTGTTCCTCAATGGGAGCGGGCTCGAGGCGAACCGACATCACCGGCGTCGGGGGCGGTTCTTTGAAGCGGTCCAGAAACGACCAGTTGACGCCGAACACGAGCGCGGGAGCGAGGAGCTCGACTGCCAGCGCGATGAGTGCCGCCTTCCACAGGGGCAGCGCCTCGCTGTCGGCATCCTCCAGCCGCGCCCAAAGCGGGCCCGTAGGGGCGAGACCCGTCGAGGTCATCGCTGCCGGGCTGTGGCCACCGTCATCGCTTCTCGGCCTTGGCCGCGATGCCGACCGTGCTGATCCCCGCCCCGCGCACGCTATCCATGACCTTGAGCAAAACCTGCAGCGACACCTCCTTGTCACCCGCGAGGACCACCTCGACAGGCTTGTCCTTCTTGAGCGCCGCGAGCCTGTCTTTCAGCGATTCCGGTGAAACGCTCTTGCCGTCCACCACGATCTCGCCCGTCTTGCTGACGCCGATGGTGATGGTGGAGGACTTGAGGTCCTGCGTGGTGGCCGATCCGGGCAGATCCATGTCGATCCCGGTGCCAGCGATCATCCTGACCGAGATGACGACGAAGAACACCAGCAGGAACATCATGATGTCGATCATCGGGACGACTTCGACGCGAGGCCGATCGGAATCGAAATAGGTCGAGCGCGATCGGCGCATCACCGTGGGCTCCTGGGGCCGATCGCGCTCATCTTGGCTGCGTGCGCCTCTTTCACAGGGACGCCCTGGTGCGATGACCCGCCACCGTAGAAGCGGTTGATCAGCATGACCTTGAGCAGGTCCATCTGGTGCAGGGCGAGCCGTACCCGCTTGTTGAAGTGGTTCAGGAACAGCACCGCGATGATCGCGATGAACAGGCCCACACCCGTGGCCACCAGCGCCTCGGCGATGCCGCCCGTGACCATGCGGCTGGCCGCGCCACCGGTTCCCGAGATGCCGAGAATATCGAAGGCATGCACCATGCCCACGATGGTGCCGAGCAGACCCATGAGCGGTGCGAGCGTCACCGCCGTGTCCAAGACCCACACGTGCTTGTCGATCCTGGGCAGCTGCCACATGATCGCCTCCTCGATGTGGCGCTCCATCGTATCGGCATCCTCGCCCCGTGAGGCGAGCGCGGAGGAGATGATGGAGCGCTGCAGCGATCCTTCGTAATGAGCGGCGAGCTTCTCCAGCTTGTCCACATTTTGGTACTCGACGAGCTGCAGGTCGTGCTCCATCGCCAGGCCGGACTGGAGCACTCGGTGGAAGAAGTAGGAGCGCTCGATGATCACCGCCAGCGTCACGAGCAGCAACACCGCCATCAGCGGCAGCAGCCCGCCCGACATGATGCTTAGTTGCCAGAGTTTCTCGATCATGGGCTGCATGCTTTGCCTACGCTCCTCTCAATGTGGCGCTCGCCGACTACGCGCCGGTTACTGCTCGAACGGCGGATAGAACGGCATTCCGTAGCGCTCGACGATACGCTTGATCTCGCCGCTCTTGAGCATCTCCTCGAACGCCTCGTCGATGAACTGCCTGAGCTGCGTTTCCTTCGCCTTCACCACCCAGGCGCTGTTCCAGCGCAATTCGCGCATCGGGACATAGCCCTTGACGACCTCGAACTCGGCATCGGCGTGCTCCAGCCTGGCCTGGGAGATGGCGCCAGACCAGATCATGGCGGCCTCGACCTCGTGCCTGATCAATGCATCGATCACCTGATAGTTCTGGAAGAAGGTGAGATATTCGAAGCCATTGGCCTGCGCGTATTCGCTCATGGGCGAGTAGGCCGGCACTCCGATGCGCACATGCTGCGCCTTGACGTCGTCCAGCGTCTTCAACCCCATGGCCCGGCCCTCGGTGACCAGCACGAAGCCGGTGCTGAGGTAAGGGCGGGTGAACGCTAGTTTGTGGGGGTCCATGTGGTGATCATCTCCGGTGATCACCAGCCCAAAGATGATGTCGCAAATGCCCTTGTCGATGCTGCGGCCGTAGGCCCCACCTGGACCGCCGGGGCCCCAGCGGGTAAGCATGTTGACCCAGGACACATCGACCTCCCAACCATGCTTCTTGGCGATGGATTGCAGGATCTCGATATCGATACCCGGCGCCTCGTTCTTGCGCGCGGTGCGCGAGAAGGGGAAAAACCAGCCATCCGCGCAGGCCATGATGCGCCCCATCTTCTGCGTGCGAGTCAAGGCGTCCAGCTGCCTGTATTCTTCCGGAATCGCGGTGGGAGGGTAATCGCGATAGCCGGACTGATACAGCTGATCGCTCAGCGGATCGAACACCTCCGGCCTGCGGTAGCCGAGCCGCGGCTTTCTGTTCTTCCCGTACACGTACTCGGGCTCGAGCTCGAAGACGTCGGCGGCCACGGGCCAGGCCGTCAGGCAAATCGCCGCAACGGCCAGCAGCAGGGCGCCGCCGCGAAGAGAGATGCGCATGTTTGGCTGTCGGAACGATTGGTCTCGGGTAGTCGAGTCACACGCTGGTGAGGAAAGCCCGGTCGACGAACAGCGCGAGCCCCACCACCAGGACTACAGCCGAGACCGCGCCGACAGCCCGAGGCTCCCAGCGGAAGCGTCGCAGCCACATGAGCACCGGCACGGCCACCACCACGGCGATCGCCTGTCCTGCTTCCACGCCCAGATTGAAGTTGAGCAGGGCCCAGACCAGCCCTTCCTTGGGCAACCCCAGCTCGCGCAGCACGTTGGAGAAGCCGAAGCCGTGCATGAGGCCGAAGACGAAGGCCACGGCCCAACGGTGCGACACCGAGTGGCGCATGAACAGGTTCTCGGCCGCGACGTAAGCGATGGACAGCGCGATCGTGGCCTCGACCAGGCGCTCGGGCAGGGTGACGATGTTCAGGGCGGCCAACGCGAGCGTGATGCTGTGAGCGACGGTGAAAGCGGTGATGATCTTGAGCAGGGACCAGATATTGCCGCCGCGCAGGATGAGCGCCAGCAGGAACAGCAGGTGGTCGTAGCCGGTGAGGATGTGTTCGATGCCCAGCAGGAAGAAGCTGCCGATACCGCGTGTCGTGACGCCTTCCGATAGGGTGAGGCGGGTCTCGCGTGCGCCCGGGAGAAAGACGAACTGCTGGCTGCCTCCGGACCACTGGATGTTGGCGATCGTGTGATAGCCTGCGCCCAGCACGTCGAACAGGTCGTCGTGGATGGTCAGCTCCGCGGGTTTGCCTGCGCAGGCGAATTGGAGTTGCACCGCTACAGTGCCGCCCTCCCGGGCCGGGGGAGTGATCGAGCTCGATGCCTCCCGGCACGGTCGTCCATCGGATGCGACCCGGATCTTTTCCCGGACCGCCTTGAGCAAGGGCGAGTAATCGGTGGTCGGCCCGGGCTGTCCGAGCTGCATCGCGTTCGGGGTCTGGGCCGCGGTCGGAGTGAGGGCCAGCAAGAGGTTGTACTGAATCGTCTGCCCGGTAACGGTCACGGTAGCGAGCCCCTTGCCGACCGTGTGCGCCCCGACCGGAGCGACAGTGAGCAGCAAAACCATCGCTGGCGTCCCCGACAGTAATAGGCGTCTCACGCCTGCAACGGTCGCGGGACTAATAGACAGTAGATGCGCTGCGCGGGGCACTAGTCGATACACCCAAAGAATCTCGGACGCGTCTGCGGACGGGGAGGAGGCCGAACGATCAGGAAGATTTGATCGTCGCCTGACCCTGACCGGATTCGGCTGCGGCCTTGATCAGCGCCAGGAGGTTGTCGATCTGGTAATTCGCAATGGTGACTACGGAGGAGCTGCCAACCGCCATCACGTACCGGCTCAGCTTATCCGGCGCCAGGTCGCCCACCGCGACTTGGAGCAGTGGCTGCAACTCCTTCGGTCGGTACACCAGGATCACCATCTGCGGGTTCGCAAGCCCGTATTGCTGCACGGCCACGCCGGTCGGCAAGCTGCGCTCCATACGCGTCCGGCCGAACCCCTGGAATGCCGTTTCGATTCGCTGGGCCATGGCCGGATCGGCCTGGTGCATGTGCGCTGCGTTGGCGTTGACATGGACGCCGTGATAAAACCAGGCCCCTGCCGCATCCCGTTCGAAGCGATGAACCGCGCCGGCATAGGCCACTTCGACCACTCCCACCTCCTCCAACGGCACGGGAAGCAGCAGGCGCGGATCACGACGCGGCCGCACCCTGTCCTCGCGCTGTGTCTGGGCGCGATCGGCAAGTTCGATGGTCACGATCGCTCCCACCAGAACCAGCAGCACACCCCACACGACTGTCAGTCTGGGGCTCAGCCGCCTGCGGTTGGCCCCGGCACCGTTCATCTCTGTCTCCACCATACCGCGATGCCGACCAACGCCATCAGTGCCGGGATGAGGACGATGGAGAGGATGAAAGTGCCTTTCATCTGACGGTTTGTGAGATTCACGCGCGGCAGATCGTAAGTGCGCGGCGCGATGCCGATCAGATTCTCCTGAGAGGCGAGATAGTTGATTGTGTTGAGGAACAGCTTGCCGTTGCCCATGATGTGGTAGAAGGAATTGGTGGCAAAGTCCGAGTCACCGATTACGGCGATCCGGGAATGGGTCGTGGGCTTGGGCGGTGTGCTCCCCTCCGCACCGGGTTCCTGCACCGCATGCTTACCCTGCAGTTGGCGCAACACGGCTTCGGTCGACGCGACGAACTCGGGCCGCCGGTTGACGATCACCATCAGGGTGCACGGGCCGGCAATGCTCTTACCCGGCTCGAAGTCGACGCGATCTCGATTGGTCTGGCCGAAACTTTCCTTTGAGGAGTTGATGAGCGGCCTTACGGAGTTGCCTGGCACCGGTTGTGGCGTGGGTGACAGCGAGCGCGCGCCCGGGAAGAAAGTGAGCGGCAGGTCTTGAGTGATGTCGAAACGGTTGTAGTCGGTCACTGCGGGGGCGGACACGTCGGTCCAAAAGTGGCTCCCCTCGTCGATCACGATATCGTTGTCGAGGACGACTCCGAACGCGCGAATCACGGGCTCCAAGCCGGTGACGATGAACGGGTCGAGCATGAACAATGCGTTACCTCCGGTGGCGAGGTAGTGGTCGATCGCTTTCAGCTCCGATGGGGCCAAGGGAACTTTGGGACCGGCCACCACCAGGACGGCACAGCGCGACAGTGTGCTGCCGCCTTTCATCAACGAGATCTTCTCGACGACGTAGTTCATTGCCTCCAGACCGTGACGGGCTTTGGCCATTCCGTGCCGTTCGTGGATATCTACCCTGGAGCCCAGCCCGTGGGTATGCCCAGCGGTACCCTCCATGTGATCGTGGGACTCCAGGCTGAAGGGATCGGGCTCTGCATGGCCATCCAGAAAGCACACGACCTGTTGGACGCCTTGCGATACGCGCAGAATCCCGTTCGCGATGTCCGTTTCGCTGGGGCTGTTGATCGTCAGCCGACGCCCCTCGCTTTCCATAATTGCAGTACCGGCGAACTCGACCCCGCGCATTCTCGCTTGTGCAGGATTGAGCATCGGATCGTAGAACTCGCCCGTGATCTTGTCTGTTTGAGCCGCCATCAGCTGGTACAGCTCGACTGTCTCGCGCATCATCGGGTCGTGGAAGAAGGTGATGTGCACGGGCTTATCGAGCCGCTTGAGCATCTGCTTGGTCTGGTCAGACAGCGAGAACAGTCCTTGCGTGGTCATGTCCAAGCGCAGCGGGAATCGAACCGAAAAGTACGCGATCGCGAGCAGCACACCGATTGCTCCCAGCGTGTACAGCGCGATCTCGCCGCGGCGCTTGCCGGCCAATGCGCCGAGCTCCGAGCGCAAAGCGAAGGCGCCCCATAGGGACAGCGCCGCCCCGGGGACGCCAAGCAAAGCGGTCCAGACCATTGGCTCCACCAGCAGTGCATGAATCGCCGCTGCGGTCGAGATCAGCGCGATCCCGGCGAGCAGGATCAGCAGGTAGCGGAAGGATCGATCCATGTCAGCGCCGCCACTGCAGGTAACTGGTATTGAGTGTCAGCGCGATGGCGGTGACGATCAGATAGAACCCAACCGCCTCCGACCGCACGAGCCCGCGGATGAAATCGCCGAACTGAAGCGCAAAGGAAAGGTAACCAAGCAGCCCGCGCAGCGCATAAGAGCTTTGAAAGCTTTGCAGATGGCCGATGAACCAGAACACCAGGAGGACCGGCACCGTGATCAGCGCGGCGACGATCTGGTTCTGCGTCAAGGCGGAGAAGAACTGACCAATCGCGAGGGACGCCATGCCGAGCAGCACAAAGCCGATGTAGCCCGACAGGATGGTTTTGGTCTCCGGGGTGCCGTACAGGTACAGGGGAATGAGATCGATGCAGGTGGCGAGCGTCATCAACAGCAATATCGTCGTTGCCCCCAGATATTTGCCCAGCACGATCTGCGAGGGCTTGAGCGGCAGGGTCATGAGCAGTTCTATGGTGCGTCCGGTGTATTCCCCGGAGAACAGCCGCATCGTGATGACCGGTACGACGATGAGCAGAAGAACGCCCATGTTCTGCAACGTATCGTTCATGGTACCGATTCCGGTCAGGAACACGTTGTACAGAAAAAAGTACCCCGTCCCCAGCAGAAACACCGAGACCACGAAATACGCGATCGGCGAGCGGAAATAGCTGATCAGCTCCTTCTGATAGATGGCGAGCAGGCCTCTCATGCTAGCGTTCTCTCGCTCGTGTGCCTGCACCGACGTAGCGCAGGAAGACGTTCTCGAGCGTCGGTTGCTGGCGCTCCAGGCGGTGCAATTCCCAACGGCTTGCGACTGCGCGCGCGATCCGCGCCTCGATGCCGTCTCGCGCGTCGACCTGGCAGTCGGCACTATGCGTCGAAGACCGACCCGGCATCGGCTGCACCCTCACGGCATTGACACCTTCTATCGAGAGCAGTTCTTGCCGCAGCGAATCTACCGGGGCAGTTGCCTCCAATATCACGCTATTGGTCTGTTCGGAAGCTGCTTGCAGTCCGCTCGGAGAGTCGATGGCCAACAGGCGACCTTGGTCAATGATGGCGACCCGCTGACAGATCAACGTCACCTCGGGCAGGATGTGTGTGCTCAGCAAGACTGTATGTTTCTCGCCGAAGGCGCGGATCACCTCACGGGTCTCCTGGATTTGCCCCGGGTCCAGCCCGGCAGTAGGTTCATCCAGCAACAGCACCTCCGGCTTGCCCAGTAGCGCCTGTGCCAGCCCAAGCCGTTGTCGGTATCCCTTGGAGAGCTTGTAGATCTCGCTGCGAAACACCGCCTCCAGTCGGCAAGCGCCAACCACCCGCTCGAGATCCGCCGCAATCTCGCGTGGTCGCACCCCTTTGACCTTTGCGACGAACCGCAGGTACATCGAGACGTCGAGCACGTCGTATAGCGGAGGGTGCTCGGGGACGTAACCGATCTTGCGCGCTGCCGCCTCGTTCTGGGTGGCCATGTCCAAGCCCGCGACGGTGACACGTCCGGACGTGGCCGTCGTATAGCCGGCGATCATCCGCATCGTCGTGGTTTTTCCGGCGCCGTTGGGGCCGAGAAACCCCACGATCTCGCCCTGGCCGACATCGAAGGACACGTCGTGAATGATGGTCTTGGGGCCGTAGCGCTTCGAGACCGACTCGAGCGCGATCATCGGGGACGGGGGGGACACGATCGATGGCGGTGGGCAAAAAAGAAGCCCCCCGCTACGGGGGGCTCCTGAGACAGATTAACCTGCGATTGGTTACTTGTACCAGCGGCCGCCCTTCGCGGCGTACTGGTCCTGGTCGTGCGGAAAGAACATCTGAGCACCTTCGAGATCGCGCATGAACTTGAGCCGGTTCACCGAGTTGGTATAGGCCTGGACGCTGTAGTTCAAACCGGCCGGGTAGCCGTCCAGGTTCTCCTGCATCCAGATCGCGTCTTGCGACAGGATGATCGTTCCGCCGCTGGCCATCTTGAGCTTCACGGACTGGTGGCCCAAGGTGTGGCCTGGCGTGAAGAGGATCTGCACGCTGCCGTCGCCGAACAGGTCATAATCGCCTTCGAGTTCCAGGTAGTTGAATTCACGAGCCGGCATGATGTCTCCCATCACGAACGTGCCCGGGGTGGCGCGGCCCTGGAATTTCTCTGGCCACCAGCCCTGGTAGAGCTCTTTCTTTTGAAGCACGTGGATCGCGTTGGGGAACATCGCGATATTGCCGATGTGGTCCAGGTGCGAGTGCGAGGTGATGAGCACCTTCACCTTGTCGGTCGAGTAGCCAAGCTTCTTGAGCTGCATGTCGATCACGTCGGCGCGCGTCTGGCTGGGCTTGAGGAAGTCGCACAATCCAGCCGCCCAGTAGGACTTGCAGTTGCCATCCGACACCGCCACGTTGTTACCCGTGTCGAACACCACTAGACCCTTGGGATGGTCGATGATCCACATGCTGACCGGGATCGTGACGTCGCGCTGCTTGTCCTTGGGAATGGTCGGGATCAGCCCGGTGATGGGGAACGGCCCGAAAAAGCCGCTGGTCGTCCAGTACACCCCTTTGACTTGCGCGAATACGGTTGATGAGCCGACCAGGCACAGCAGGCCAAGCAATGCCGCGGCGATACCTGACTTCTTCATAGCTTGTCTCTCCTTCCCGTGATGTTGGGCTTAAACCGCCAATCTTAGAGTACCCGCCGAACCTTGTGGCCCGGCGAGCCCCGCTGAATGGGCGCGTCCAGCCACAGCGCACAGAATAGGAGATTCACCGGCTCGTTGTAAAGTGATGAAGGGATGTAAGAAGTACGGCCAGATCATGTGAATGCGGCACGCCAGCAGAGCACCGCCTTCGCGCGCCGCCTTGAGGCGGGACGTCACGCATGGTATAAAGCGGCTCCTTCGAAAGTCCGGAGTCCGACATGGCGCGCGTATGTGAAGTCACCGGCAAGAAGCCGATGAAGGGGAACCACGTTTCCCATGCCAACAACAAGACCCACCGGCGCTTTCTGCCCAACCTGCAATCGCGCCGCTTCTGGGTGGAGGGCGAGAACCGCTGGGTGCGGCTGCGCGTGAGCCAGGCGGGCCTGCGCCTGATCGACAAGAAGGGCATCGACGTCGTGCTGGGTGAGCTGCGGGCCAGCGGCGTCAAGGTCTAGTCGGGCGGGAACTGGAGGGAATCGCGATGCGAGAGAAGATCAAGCTGGAGTCGAGCGCTGGCACCGGTCATTTCTATACCACCACCAAGAACAAGCGCACCAAGCCGGACAAGATGGAGTTGAAAAAATTCGATCCGGTGGCCCGCAAGCACGTCATCTACAAAGAGACGAAGCTCAAGTGAATTGCCCGGGCCGACGGGCGGAAGAAAAAAGGCCTGCGCTTTCGCAGGCCTTTTTCGTGGCCGGGACAGACCGGCGCGATCAAGCCGAAGCGTAGCCGCGCAGCGTGCGCGAGAAGGCCTCCAGCTGGGCAATGCCGCTCTTTTCGGCGCGGCGGCACCAGTCCTCGAGTTGGTGCAGGAGCTGCTCCTTCGACGCGGTGGAGCGGGCCCACAGGCCGGACAGCTCCTGCCGCATGGAATAGACCGTGGCGAGCACCTTGCTCGTGCTCAACACCTCCTGAAGGTGCACGCGCTCGTGCGCCTGCAGATCGTTGGCCCCGCGCTGCAGCCAGCGCCTGAACACGCGCGTATCCACGGCCTGGCCGCGCGTCTTGACCCGGTCGAGCTCGTGCGCCAACGTGGTCTTGAGCGAGCGCGCAAAGCGTTGCACGACGTCGTAGCGATGCGTGATCACCGCATGCAGCGTCTGCAGGTCGCAGCGCGCCTTGCCGAACTCGAAACGGATCTTGGGGGCCAGCTTCTTGACCTGCGCCAGCCCGACCAGCTCCATGCAGCGGATGTACAGCCAGCCGATGTCGAGCTCATACCATTTGCTCGAGAGTCGGGCGGAGGAGGCGTAGGCGTGGTGGTTGTTGTGCAGTTCCTCGCCACCGACGAGAATGCCGAAGGGCACGATGTTGGTGCTGGCGTCCTCGGTCTGGAAGCTCCGGTAGCCGCTGTGGTGGCCCAAACCATTGATCACGCCGGCGGCGAAGAACGGGATCCAGATCATTTGCACGGCCCAGATCGCCAGGCCTGCGGCTCCGAACAGCACGAGATCAAACACCATCATGATCGACACGCCCATGACGCTGTGGCGCGAATAAACGTTGCGCTCGATCCAGTCGTCGGGCGTGCCATGGCCGTACTTGGCTAGCGTGTCGGCATCGGCTGCGCCGATACGATACAACTCGGTGCCCTCGAGCAGGACCTTGCGCAGGCCGTACACCGCCGGGCTGTGAGGGTCCTCCTCGGTCTCGCACTTGGCGTGGTGCTTGCGGTGCACCGCCGCCCACTCCTTGGTGACCATGCCGGTGGTGAGCCAGAGCCACAGGCGGAAGAAGTGGCTGACCGCGGGGTGCAATTCCAGGGCGCGGTGTGCCTGGTGACGGTGCAGGAAGATGGTGACTCCCGCGATGGTGACGTGGGTGAGCCCAAGCGCGACCAGCATGTAGCCCCACCAGGGCAAATGAATCAGACCGCTCAGCAGTTCGAATAGAAAATCCATACCTGACGGGTCACTATCGGGTTTTTTTGCGGCCGCTATTGTACAGCAAAGCGACCCCTACTCATCCAAAATGGTGTTCCGAGGCGCATTTTTCAATCCCGCCCGGATGTTGCGCGAACTCGATGCGCATGCAAGACCGATGCCGGTCGCTTCCGTGCCGGTCGGGCGATTCGTTGTCAGGCCTGCAGCGAGCCCAAGATGCGAACCTCCCGTTGTGGAAACGGGATAGCGATGCCGTTGGCGCTGAAGCTCTTCCACATCGTACGGTACAGGTCTGAGCGCAGGTTGCCGGTTCCGGCCTCCGGGTCGGCGACCCAGACATAGAGCTCGAGGTCGATACCGCTGTCCCCGAAACCCTTGAGCAGCGCCGCGGGTGCGGGGTCGCGCAACACGCGGGTGTGGCCGCGAGACGCCTCGAGCATCAGCTCGAGGGCGCGGTCCACGTCGCTTGCGTAGCTCACCTGGATGGGCAGGTCCACGCGCACGCGCCGGTCGGAATAGGAGTGGTTGACGACCACCGAGGTGATCACCGTCTCATTGGGGATGATCGCCTCGGTGCCGTCCATCGCCTTGACCACCAAGTAACGGCCAGTGAGCTTGGTCACCTCTCCGTAGCGGCCCTCGATCGTGACCAGAGCGCCCGGGCTGATGGAGCGGTCGAGCAGGATGACGAAGCCGGACACGTAATTGGCCGCGATCTTCTGCAACCCGAGCCCGAGTCCTACGCCGACCGCGCCGCCGAACACCGAAAGCACGGTAACGTCGATGCCGACGGCGGGCAGCGCCACCAACACGGCGATGATGACCAGCAGCGTCCTGGCCAACTTCGAGAGCACGACCCGCAGGTTCAGGTCCAGGCCGCGGGCGGCCATGAGCCGACCTTCGATCGTCTGACCCGCCCATAGCGCGATGACCACCGTGATGGCGACCGACAACAGGCCCTGCAGGATGTTGAGCACCGAGATGCGCTGACGACCGACATGAAAACCGAAGCCGTCGAGCAGCTCCAGCAGGCCCGGCAGCAACCCGGTGATGTGCAGCGCCACGCCGATCCAGATGGTCCATGCGATCGCGCGCTCCCAGTTGCGCAACGGGCTGCCGGCCTTGAACGCGCGGCGCAGGACGTAAACGATCACCCGCACGAGCATTAGGGAAAACAGCAGCGGTACCGCCAGGTTCAGCAGGTGGACTTCGTGTTGGAAGCGATGCAGTACAAATCGCCCGCCAAGCACGAACAGTAGGGCGGACAGCGGGAAGATAATGCGGTTGAGCCCGCCGACGCTGATCTTGAGCGTGGCGCCGGGTTCGGCGGCGGGAACCGTCATGAGGCGTGCGCGCACCAGCCGGGCGACCCACCACGCGAGCCCCAGGCAGACCGCCAGCACGCCCACCTGCCACAGCACGTTGATGCTGCGAACATCGGCCAGGAGATCGACAATGAGGTTGTGGATTTCCGCTGTCCCGCTGCCCGGCTCCATGCGCGGATTCTATCAGGAGGCCGCTGGCTCGTGACTCGTGATTCGTGACTCGTCACTCGGGACCCGCGGACGGAGTCCATAAGACCTGGCTGCAGCGGTCTTTGCGCGAGAAGGAACTCAGCGGACAGCAGTCAAGTCAAGTTCTTACGAATCACGAATCACGAATCACGAATCACGAATCACGAATCACGAATCACGAATCACGAATC
>DATJVW010000201.1:0-2203 GCA_035501675.1 Burkholderiales bacterium
TGAAGCAGTCGAGGAGGCGGAGATGAACGCACGGTTATCACCGTTGGCGCGTCCGGAGCAGGCCCGCGTCGTGCGCGCGCCGCGCGGGACCGCGCTCTCGTGCAAGTCCTGGACGATCGAAGCAGCCTACCGGATGCTGCAGAACAACCTCGATCCGGAGGTGGCCGAGCGGCCGGGCGATCTGGTGGTGTACGGCGGCATTGGGCGCGCTGCGCGCAACTGGGCGTGCTTCGACAAGATTCTGGAGGCGCTGCGCGCTCTCAACGAAGACGAGTCGCTCCTCATCCAGTCCGGCAAGCCAGTGGGGGTATTCCGCACGCATGCGGACGCGCCGCGTGTGCTGATCGCCAATTCGAACCTGGTGCCGCACTGGGCCACATGGGAGCACTTCGACGAGCTCGATCGCAAAGGCCTGATGATGTATGGGCAGATGACCGCGGGCTCGTGGATCTACATCGGCTCGCAGGGCATCGTGCAGGGCACGTACGAGACGTTCTGCGAAGCGGGGCGCCAGCACTACGGTGGAGATCTTTCCGGCCGGTGGATTCTGACCGCGGGCCTGGGTGGCATGGGCGGCGCGCAGCCGCTGGCCGGCGTACTGGCCGGCGCCTGCGTCCTCGCTGTCGAGTGTCAGGAAGACCGCATCGACTTCCGGCTGCGCACCCGCTACCTCGACCGCAAGGCGGCCTCGCTCGACGACGCGCTCGCGATCATCCGCTCGGCGCTGAGCGACAAGCAGGCAATCTCAGTTGGTCTGCTGGGTAACGCGGCGGAAGTAATGCCGGAGCTCGCCCGGCACGCTCGCGCTGGGGGAATCAAGCCCGACATAGTCACCGATCAGACCTCCGCGCACGATCCAAGCTGCGGCTACCTGCCGGAAGGCTGGAGCGTCGACCGATGGAGGAACGCGCAAGAGCACGATCGGGACGGCCTGCAACGGGCTGCGCGGCGTTCTATTGCCAAACACGTGCAGGCGATGCTCGAGTTCCACGACATGGGCATCCCCACTCTCGACTACGGCAACAACATCCGGCAGATCGCATTCGAAGAAGGGATCGAGAACGCGTTCGCATTCCCGGGCTTCGTGCCCGCCTGCATCCGGCCTCTCTTCTGCCGCGGCGTTGGCCCGTTCCGGTGGGTGGCGCTGTCGGGTGATCCGGAGGATATCTACAAGACCGATCGCAAGCTGAAGGAGCTGTTCCCCCGCGACAAGCACCTGCACCGCTGGCTCGACATGGCTCGCGATCGCATCGCGTTTCAGGGACTGCCGGCGCGCATCTGTTGGGTGGGGCTGGGCGAGCGCCACCGCGCCGGGCTGGCTTTCAACGAAATGGTCGCCAGCGGTGAGCTGAAGGCGCCGATCGTGATCGGGCGCGATCACCTCGACGCCGGTTCGGTTGCGAGCCCCAACCGCGAAACGGAAGCGATGAAAGACGGCTCCGACGCGGTGTCGGACTGGCCGCTGCTCAACGCGCTGCTCAACTGCGCCAGCGGCGCCACCTGGGTGTCGATCCATCACGGCGGCGGCGTCGGCATCGGCTATTCGCAGCACGCAGGAATGGTGATCCTGTGCGACGGCTCGGAGGCCGCGGCGCGGCGCATCGAACGTGTGCTGTGGAACGATCCGGCCAGCGGCGTCATGCGCCATGCCGATGCGGGCTACGAGATCGCCATCGATTGCGCGCGCGAGCACAAGCTCGACTTACCGTCGCTCTAGCGAAGCACGCGCTAGCGTGTTCGCCGTCGAGACCACAAAAAAAGAAGCCGCCCGAAGGCGGCTTCCTCTTCTGCAATCGCGAACCGGCCTACCAGCGGCGATGACGCCAACGCGGTGCCCGGCCTCTCCAGCCCGGACGCCAATAGGCCTGATGCCGCCAATACCAATACCGGTAGGGATGATAGACCCAACGGCCGCCCGCCCACACCCAAGGCCGATACCAGCCTGGTGCCCAGGCCACGTACGGGCCCCCATAGACAAATGCTGGAGCGCCCGCTGCGACCACATAGCCCGGGGGACAACCGCCGGCGGATGACGATGCACCGGCCACCGCACCGGTGCCGACACCGATGGCGCCACCGATAGCAGCCCCCGAAGCATGATTGCGGCTGACCGCCGCACCGATTCCAGCGCCAAGAATTCCGCCGATCACCGCGCCGGCGGCCGTGTTGTTGGCCTGATTCACGCAGTTGCGCGCGGCCCAAT
>DATJVW010000202.1:0-5788 GCA_035501675.1 Burkholderiales bacterium
TATAGGCCAGCGCAGCAATCACGATGCCGCCGAACACCATCAGCGGCAGCTTTCCGACCGAAGGTGCGCCCGCGAGCGGATGATGTGCGGCGACGTGCTGATTCATTCGAGCCGTCCAAGAAGACCAAAGGAAACCTTGGAAGGCTACGTCAGGGGTGTGTCAGTGAGATGACAGCCGTGTGGCGCGAAGGGACGCGGGTATGCGATCGGGCGCTTCCCTCTCGTGATGCAGTGCGGCAACCGCCTGCGACGAGCGCCGCTGTGCAGCGCCGCGGAGTGGGGTCAGTTGCCGAAGCGAATGCCGTCGAGGATGCGATTGGCGAGCGGGCCGAGCGGGTCTTGCTCCGTGGCCATCACCAGCACATCCACTTTGCCCGCCTGGAGACACAGGGCAAAGGACGTCGCGCTCGCGTCGTCCGGTTGCTCGGCCAGCCCGCGCAGCGCGTTGACCTTACCGGCCCTGACTTGGTGCGCGTCCCGTACCAGCTCGCGGCAGGGGCTCTTCATCCTGTGGCCGAGACGGTGGTCGAAGATCAATACTTCGAGGTGATACTCGCCCGGCTGCATCGTGCCTTGGCCCCCCGGCTCCGGCTCGTAGTTGTGCACGCGCAGGTACTGATAGCCGTGGTCCCGGCCCGTCTGGACCTGGCTGTCGGGCGGATACGACAGGCGGAACGCGTAGCGATCGTCGCGATAGGTCTTCCACTTGCCGGCGGCAGGCGTGGGAACAGACTCTTGCTCCGCAGCGACGCGCACGGGCGCAAACCCGCCGCCCGCAAGGCACGCTACGAGGATGGCGAGGCTACACGCCTGCGTGAGGTACAACCTGTTGCGCATCTGTCAAATCGTTGAAGAATAATCGGCTTGGAAGCACTAGCAAGATTGGCTCCTGGCCGGACGGCGGGGGCCAAAAACGCGCCGAAGAGGACCGGGCGAGACGCGAAGAGCGTAACCACAGCGAGCGTATCACCCGTCGCGTGCGCTGATGCTCAGCGTTGTTCTGCTTCGTACTGCCGGGCCACTGCGCGGGCCTTCACCAGCGCCACGGCATCGCCCTGCTGTGCTGCCTTCGTATACCAGTACAGCGCGAGCCGCAGGTCCTTCGCCACACCGTCCCCCTTCTCGTACATGCTGGCGAGAATGTATTGGGCGCCGACGTCTCCGCCGTTGGCCGCTTGGCGATACCAGTAGGCGGCCCTGGCGTAGTCCTTCGGCGCGCCGCGACCGAGGAAGTACTGGGTCGCTGCGCTGACCTGCGCTTCGGTGTGACCTTGCTCGGCCGCGCGCTCGAACCACGCCGTCGCCTCGGTGAGGGATCTGGGAACTGCCTTGCCGTTCTCGTACAGCAGACCCAGGTTGTACTGCGCCTGCATCATCCCGGCCTCGGCGGCGCGGCGCAGCCAGCGCAACGCCTCACCGCGCTCACTCTGGGCCGCTTCACCGCGGAATAGCATCATCGCGTAATTGAACTGCGCCAGACGGTCACCCTTCCTGGCCCCTTCTGCGTACAGCTTCGCGGCCGTCGCGAGCTCTCCGCGTTCGTAGGCGCGCCATGCGGTCTCGTCGGGTGCAGCCACGCCCGCACGCGGGGCGAACGCGAGCCCGAACACGAAACTTCCCAGCCCGATCAGCGTGCGGGTTCCGCTCCAGCTCATCGGCCCAAGATAGCACGATCGTTCCACGCCGCTTGGGGCAGAATAGTGCTGCGAGACCGAGTGCGGGGAGCGCGGCCGTCGCAGCCGACAACAACGGGGGGACACAGATGAAGCTGCTTGCCAGAATGCTCGTGGCGTCCGCGCTGGTTTGCGCAGGCGCGCGCGCCGCGGAGCCGATCGTCATCGGGGTGGTCGATGAGATGACGGGACCGCAAGCCGAGGCCGGTGTGCTGGTCTTGCATGGCGCGCGCCTTGCGGTGGAGGAGGTCAATGCCGCCGGCGGGATCATGGGCCGGCCGGTCGAGCTGAAAGTGGAGGACAACGGCAGCACCAACCCGGGCACCGTGCTGGCCTACTCCAAACTGGTCGGCGAGGGCGGAGTGGTCGCCGTCATCGGCCCGTTGCGCAGCACGCAGGTGCAGGCGGCCTCGCCCACCATCGCCAAGGCCCGCGTTCCGGCGTTCATCGGCGGCAGCGACCCCAGTCTCACGCGCGTGAACAACCCTTGGATCTTCCGCATCCGTCCGAACGACTTCTACTCTTCCAAGGTGATGGCGGAGTACGCGGTGAAGACGCTGAAGGGGACCAAGATCGCCATCGTCCACTCGACGGACACCTTCGGGACCGGCGGGAAGAACGCGCTGGTGGATGCGCTCAAGAGCCTCGGCGTGGAACCGGTCCTGATCCAGGGCTACACCAACAATTCCCAGGACTTCACAGCCATCGTGCTGGCGATCAAGAAATCGGGGGCCGACCTGCTGGCCACATACATGACCAACTCGCCTGACGTCGGGATCTTCGCCAAGCAGTTGCGACAGCTCGGCGTGAACGTGCCCTGGATCGGGTCGGCCTCGCTATCGACGGACACGGCGATGAAGCTGGCAGGCGAGTCGCTGTGGGGTACGTACACCGTAGCCGACTTCGTGATCGACGCCAACGAGGAGAGCAGGGCGTTTGCCCGGAAGTTCCGGGCCAAGCACGGCTTCGACCCGGACCTTTATTCCGGCTTCCCGTACGCCGCGGTGTTCCTGATCAAGCACGCGGTCGAATCGGCCAAGAGCACCGACCCCGAGGCCATGCGCCAGGCGCTTTTGGCGACGCGTGGTCTCAAGGACGTGGAGGGAACCCACAACTTCGAGCCCAACGGCGATTCGGTGCACGGCTACAACGTGGTGAAGAACGAGAAGGGCAAGGTCGTCTTCATCCAGCGCATCGACTTCCCGGCGCCGTAGCAGATGGGGGTCACACAAATGGGCTATGGAAATGGTGGAAATGGGGTCAGGCCTATACTTTATACATCCACGGCCCCTCGACGACGTTTGCCGGGACCTATAAAGTATAGACCTGACCCCAGTTTACCTAGACCTGACCCCGGTTTACCGGTCGACCTCAGCGAATCGCGCCGCGCAAGCTCTCGCGCGTGCATCTCTCCTCCTTCTGGATCAGCTGACGTGCGGCATCGACTTTCTTCCATACATTGCACAGCATCACCCCTTTCACCACACTATCGGCGAGGTAGTAGATGACGCCGGTGCGGAACTTCTCGTGCCAGTCGGCGTACGTCTCGAGCGACGAGTCGACCTCGCCCACCGCCTCGTAGCCGAAGTCGAACAAGTCGGAGAAGAAGAACGGCATGTAGTCGTACGGTTCGCTGGCGCCGGCCATGTTGCGCCCGGCGTACTTGCCCTGGTTGATGGCATTGTCCCAATGCTCGACCCGCATCGATTTGCCGAGGGCGCGGTACGGGAAGAACGCATTGTCGCCCGCGGCATAGACTTCGGGGTCGGAGGTCTGCAAATGCTCGGTCACGACGATGCCGTTCGCCGTTTTCAGGCCGGCTTGCGCTGCGAGCTTCAGCTCGGGTGCGATCCCGATGCCGACGACCACCACGTCGGTGTCGGTCTGGATGCCGTTCTGAGTGCGAACGGTGAACCGCTCGCCGCTACGCGCGATCGAAACCGGCCGGTCGCCTGCGATGATCCGCATGCCACGGTCGACATAGCTCTTTTGGATCGCGCGTCCGAGCGGCTCCGGGAACACGCGGCTGACGAGGTACGGCTCGGGGAAAATCATGCTCACCTCGAGCCCGACCATGTTGAGCGCGGCCGCAATCTCCGAGCCGATGAAGCCGCCGCCGATGACCACCGCGGATTTCGCTTTGTCCGCCGCACCCCGCAGCCGCACGTAATCCTGATAGGTACGAAAATAGACGATGCCGTCGAGGTCTCCACCCGGAATGGACAGCGTTCGCGGGTGGCCGCCGGTCGCCAGCAGCAGCTTCGCGTATCGATAGCGCTGTCCGTCGCGAGCAACGACGGCCTTCGCGCCCACATCCAATCCCACGATCTCCGTGCTCGTTGCGAGCGTGACGCCGTGCTGCGCATAGAACCCGAGGTCGTGCGCGAAGATCCCGTCGAGCGTTTCCTTGCCCGTCCAGAGTTGCTTCGACAAAGGCGGCCGGTTGTAGGGGCGCTGTGGTTCGGCGCCAACGAGCAGGATCGTGCGCTGCGCATCGCGCTCTCTGATCCCTTCGATCGCGAAGGCTCCGGCGAGACCGGCGCCGACAATGACGTAGTCGTACAGTTGTTCGGTCATGATCGCGCTCCTTGAACCGGGTTCTGGAGTGACGCTCGTGCGCCGGTCGACACTGCACCCGGGACGAGCGAGGCACGCCTCCCGCTACAACAACTGCTTCGCCCCCTTGCCCTGCTGGATCGCAGGCACGTAGGTTTCCAGCTCCGCCAGCGTCGACGAGTCGGTGAGGTCGACGGTCCTGCCGCGCTCGGCGGACAAATAGCTCGCCATCACCAGGCGGGTGATCTCGACGCCGTAGTCCCACGACAGCATCGCATCGCGGCCGGCGCTGAACGATTCGAGCATGTCGCGGTTCTCGTCGGTGTAGCCATACAGGTCCGCCTCGTTGTATTGCACCGCGAGCAACCCGCGGCTGGCGGTAGCCTTTTCCAAGGCGCTCTCCTGGTCGGCGATCGCTTCCGCCGCGACATCGCCGATGAATACGCTCAAAGGCGAGATCAGGCTGTTGACCTCGAAGGCATAGCCCGGGCCCATGCCGTCCATGAACAGCCGCAACCCCTGCTTCTCGAACATCCAGGAGTCGGTGAACTGCGACTTGACCTTCTGCCCGGTCTCGGGGTTCCTATAGGTGATCATGCCGGTGGCGAAGTCCTCGGCCGGGGTCTTGGAGTAGTCGACGCCGCGTTCCTTGAGCAGCTTCTCGCGCCATTTGGGCTGGCCCCATTTCAGCAGACCGAGGTCGGCGCTGACCGTCAACGGCTGCAGGAACAGCAAGTCCTTCCCCGGGGGGGTCAGAACGTAGCGGCCCACGGCGATGCTGTGGCAGCCCATGTCGCACAGCACGCCGCCGCCCTGCCGGGTGGGATCCCAGAACCACGGCTCGTGCGGGCCGCCATGCTCCTCGGCGGAGCGCGTCAGCGTGAGCGGGCCCATCGACTTCTGCACCGGCAGCAGCTGGTTGCGCTGCGTGGCGATCGCCTTCATGTAAATCTGGTTCTCGAAATATGCCGTGCGCAGCCCGGCCTCCTTCGCCAGCGCGACCAGCCGCCTCGCCTCCTTCATGTTGCGGCCGAGCGGTTTCTCGCGGATCACGCCCTTGAGGCGCGCGCCCGCCTTCACCGCCGCGGCGATCTCTTCCATCGTTTCCACGCACGCGTAGTTGGGGACGTATACGGCCATGACGTCCACGTGCCTGGCCATGTCCGCGATGCTGTCGTAGACGACCGCATCTCCCAGCCGTTTGCTGCGGCAGAAGCCGGCCAGCGCCGCCGTACCGCGGCGGTTGAGGATACCCGCGATCTCCAGACCGCGGACCTGCTCCACGGCCACCGCCTGGAAGCGGGCGACGAAGCCCGCGCCGATGAATCCGAGTTTCATCTTCCTCTCCTCAGCATGTCGATTTTCACGCCGGGTCCGCGCCGGACCAGTCACATTGTAGGCCAACGTCGCCCGGCTGAAGCGGCTACGCGAGGTCAACGCGACACCTGATTATCAGGAAGCGATATGCTGAAAAGTACGCTCCGCCACGTCGGGCCGCTCGATCCGGTATCGTAGAGGCCATGAAGCAGGCCTACGGAAGCACTCCGGAGGGGGTGCCG
>DATJVW010000203.1:0-5059 GCA_035501675.1 Burkholderiales bacterium
AGGGCACGGTGATGTTGTGGGAGACCTTCCGCAGCGCGGCCATCCGACTTTCGATCACGCTGGCGCAGTCATTCCGCCGTTTGAAGGCTCACAAGCAGCATCAGGTTCTGAGCGCTTCCGAGAAGGGCGAGGCGAGCTTCAACAAGGGCGTGTTCACGGCGACGCTGCCGAAGAAGCCCGTGGCGCAGAAACCGGAGAAGAAAGTCGAGGCCAAGGCCGCTGCTTAGTCGGCCGTTAAGAAGCGAGATTGATCGCTGACGGATGCCAAAAAGTCCGGCGAGCGCGATCAGTAGTAGGCGCAAAAAAAGCTTCAGCCAGGCGAGAGCAATGCCGGCGAAGGGAGGGCGACCGATGACGAACGAGCAGCCAATGGCGTCCTGGCGATGGCTGTCCATTGCTGTGCTCGCGACGATCGCAGGCATATGGGTCGCGCTGCCTGCCGCGGCGAATGCTGCCGGAAGCGACGCGGCGGCGGGCCAACAATTATTCCAGGAAAAGGGCTGCACGACCTGCCACACCGTGGGCAAAGGCCCGCTCATTGGCCCCGACCTCGCGGGCGTCACCACGAAGCGTCCGCACGAGTGGCTGCAGCAATGGATCGCGGCACCAGATGCGATGCTCGCCAAGAAAGACCCGTACGCCGTCAGCTTGATGCACCAGTTCCACGACATGCCGATGCCGAACCTGAGCCTCAGCCCCTCCGACGTCGACGCTATCCTCGCTTATCTGGCAACTGCCGCATCAGGCGCGCCGGCGCAAACCTCTGCGTCGGCAGCCGCGCCCGCCGTCCAGGGTAATCCTGAGATCGGCAAAGAGCTGTTCACCGGCGTGGTGCGCTTTCAGAACGGCGGGCCTCCGTGCATGGCCTGTCATAGCATCGGCGGCATCGGGGCGCTGGGCGGCGGGCAGCTTGGGCCCGACTTGACCGAAGTGGTCGGGCAACTCGGCGGAGCGGCCGGACTCAACGCCTTCATCGCCGGCACGCCCACCCCCACCATGAAAGCCGTATGGTCGCAGCGCCCGCCGACGACCGAAGAGCGCGCGAACGTGGTCGCCTTCCTCACCCAGGCGGCGGTGACCCAACGCCCGGTTCAAGCGATATGGCAACTCGCCGGTCTGGCTGCGCTGGGAGTAGTGATCCTGCTGGCGATCGCCGCCGTGAGATGGCGGAACCGTCTGCGCTTCGGGGTGCGACGTCCGATGATGGCCAAACCGACCACCGGGGGTAGGGATCCCCGCAACGGCGGTTGGTTCACGGGTCCCTACCACCCCGGTTGGCAGGCCCGGTTTCGATCTGAGCGTTAAAATAAGCGTTAAATAAAGAGCAAAGAGCGTCGCAGCCCCGCGAACGCACCGAGGAGACGCCGATGAGCTGGATACTCGATCTGGTCAACCCCCAGGAGCGCAAGTGGGAAGAGTTCTACCGCAACCGTTGGTCGCACGACAACGTCTTCCGCAGCACGCATGGTGTCAACTGCACCGGCGGCTGCTCCTGGGCGATCTACGTGAAGGACGGGATTGTCACCTGGGAGATGCAGCAGACCGACTACCCGTTGCTCGAGCGCGGTTTGCCGCCCTATGAGCCGCGCGGCTGCCAGCGCGGCATCTCCGCCTCCTGGTACGTCTACAGCCCGATCAGGGTGAAATATCCCTATGTGCGCGGCCCGCTGCTCGACTTTTGGCGCGAGGCGAAAAGCCAGTATTCCAATCCGATCGAGGCCTGGGCCTCGCTGGTCGAGAACCCACAAAAGCGTTCGCGCATCCAGCAGGCGCGCGGCAAAGGCGGCTTCCGCCGCGCCAAGTGGGACGATGTGTCGGAGTTGATCGCCGCTGCCAGCCTGTACACGGCGCGCAAGTGGGGGCCGGACCGGGTGATGGGCTTCTCGCCGATCCCGGCGATGTCGTTCTTCTCCTACGGGGCGGGTTCGCGCTTTCTCCAGCTCTTCGGCGGCGTGAACATGAGCTTCTACGACTGGTACGCCGACCTGCCAACCGCGTTCCCGGAGGTTTGGGGCGACCAGACCGACGTGTGCGAAGGCGCCGACTGGTACAACAGCAAGTTCATCGTCTCGATGGCGTCGAACCTGAACATGACGCGCACCCCGGACGTGCACTTTATCGCGGAGGCGCGCACCGAGGGGACCAAGTTCGTGGTCCTCGCGCCGGACTTCAGCCAAATCGCCAAGTACTGCGATGAGTGGATCCCGATCCAGGCGGGACAGGACGCCGCGCTATGGATGGCGGTTAATCACGTCATCCTCAAGGAGTTCTATGTCGACCGCCAAGTCCCTTATTTCGTCGATTACCTCAAGCGTTATACCGATTGTCCGTTCCTCGTCGAACTGCTCCCCGATGGGAAGGGTTATCGCGCGGGGCAGCTGCTGCGCGCCAAGCGTTTGGCGCGCTACAAAGACGTCGAAAACGGCGACTGGAAGATGCTGGTGCTCGACGCCACAAGCGGCGAGCCGCGCATGCCCAAGGGCCAGGTCGGCTTTCGCTGGGGTACCGAGAAAGGCAAGTGGAACCTCTCCCAAGAAGACGGCCTCGACAACAGCCCCATCGATTCAGTGCTGAGCTTCATCGATGGATCTGACGCTGTGGTCCAGGTGGAATTCGACGACTTCGCCAACGGAGTGCCGGGCGCTACAACCCCCACCGTGTCGCGCGGCGTGCCGGTGCGGCGCATCGCCACCGCGGAAGGCGAGGTGCTGGTAACCACCGGCTTCGACCTGCTGATCGCCCAATGCGGCGTCGGCCGCGGCCTCGAGGGCGTCTACCCGTCGAGCTACGACGACGCGGACGCGCTCTTTACGCCGGCGTGGCAGGAGAAGTTTACAGGCATCGGCCGCGCTACGGCGATCAGATTTGCGCGCGAGTTTGCCCGCAACGCGGAGCTCACTCAAGGCAGGTCCATGGTCATCGTGGGCGCCAGCGCCAACCACTGGTACTACAACAATCTCATCTACCGCTCCGCCATCACCGCGCTGATTCTATGCGGCTGCTGTGGACGCAACGGCGGTGGGATGAACCACTATGTCGGCCAGGAAAAGCTGGCTCCCCTTGCACCCTGGCAGACGATCGCCTTGGGCCTCGACTGGAGCAGGCCGCCGCGGCTCCAGCAGTCGCCGGTCTGGCATTACGCCCATAGCTGTCAGTGGCGCTACGAGGCGGAGTTCACCGAATACGGTCTGACGTGCCCAAAGCCGCGCTGGGCCAAAGGCCATGCTATCGACCTCCTGGCAAAGGCTGTGCGCTGTGGCTGGATGCCTATGGCCCCGCACTTCAACCGCAATCCGCTCGACATCGTGGCCGAGGCCGAGCGCGCGGGCGCGAAGACCGAAAAGGAGATCGTTGACCGCGTCGTCGACCAGCTCAAGAACAAGAAGCTGCACTTTGCGATCGAGGATCTCGATGCCCAGGAGAACTGGCCGCGGGTGTGGTTCATCTGGCGCGGCAACGCCATATCGTCGAGCGCCAAGGGGATGGAATTCTTCTTGCGCCATTACCTCGGGACGCACGACAACGCCATCGCCGACGACCGCGCCAAGGGCAAGACGCACACGGTGCAGTACCGTGAGCCGGCGCCACGCGGAAAGTTTGATCTGGTGATCGACATCAATTTCCGCATGGATAGCTCGGCGCTCTACTCCGACATCGTGTTGCCGTCGGCCTTCTGGTACGAGAAGAACGACCTCAACTCGACCGACCTGCACTCGTTCATCCACGTGCTCGGGCAGGCAGTGCCGCCGGTTTGGGAATCCAAGACCGACTGGGAGATTTTCAAGCTGTTCGCGCGCAAAGTGAGCGAAATGGCGCCGCTCGCCTTTCCCAAGCCGGTGCGCGACCTGGTTTCAGCGCCGCTCGCGCACGACACGCCTGACGAGTTGGCGCAGCCTCAGGTCCTCGACTGGGCCGAGGGCGAGTGCGCGCCGGTGCCGGGCAAGACCATGCCGCATCTGCGGGTGGTCGAGCGCGACTACGCGAATATCTACAACAAATTCATCTCGTTCGGGCGGATGGCGCGCGAAAACGGCCTCTCCGCTGTCGGCGTCCATGTGCCGATCAAGGCGCAGTACGATCAAATGCTCGAGAATCCCGTAATGCCGATGCCCGACCCGAGGCACATGCGTTGCGTCGAGTGGGGCGGTAAACGCTATCCGAGCCTCGAGGACGTGCTGGACGCCGCCAACACGCTGCTGTCGACCGCGCCCGAGACCAACGGTGAGGTTTGCTGGCAGACCTTCCGTCATGAAGAGGAGCGTGTCGGCCTCCCGCTCGCCGACATTGGCGAACCCACGCGTGGCGTCGCTATGACCTTTTACGACCTCACGCGCCAGCCGAGGCGCCTGCTCACCAGCCCGTGCTGGACTGGCATGACGAACGACGGCCGCGCCTACTCCGCCTGGTGCATGAACGTTGAGCGGCTAGTGCCCTGGCGCACGCTCACCGGCCGCCAATCGCTGTACATCGACCACCCCTGGTACCTGGACTTCGGCGAGCACATCACGACCTACAAGCCGAAGCTTGAGCCGCGCAAGACCGGCGACATCGTGAAAAGCCGCGTCGACGACCGGTCGCTCGTGTTGAACTACATCACGCCGCACGGCAAATGGAACATCCACTCCACCTACAAGGACAACCACCGCATGCTGATGCTGTCGCGCGGCATGGATCCGGTGTGGATCAACGACAGAGACGCCGCGCGGGTAGGCATCGAGGATAACGACTGGGTCGAGGTCTACAACGACAACGGCGTGATAGTAACCCGCGCCAATGTGAGCCGCCGCATCCAGCCGGGCACCTGCATGTACTATCACGCGGTCGAACGCACGGTGTACATCCCGAAATCGCAGGAGCGCGGGCGGCGGCGCGCCGGCGGACACAACAGCGTGACGCGCACTCGCATCAACCCAGTGTTTCTGGCGGGCGGCTACGCCCAGTTCACCTACGGCTTCAACTACTGGGGCCCGACCGGGATCATGACGCGCGATACCCATGTCGTGGTGCGCAAAATGGAGAAGCTGGAATGGTAGGGGGCGCCGCCACTCATGCCCATGAA
>DATJVW010000204.1:0-9774 GCA_035501675.1 Burkholderiales bacterium
TGGGTGACGCCCTACGCGCAGGTGGATCGAAATCGCTACCTGCGGCGCCTCAAGCGAGGGCGTTTTCCGGATTCGCGCTACGTCCCTGCGGAAGACCGCGCCCAGTTCGTGAATGACGAAGTGGTCGTCCGCGTCGACGACGCCGGAGTCGCGAGCTATTTCCATTGCCATCCCCGCTCCAGCGTCGAGGATGCATTCATCAAGCGCGGGTTCTTCCAGAAACCCGTGTTCGACACGCTGGTGCCCTTCGTACGGCCGGGATCGCTGGTGATCGACGTCGGCGCAAACCTCGGCGCGTACGCGATCCCCCTAGCGCGTCGCTTCCCGGATGTCGAGGTGCACGCGTTCGAGCCCAATCCACCCGTCATCGCGCGCCTCGAGGAAAACATCGCTCTCAACAGGATGCGGAACCGCAACGTGGCGGTGAGGCCCCTCGCCCTTTCCGACGCGCCCGGCCGCCTCAGGCTGCACGCGGTCGCGCGCATCGAGGACAACTTCGGCCTGTCGTCGCTGCGCGAGGATTCGCTGGCCGGCGTCGATAGCGTCGTGACCGAGGTGGAGGTCGAGACGCTCGACCGGCTTTACCTGATGTCGCAGCGTCCGGTAAGCGTCATCAAGATCGACGTACAAGGGCATGAGCTGCAGGTCCTTCGCGGGGGCAGGGCGCTTCTCGCCAGGTTCGGGCCGGTCCTCGTTTTCGAGCACGAGGATCGCTTGTTCCACGCGGGCGCGGAGGCCGAAGGCGTGAAACGCGCGCTGTCCGGCTTTCTCGAGGGGCTCGGGTACCGCTGCTACTATATCTCCCGCTATGGCGCCGACCTCCTCACCCGAGTCGCATGGGATAGGCCGCTCAACGGCGACGTTCTCGCCGTTCCCTTCGCCGCCTCCACGGTGACATAGCACCTGACCCGGGAGGGATATGAAGATCCTGGTGACAGGCGGCGCGGGATTCATCGGGTCGCATCTTTGTGAAAAGCTGGTCGGTAAGGGCCACGACGTTCTGTGTGTCGACAATTACTTCACGGGCAACAAGGACAACATCGCGCACGTGCTGCGCAGTCCCCTCTTTGAAGCGATGCGACACGACGTCACATTCCCGCTCTATGTTGAAGTCGACCGCATATTCAATCTCGCTTGTCCGGCGTCCCCGATTCACTACCAATTCGACCCGGTGCAGACCACCAAGACGAGCGTCCACGGTGCGATCAACATGCTGGGGTTGGCCAAGCGGGTCAAGGCGCGAATACTGCAGGCCTCGACCAGCGAAGTCTACGGCGACCCCGACGTGCATCCTCAGACAGAAGCATACTGGGGGCGCGTCAATCCAATCGGGCCACGCGCTTGCTATGATGAAGGAAAGCGCTGCGCTGAAACGCTGTTCTTTGATTATTACCGTCAGCACCGGCTGGAGATCAAGGTAGCGCGCATCTTCAATACCTATGGACCGCGCATGCTGCCTGACGACGGCCGCGTGGTGAGCAATTTCATCGTGCAGGCCCTGCGCGGCGACGACATCACTATATACGGCGACGGCACGCAGACTCGCTCCTTTTGCTACATCGACGATCTGGTGGACGGGCTGCTGAAGCTGATGGATTCGCCCTCCGAAATCACCGGGCCGGTAAACCTCGGCAATCCTGTTGAGTTCACCATGCGTGAACTGGCCGAAATGACGCTGAAGTTGACGGAGAGCCGCTCGAAGCTTGTGTTCCTGCCGCTGCCCCAGGACGATCCGCGACAGCGCCAGCCGGACATTGCATTTGCGCGCTCGTCGCTGGGCTGGGCGCCGACGGTGCAGCTGGAGGAGGGCCTGAAGCGTACGATCGCCTATTTCAGATCGGTGCTTTGAAGATGGCTCAGCCGGTCCCAGAGGGCGCACGCACCTCGTCGACTGACGCGCGCAGCGGCGCGTCGGACCGTGTTTCCCACCCGCTGTTGTCGATCGTCATTCCGGTCTTCAACGGGACCCTCTACCTGCCGCAACTTCTGGACAACCTGCTGGCGCAGGAGAGGGTGCCCGACGAAGTGATCGTCGTGGATGATGGCTCGACGGACGGCTCGTCCGAAATAATCGCGCGGCTCGGGGCCGGGCTGCCCAGCCTGCGGGTGATCAGACAGGAGAATCAGGGACAGGCGGTCGCTCGAAATGTCGGGATGCAACAGGTGACCGGCCGCTACCTCGTCTTTCTGGATGTGGACGATGTACCTGAGGCAGGGATGTATGCGACCCTCGTCGATTTGGCCGAGGGCGAGGAGCTCGATATCGCCATGTGCAACGCCTGGAATTTCTACGAAGGCCGAAAGCCCGATACGCTGGTGTATCGCGACGTCCCCGACACGGGCGTGATCACCGGCGAGACGTGGCTCCAGCGGCGTTTACTTGCCGGATACCTGCCGCACTACTGCTGGATGCATCTCTACCGCCGTTCGTTCATCGAGGAGATCGGCGTCGCATTTCCTCCCGCCGATCCCCACGAGGACGTACTCTGGGTGACGGAAACCCTCCTTGCGGCCAGGCGATTCCACTTCGTCCCGCGGCCGCTTCTCTGGTACCGCAAGAAGGAGACGTATCCGGCTCCTCCCCCGGTTCCGGCGCCTGGAGGAACTTTCCATCGGCACAAAACGATCGAGGCTTCGATGTACAACGTTCGAGCTCTGTCCGAAGTCGCCGGCAGGGAAACGCTGCAGACACTTACCCGAAAGTTATTGCGGCGAGATTTCGTCAACAGTGGCAACAACGTCGTCAAGCAGATTCGCGGACTTTCGGATCCGGCGCAGAGAGCTTACTATCTTAAGCGCGTCCGACAAGAGCGATTTTTCGCGATTCTATGGCGGAATGCAGCCGGCCTGCCCCAGCATTGGCGGGTGCTTCGCTACCACATCCTTGCCTACTTACTGGCAGTGGCCGTGTATTTCAGTCCCAGACGCTGGCACATTCGGCGACGCGCCTGACCGGGCGCTCGTCCCGAACCCGGCCGACGTGAAGCTCCTCTACGTTTTCCCCGAGCCGCTGCCGCTTGAGCGCGCACGGGGAATCCAGACCGTGCATACCGTTGCGGCGCTCGCGGCGCAGGGCATCGAGGTGACGCTTGCGCACGTGCCTTCATCCGGGGATCCCTTCGCCGCTTATTCAGTCGCCATGCCCGGGAAGGTGCGCCTGCTGCCAGTGTCGCGCAGCCTGCCGTGGCCGTTCGCTCGCATGCATTCCAACCGACTCTTTGCCGCGCGCCTGGCAAAGCGCATCCATCCCAGGGAGATCGGTGCGGTGATGGCGCGCCACTTGAAAGCCTCGGCGCTCTTGCTCGAGCGCATTCCAGGCTTGAGGCTCGTCTATGAGGCTCACGAGGTCTTCGCCGACACGGCGCCGCCGCGTCGTCGCAAGGACACCGAGCGCCGCGAGCGCGCCGTCGTCAAGAGGGCGGCGTCGCTGGTCGCAAATTCGAACGCGACCGCGGCGCGGCTGCGCGCACTCTACGAGATTACCGCGCCGATCGACGTCATTCCCAACGGAGTCGAATACCCGGAGTCAATCCCAGCAAAGGACTGGGCGCGCGCCTCGGAGCGCATTGTGTACGCGGGGAGTTTCTTCAGCTGGAAAGGCGTGGATGATCTCGCCGACGCGGCGCGTGCTCTTCCGGGCTTTCGCATCCAGCTGATCGGCGGCAGCGAAGCCGGCATCGCGCAACTGCGCGCGCGCGTGGGAAGCGCGGGTGCGGCCCTCGACTTCACTGGGCGTATCCCCCACGGCCGCGTCGGGGCCGAGCTTGCACGGGCTTGCATCGCGGTACTGCCCAATCGCGCCGATCCTGACAGTGCCTTTACCTCGCCGATCAAGCTCTTCGAATACATGGCCGCGGGCTGCGCCCTAGTAGTGAGCGATCTTCCCTCCTTGCGTGAGGTGCTCGGGCAGGACGACGCGGTCTGGACCGCGCCTGGCGACGCGGCCGGCTTGGCGGACGCGATCCGGGCGCTGGCGGGAGATCCGGAAAGGGCCCGGCAGCTGGGCGCGCGCGTCCGGGAAAAGGCGCGCAACTATACTTGGGCTGCACGCGGCGAGCGGCTCGCCCGCATTGTACGGCCGCTGCTCGTGCAGCGCTGAAACATGGCCACCAAGGGCGCGCCGCGATTTCTCGTACGTGCCTGTTCCAGGATCCCGGCTCGACGTGGGCGCGAACTTCCGTGTGCTGCGTGCACTCCTAGTCGGTGGAAAAGGGTCGAACCCGCGCGCCGTGACCTCGTCCAGTTCTCTGCATGCGGGATCTCCGCTCAGCCCAAATTGGCGCGAAACATCCGCAAGTGCCAAGGGACAGAAAATGAGCCGGATCGACTTACCTATCCTTCGGCTAAGCGACTGCTATGCTTCGCATGCTCTTTGCCGTGTTCGTGATACACCATTTACGCCGCTCAAGGGCCGCTCAACCCTGCTACTATCGCGCCGGCAGCGCTCCTCCGAGGGATAGTTGGAAGCATCGCGCACGAAAGTTGGTATCACCGGTTGCTCCGGCACTCTGGGCAGTCTCGTCCGACAGCGCCTCGCCCCCTCGGCAGAGGGGCACTGCTTCGAGGGAGATCTGCGCTCTACCTGGGACGTGGAGGCCTGGGTGAACGACGTTCGCCCTGCGCGTGTCCTGCACCTCGCCGCGCGCGTCCCGCTCGAACAGGTCGCGCGCGATCCTCTAGGCGCATTCGATGTCAACGTCCGCGGCACGGCCCGTCTCTGCGCCGCACTGGCCGGCCTCGGCATCGTGCCGTGGCTGTTCTACGCGAGCACGAGCCACGTCTACGAGAGCCTCGACCGGCCGATCAGCGAGGACGACCCGTTGAAGCCCCAGAACACGTATGCCGAGACGAAGCACTTAGGCGAGCAGATCGTGCAGTTCCACGAGAGGCACGGCACCGTGCGGGCGTGCATCGGGCGGATCTTCAGTTTCTATCACCCCTCGCAGGCCAAGCCCTTTCTCTACCCGTCGATCGTCGAGCGGCTGGCTACCCACGATCGCGAACGACCGTTTGCGCTGCGCGGCGGGAACGACGTCCGCGACCTGTCGGCAGCCGAAGACATCGTCGACGCAATCCTGCAACTGATGGACCGTGAGTGCGAGGGGATCGTCAATATCGGCTCGGGAGTCGGTACGAGGATCGCCGACTTTGTGCGCCGCCTGTCCGGGGGCGACCTACTCGGCATGCAGATCGAGTTGTGCGACTGCGACAGAACGAGCCTAGGCCTCGACCCCCAGCACTTCGAGGACCTGTGCGGCCGGCATGAACCCGATGCGGCGATCATCGTGCACGTGCTGGGCCACGCCTGCCAACTGGAGGAAATCCGCTTGATCGCCGAGCGGCACGGCGTGACCCTGATCGAGGACTCCTGCGAGGCCCTGGGCACGCGTTGGCGCGGCCGCCATCTGGGTACCTTCGGCGCGATGGGATCGTTCTCCTTCTATTACGGCCACCAACTCTCCACGATAGAGGGGGGCATCATCACGGTCAGCGACCGCGAGCTGTACAACACGCTCTTGTCCTTGCGGGCCCACGGTTGGGCCCGCGATCTAGAGCCCGTATACAAGGAAGGGTGGGAGCGGGAGTTCGGGGTCGACGAGGTGCGCAGCTTGTACACGTTCTACCACCCAGGTTTCAACTTCCGGCCGACGGATCTTCAAGCGTTTCTCGGTCTATCCCAAATGCGGAAGGCTGGGCAGATCGTCGAAAAACGCCAGCGTAACTTCGAACTGTACCGCGCTGCGCTCGCCGGCGACTTCTGGTGTCAGTCGAGCGACGCCGAGGCGCTGTCGAGCTTCGCCTACGGTACGCTCGTGGCGAACCGTCTGGAGGTTTACAGGCACCTGCGCGATCGTGGCGTCGAGACGCGGCCGCTCGTCTGCGGGAGCATCGGACGCCAGCCCTTCTGGACCCGTCGCTACGGTGAGCGGATCCTGCCCAACGCGGACGTCGTACACGAATTCGGTCTATACCTGCCGAATCACGCACGGATCGGTCCTGCGGAGGTCCAGCACGTCGTGGACGCGTTCCGGGAAGTGGCCGAGCCGAAGCCGTTCGAGCCCTAGGCCGCTTGCTCCTCGCAACCCGCAGCGCGCGCGATTACGAACACCTAGACCGCGAGCACAAGTAGGCTCGCAAGCCAGCGCTTGTCCAGCGTGACGACCGCCGCGCAATACTACCTATTTACCTCACGCGCGGTCGCGCGTTAGACGGCCGATCGTCCGGCGCAGCGCCCGCTTGCAGCTGCCCGCCAACCTTTCGACGCGTCGCGGCCGCCTCAGCGACGACACAATCCTGTAATAGGCGCGCTCGCAGCGGTACCGGAGGCGCAGCAGAGGCGAGCCGGTGCGGGACGCGGCGCGAGTGGGAGTGAAGCTCAGCCAACCTCTGCTTTCCCAGTCCGCGCGAGAGCGTATCACCGTGGCGTAGCTGCTTGCGGCTTCGAATTCCCTCGGGTACTTGACGTAGTGTCCGACCGAACCTTCATAGCGACCCCGGGACCAGGTCGGGCTTTCGTCGTGAACCGACCGGGCTGAGTACATCACGTAGGGAAACCGCTTCACTTTGTGGAGGAGCCCTTTGCGACCCAGGTGGTGCGCCAGGAGTTGTTCGTTGTTCCAGCCCGCGTGGTGCTTCATCTCTTCGTAAAGCCGGCACGGGTCCAGCACGATGTCTTCGATCACGTTCAGACAATTCACCACATCGGCCCGAGATACTACGAGGTGCCGATCGTTCAGGCCTCCGTAGTTCTCGCCGTCGGGCAGCCAAATCGCGTCCCTGTCCAGAACGGAAAGCGGCGGATGCGGGCAGGACCAGACCAGATCCGACCGCGTAATCACGAAGCGGTCATAGCGATCGAGGATCTCGTCCTGCTGCAAGCTGTGCAGCAGAAGCCAGCGGCTGAAATGCAGGACCGCAGACCTACTAGGCTGAGGGTCCGGCGACCGGATTCCCCCCTGCCAGATGCCCTTGATTCGCAACATCGACCGCCAGTCGGCCGCGGGGACGGCATGCTGCTGACACAACCAGCGCTGGGCAAAGTCGAAAGCATCACCGTAGTCGCTGAAATCGGGCGCGGTCCAGCGGTACTTGGCGTGCTGCCAGAGCGGGTTGCTGTAGTCGTACTTCTCGTCGATCAGGAGCGCCAGCGCCAAGTCACCGTTCAGTTCGTCGAGGACCTGCCGCTTGAAACTCGGGAAAGTCAGTTGGTGCCCGCGCGTGCTGGCAAGCAGGCAAACGAGGACCTTTTCCACAACAATGTTACTCCGGCTTTCGCGAATTTGTCGTCGTCATGGCCGCGGCGTAGCCGATGAACTGCCCCCCCGGCGCGGCCCATTTTCCACTATCGTGGCATGGAGCGCCAGATCGCCTGTCTCAGGACTGGCGGGTATTTTGCTACCACCTGCTTGCCTGCCTGTAGGCGGGAAACCTTCACCTCTCGCTAGGTCCGCAACGCCGAGATCAAGGTTTACCGTTGCAGGTACAATGACGCGACAACAAGGCATTTCAGCAATTCGCTAAGCGGAGGCGACGGCTGCAACTGGCACGAATGCCGGCGATCGCGGCTGCGTGTCTCGCCGTGATCGGGGTACCGGTCAATACCCCGGAAAAACTCGCGGCGCTGATCGTAGTTGCGTTGCTCATCCTGTCCTCGGCGCCCAGAGAGGGCGTGCGGCGCTACGCTGCGGCAGCCGCCATCGCCCTCGTAGCGATCCTCGTGAGGACGTTCCTGCCTCACACGCAGGTCGAGGCTTCGCACAACTTGTATCTGCCGACCGAGGACGCAGCGGCGCGCTATGGTGGCGTACCGGCGGAGTTCCGTGCGGCGCTCGACGCGGCGTTTCTGCGCGCCAACCCGAGCGAGACATGGTGCGATCCCGGGGAAGAATTGAAGCGCAGAGGCATTTCCGCGAGGCGGCCGCTGAAGACAGCGGAAACCTATTACTCGATCGCCCATTGCTGGCGGAATGCCGTGCTCCGGCCGGACACGTTTGCCTTTGCCGGAGATGGTTTCTTCCGGGCGTAGCCGCAGGGTGCGCGTTCTCGACCGTCTCGACATCGATGGGCTCGACGACGCCCGCATTGCTGCGCTGTATGCGTTCGACGCGAGCTGGTACTTCTGGCGCGAGAACGTAAATCGGATCGCGCCCGCGTGGTATCTCGCCCTGACTCTGCCGGAGGTTTTGGTTGGGAACCGCATCTGCACGCGCGGCCATGTATACTGGGCCTCGAATGCATCCTGGTTCGGGCCGCGGGACGGCGAGACGTGCTGAGAAGTGCGGCGCGAGGACGCGGGCAGCCGCTTCTGGGTGTTCGAGGTCGGCTCGGAAGCGCGCCTTGCCATGCGACTCGAGCAAAGCGCGTGGCTGTTGGCGCTGGATCTGACGCTGCAGCTCGTTCTGGTCGCCGCGCTCGTCGCAATCTTGTGGCTGACTTTGCGGGTCGATCCCGCCCGTCTCTCTCGCCTCGGTGTGGTGACCGCCGCCGGCGGTGTCGTTATCGCGCTTGTTGCCCCGGATTTCTTCACTCATGCGCTGACCGTGGTCGCCGAACGCGACCCGCTGGTCTACAGGGGACTCGGCTACGACATCGCGCGCTCGCTCGTCGAGGGCCGCTGGGGCGACGCGTTGCAGGGCGGAGAGGACGTGTTCCTCTTCATGCCAGGGATGTGCTATTTCCGTGCACTCGAGCTCGTTCTGTTCGGCGACACGAGCTACGCTACCCTGATCGTGTTGCTCGCCACGCTGCCACTCCACTGGCGGCTGGCGAACCTGGTGCTGGAGCGGCGGCGTGCGCTCGCCATCGCATACATGGTGTTCTGCCTGACGATCTTCGCGCGCCTGTTCGCCTGGGCCGTGAAGGGGTACAGCGAAGCCGTAGGATCTTTTCTCTTGATCGCTGGCGTTACCGTTTTCCTACAGACACTAGTGGAACCGCGCCGTTACGCCCCCGGCGACGCGGCCAAACTCTCCGCAGCGTTCCTGCTCCTCGTGTTCGCCACTTGGATACGCCCGAATTTCGCGCTCGTCATCGGCGTGATGGGCTTGGTGACCCTGCGGGTGCATGCAGCCGGTTTCGGGTGGCGAACGTCGCTCGTGATTTTGTCACCGTCGCTCCTCGTATTTGCGGTGGCGCTGCACAACGCCTATTTCGGAGGACGGATCGTCTGGTTCGCGGAGACGCTGAAGGGCGATTCGCTGCGTGTCGATCTCGGCGACTACGCGGCGATGCTCGCCGAGTGGTTGCACGGTGCGCTCGGCGAGAAGAGCGCACGTGTTGCGCATCAGCTCGCCGGATGGGTGCTGCCGCTGCGCTGGGTGCTCCTCGCGGCGATGGGCTATCTTCTCGCGCGGGGCGGCCCGGGCTGGCGCCCGGCGCGCGTACTCGCCCTGATATCTCTCGCACTCTACCTGCCGTTCCTGTTCTATTTTTCGCCCTCCCGGCATATCCAGTCTGCCGATGCGGTCACGATACTGTGCGCGCTCGCCGCGCTCCGCTTGGGTGCCACCAACTTGCGCTCCCGGACGCCAGCTCCAGAGATGATGAACCGGCATGCCTGAACTGACCGTCGTCATTCCCGCCTACTGTGAAGGCGAGAACGTTGCGGCGTTCCTCGCGCGCTGAACGCTGTGGGAGGATCGTGAACGGAGCCTACCCGAGAATCCTAGTGATCCGCCGCGACAACATCGGCGATCTGGTCTGCACCACGCCGCTCATCTTCGCGCTGCGCGAGCGCTATCCGGGCGCGCACATTGCAGCGCTCGTGAATACCTA
>DATJVW010000205.1:0-2042 GCA_035501675.1 Burkholderiales bacterium
GTGATCACCACGCAGGAGCAGCAGGCATTCGCGCTGGTCGCCGGTCACGACCATCAGCGTCTTGACGATCTTCTGCGGGGCCGCTTTCAGCAAGGCGCTCACCTCGTAGATGGTGTGCGCGCCCGGAGTGGCAATCTTGCGCAGCTCCTGCGCCGGTGCGGCCCGCGGGGTTGAGGGAGGCACGGCCTCGGCCAACTCGACGTTGGCGGCGTAGTCCGAGTCCGGACAGAACGCGATAGCATCTTCCCCCGAGTCGGCTAGCACGTGGAACTCGTGTGAGCCGGTCCCTCCGATGGCTCCGGTGTCTGCGGCCACGGCCCGGAAGCGCAGTCCGAGGCGCTCGAATATCCGCATGTAGGTATCGTGCATGTTGCGGTACTCACGCTGCAGATCCTGACGGTCCAGATGAAAGGAGTAGGCATCCTTCATGAGAAACTCGCGCGCGCGCATGACGCCGAAACGCGGCCGGATCTCGTCGCGGAACTTGGTCTGAATCTGGTACAGGTTGAGCGGCAGCTGGCGATAGCTGCGAACTTCCTTGCGTGCGATGTCGGTGATCACCTCCTCGTGTGTCGGCCCGAAGCAGTAATCGCGCTCGTGCCGATCCTTGATCTTCAGCATTTCCTTGCCAAACCGCTCCCAGCGTCCGCTCTCTTGCCACAGCTCCGCCGGCTGCACCGCCGGCATGAGCAGCTCGATCGCACCCGAGCGGTTCATCTCCTTACGGACGATGGCCTCGACCTTCTTGAGGATCCTCAGGCCGAGCGGCATCCAGCTGTAGAGGCCGCTGCCGAGCTTCCTGATGAGACCGGCACGCAGCATCAGCCTGTGACTCACCAGCTCGGCCTCGGCTGGGGCTTCCTTCAGCGTGGACAGAAAAAAAGCGGAGACGCGCATCGCGAAGTGTCCGTGGAAAAGTTGTTATCTTACAATCGGCACTCACCCGATAGCGAGGAGCGAGTTGAGACTGTTCAAGGGCTGGCGCGGGCGCCGTGGCGTGGGCACGGATGGAAGCGTACAGATCAGCGAGGAGGATGGCATCCGATATCTGCACTTGGGCAGCTCGACGATCCAAAGCGGGATGCGCATGAGCCAGCCGGACGAGCTCGAGCTGGCCTATACGCGCAGTATGATGGCATTTCTTCTGTTCCAGCCCGAACCGCGGCGCGTGGTCAGCATCGGGTTAGGGGGCGGCTCGGTGAACAAATGGCTCTACCGCCGCTTCCCGCAGGCCGAGCAGGTGGTGGTGGAGGTGAATCCAGACGTGATCGCTGTGGCCCGCCAGTATTTTCACGTACCGCCCGACGACGCCCGCCTGCAGGTCGAGCAGGGCGACGGCGCGCGCTGGATCGCGGAGCATCCGGACAGCGCAGACGTGATCCTGGTCGACGGTTACGACGGAGAAGCTCACGTGAAAGCGCTCGCGAGCCTCGATTTCTACAGCGCTGCAGCCGCGTCGCTGCGCGACGCCGGCATGCTGGTCGTGAACCTGTGGGGCAGCGACCGCTACTTCGACGAGTATCTGCGGCGCATCGAAACCGCCTTCAGCGGCCAGGTCGCTTGCGTTCCCGCGCTACAGAAGGGGAACATTATCGCGCTCGCATTCAAGTCCCTGCCGGGTCGCCTGGGCTGGGATGAGTTGAACGAGCGCGCCAGGGCGCTTCAAGCGCGCTACGGCCTCGAGTTCCTGCGCTTCGTAGAAGGCATGAAGCGGCTCAACCCGCACACCGACCAGCGCCTGCTGATATAGCCACGGGTCGTTCCGGTCCGAATTGCTTTTCGCGTCAGGACTGTCAATAGGGTACGATTAGTGACTGATAGATAGCACTTTTCTGTCATTCCTGATCGCCCGGGCTACGCCCGGGGCTACACACACCCTCTCATGTCTCGCAGATGGCTCGAAACAAAGCATGATCCAGTGGGCTTTTGACCCGGGCGGGGGTCTTGTCGCAAAGCAAGAGTTCAAACGACCTGCGGTCTATCTTGATCATTGGGCAATTCTGGAGATTGCCGGCGACCCCGGCCTCGCGACACGATTTGTT
>DATJVW010000206.1:0-2319 GCA_035501675.1 Burkholderiales bacterium
CTGCATCTCGGCCGTGATACGGGCTTTGTAGGCGGCAAATTCGTGAGAATTGCGGTCGCGCGGGCGGGCGAGGTCCACCTTCACCTCGTGCGCGACACGCCCCGGCGATGGCTTCATGATCGCGATGCGATCGGCGAGATACACCGCCTCGTCGATGTCATGCGTGACGTAGAGGACCGTGCGCTGTTCGCTGAGCCAGGTGGCGATCAGATGATCCTGGAGCGCCATCCGATTGATGGCATCGACCGCCGAGAACGGTTCGTCCATCAGGAGCAAGGCAGCACTCGTGAGCGCCCAAGCCCGCGCAACGGCAGCGCGGTGCTTCATGCCACCGGAGAGCTGGTACGGATAGAGATCGGCGTAATCCGCGAGACCGACGATGCGCAACACGTGCAACGCCCGTTGGCGCGCCGCATCCTTCCGCCAGCCGCCCATTTTGAGCCCGAACTCGACGTTCTTGAGCACGGTGAGCCATGGAAACAGGGCGTGCTCCTGGAAGACGACGCCGCGGTCAAGGCCGGGCTCGACGATCGCCTGCCCGTTGAGGCGGACCTCGCCCGCCGACGGCCTGATCAGCCCGGCGACGATCTTGAGGAAGGTGCTTTTGCCGCAGCCCGAGGGGCCCAGAATGCACAGGAACTCGTTCTCGGGGATGCGCAGTTCGAAGCCCTGCAGCGAATGCACCCACCCGGCGTGGCCCTCATAGCGGTGGTCGACCGCGCGCGCCTCGATCACGTCGCGCCTCATGCGGCAGGACCTCCGCGAAGCTCGCGGCGCTTGGGCGCTGCGAGCCGGTCTGAGATCGCGGCCGCACCTTTGATGACCGCGGCGATCGTCTTCTTCTTGAGGGCGACGCTGTAGCGGCTCGTCGGCACGGCGATCGCCAGCGCCCCCATCACCTCGCCGGACGGACCGAAAATCGGTGCCGCGGCACCGGCCCCGCCGGAATCGCGCTCGTCCCAGCCCTCCGCGTACCCCTGGCGGCGGATCGCCTGCATCTCCGCCCACACCGCCTTCACGCTCGTCGGGGTGGTCTTCGTGAGCGCCACCAGCTTGGTGCGCCCCAGATAGGCCTCGATCGCCGCATCGCTCATGGCGGCGAGCAGCACCTTGCTGCCGGCGCCGGCGTAAAGCGACTTTTGCTCGCCAAGCGTGAGTACGCGGCGGATATTCTGCAGACCCTCGACCTGCTCGATGTCCACGCGGTGATCGCCCACGCGGACACAAAGAAAAGCCGTTTCGTTCAACTGGTCACGGACCTGCCGCATGACCGGCAGCGCCTCGGCGACCAGGCTCGTCTGGCCTTTGGCGATCTCGGCCAGCGAGATCAGCTCGAAGCCCAGCCGGTAACGGCCGGTCATCGGATGCTTGATCATCAGCCCACGGCGCGACAGCGTGGTCACCAGGCGGAAGGCCGTGGCCTTGTGGAGCCCGGTCCGTGCGGCGATCTGCTTCAGGCTCAGCTCGGGGCTCTTGTGGCTGAACGCCTCGAGCACGTCGATGGCGCGGTCGAGGGTCGACACCGAATACGGAAGATCGTCAGCCCTCGGAGAGCTTGCGGGTTCCGCCAGATCAAGGCGTGCGCCCAAGCGGCGTTCCTCCATGTTTCACGTAATGAAACTACGTTTTATTTTGGTGTCGACTGTGGCGGTCGGCCGGGGGCCCTGTCAAGCGCCGCCGTTCGTGTCCGGCTGCTTTACCGGCTTCGCCATACGCTCGCCCATTGCATTGCGGGATCATCTGGACGATTCTCGGCCTCCCAACGCTGACGAGATCACATGCCGGATGCTGACCCTCACGATCGCACGCTGAGCCGCCTGCTCGAGAACAACCGGAACTGGGCCGCCCGGATCGCCCGGGAACGTCCGGGCTTCTTCGAGAAGCTGGCCAAACAGCAATCCCCCGAAGTGCTGTGGATCGGCTGCTCGGACAGTCGCGTGCCCGCGAACGAGATCATCGACGTGCTGCCCGGCGAGGTGTTCGTCCATCGCAACGTCGCCAACCAGGTCATGCATGTCGACTTCAACTGCCTGGCGGTCCTGCAATTCGCCGTAGAGGTCTTACGCGTCCGCCACGTGATCGTGTGCGGGCATTACGGCTGCGGCGGGGTCCAGGCCGCGCTGCAGCGCAGCCAGTTGGGGCTGATCGACAACTGGCTCTACGGCCTGTCGACGCTCCATGCGCAGTACCGGGCGCAGATCGAGGCCGTGCCGAAGGGCATGGAGGTGGACGCGCTGTGTGAGATCAACGTGATCGAGCAGGTCCGCCACGTGTGCAACACGACGATCGTTCAGCAGGCCTGGCAGCGCGGACAGCCCA
>DATJVW010000207.1:0-11596 GCA_035501675.1 Burkholderiales bacterium
GGGTCGGGCTCGCGCTCCCACAGGAGCCGTCCAGTCGAGTTGCGGGCTCGGGAGAGGGGCAGCACACGTCAAACGCTGTCCTGAGAACTGAGCATGCAAGTGGGGTGGAGCACGGCGGTGCGGCTAAGTCATGCCACGTTCCCAGCCCGAGGAGCAACCGTGGGCGGACGAAATCGTCGCCGAGGTACGCTCGGCGCGCGAGGAACTCTTCGCCGCCAGTGGCTACGATCTGAAGAAGTTTGCCGAACGTTTGCGTGCGGCGCAGGAGGCGAGCGGTCGAGCGGCCGTTACCTACCCGAAGCCGAAGCCACAGAAATCAGTTCCGGCCTAGCAGCCGCCCAACCTCTATATGGCCTCCGGTTGTCAAGAGGCAAGACGAATTTTGTCGGCGCGCTAGCGCCGATTGTTTGTCCGTTTCACACGCTGACGCGCGAGTGTTTCCATTCGGTGCAGTGCACGACTGTACCAAACTTCTATCCAGGGTCAGGCGGCCGGTTCGCAGTGCGAGCCGAACCTGCCGCTGCAGCAGCTATATAGTTGGCTGCTGCGCCACTAGAAATTCATCGGTTGCCCTTGGCTCCGGCGGTATCAAAGCGAGGGGCTCCGGGCATCTGTTGCACGCAGTGCCCGGCGAGCTCGAGGCTCATCGGCTGGCGTGCTGGGACTGCTTCGGTTACGCACTCGCCCCATTTCGGCCACAGTTAGGCGCTGCTCGCTCGCCCGCCTCCGCAAACCTTCTACTTGGCGAAGAAGTACTTCACGTCGAAAGCCTCCTTGCGCTTGAGCATGTAATAGATCCCCGACCCAGTTTATGGGCCAAGGTCGACATCGCCTTGCCCTTGCCGTGCTTCTTGGCCTGGGTGTTGACGAACGCTTTGGCCTGGGGGAGCTCTCGCATCATCAGGCACACCGCCTCGGAAAAGGCCCACTTCAGGTGCGCGTTGCCGATCTTCTTGCCCGAGTAGCCGTAGTTTTTGCCGGCCGACTGCTTGGCGCACTTCACCAGGCGCGCGTAGGAGCAGAAGTCCTGGGCGCTGGGGAAGCGCTCGATGGCCTGGATCTCGTAGAGGATCACCAGCCCCAGCACCTGGCCGATTCCGGGCACGCTCCTGAGCCGATACCAGCTCCTGGGGTCGTGCACTTTCACCTCACGCACGATGTGCGCCTCCAGCTGCTTGATCAATACGTCCAGCTCATCGAGCAGCGCCAAGTCGACCTCGATGCTCTTTCTCACCGCCACATCGCTGAAGTGCTGAGGCACATCGACCCGGTTGCTCCATCGGTCAAGCTTCTTGTCCAGCGCCGATAGGTTGTACTGGCTGTTGGTGTTCTGGATGTGGGCGAGCAACTCGGCTCGCCGCTGTACCAGGTATTGGCGCCGGCGCATCAGATCGCGGGTGGCGCGCATCTGGGCCGGATACACGTAGGCCTGCGGGAACATCCCCCCGCGTAGCAGCCCCGCGATCTTGTGCGAGTCCACCTTGTCGTTTTTGACCTTGCCCCCGTGGATCGCCTTCATGTACAGCGCGTGTCCCAGCACGAAGGCGATGCCCTCGCGTGCGCACACATCGGCCAGCCAGTACCAGCAGAAGATGCACTCCACCCCCACCACCAAGCCGTCTCGGTAAGGCGCGATCGCCGTCAGAAACGCCGTCGCATCGGTACTCAGATTTCGGTGCAGCACGATCTCCCCGTCTTGGCTGATGATGCACAGGTACATCATCTTCGTGTGCAGGTCCACGCCACAGTAGTACGTATGCTGCTGGGTATAGAATCGCATTTGGCCTCCTCCTGTCGCTCATTCACGCGGTCTTCGCCGACCGCCTTGGGATGGTAGGTCATCCTGCCAAGCCTGTTGACAGCGAGGGGGCCATAAATATGAGTATCCGTTGCGTGCAGCGGACGCGCGTGAAGCAGCGTGCTACTTTGCTAGCAAAGTGGCCGCGCGCCGCTGACGCAAGGCGTTGGGCGTCAAGAGGAGGCAACGTACGGGGTTCAAACGGACCCAGAAGACGCAGGCAGTAACGCCAGTGGGCCCTGCGCACTAGCGGGGTCGCGTTGGAGGAACGTCTGAGGGAGCGCCGAATGTTCAGTGGTTTCAGGCCATCGCTGGTGGCATTGTGCTTGGCCGCATGCACCGGCGTGCCGCCAGTCAAGACTCCGGGTCTCGATTCAGCCCAAGCCGCCGAGGTGACCGGCGGGTGGTGGGGCGGAGCGTACAGGGGCGGGCGGGTCACGCTCGAATCGGTCGGCGCGGTGTACCGTATGTCGAAGGAGCAGACTGCGTTCCTGGTGCCGCCCGGTAACAGCTTGGCGCGGGTTTCGCTCAGTCTGTGCACTGGATACTTCAAGACCTGCCGGCCGCTGTTGACGGTGCAAGTGCCGTTCGACGCGCAAGAGCGCCACACCTACCGGATCCGTGCCACCGAGATCGTTCACGGCAGCGAAAAGTTCTGGGTCTGGGTCGAGGACTCCGCGAGCGGCGAAACCGTCGGCGAGAAGCAGACGAGCGATCGAGCATAGAGCATGTCCACCTACGCTGCTGCGTGACCGACGGTGCCAATGGTCGGCGCAGATGCACAGACGTGTCTCTCGGCCATGCAGAGCCAAGCTAGGGTGCGCTCGAAATGTCTGCCTCGCTGCGAAATGGGCAGCATCCACGAACGTCGGTCGTTGGCCCGAATTCGGACGTTGGATCGGCGCAACGAAGAATTGACGCCCAACAACGACATGCAGGGGACACGCAACAGCGGCGCTGCGCTTGCTGTTGCGCGCCTCTGATGCCGGGCGTTGAGGCTGTTGAATAATCCATTTGACGAAAATCTATCGTCATATCGATCAAGTACTTACGAGGCCGATTTTTGGCGAAAACCGGATTTTTCCAGCAACCTCGTTAACCGCCATGAAACGTGCGGACATTAGGCCCGGTGTGTTTACACTCGAGCACGTCGTGAGCGTCGAAGAATGCGACGCGCTGATCCGCCGTGCCGAGGCTCAAGGCTTCGAGTTTGCTCCGATCGCAACCGCCCAGGGGTTCAGGATTGACACGGAGACTCGAAATAACGATCGAGTGATCTTCGACGACATCGTCTTAGCAAGTGATCTGTGGTCGAGGGTGTGTGGTGCTATTCCGGCAGTCATGAAAGGACGTCAAGCCGTCGGTCTCAACGAACGCTTTCGGTTGTATCGTTATGCTCCCAGCCAACGTTTCTCCTGGCATTCAGACGGTGCATTTCGCCGCGATGATGGAGAGGTAAGTTTGCTCACGTTCATGATCTATCTCAACGACGACTATCGTGGTGGTACCACGCGATTCGAAGATGCACAGGTGATCGGGCGCGCGGGCATGGCTCTGGTCTTTCGTCATGAGTTGCAGCATGAGGGTGCAACCGTAGTGGCCGGTCAAAAGTACGCACTGCGGTCGGACGTGATGTACGGGCGTGTCGGACAATATGGCGACTAATCGAGACTCATCTCCGACGTCAACCGGCCAGGGTAAGCAAGAGCCGCATCAAGCGCTTGAGAGGGTTGTCTCGTCCGCAGTACAGACTCCGGGTTGATGAGATCCGAGTCTTCTACGACATCACGGCTACGACCGTCGAGATTCTCGCGATCGTGCCCAAATCGGGGGCAGAGCAATGGCTCGCACAGTTCGGAAACCTCGTGTGAAGGAAGTCCCTCTTTCCGAAGTTAAGGATGACCTTTCGCGTTGCTTGCGGGAGGCCGCTCAACAACAGATTGTGATCACCCGCCATGGCAAACCGGCGGGGGTGATCGCGACGCCATTGTTCGAGTGCAGGTCTATGCCACGATAATGCCGGTCAGATCATTTTCACATGGCAGAGCGCAGGACATGGGAACTCATCTCAACCATAGCGCAATGCCCACGTGCCACGACGCCGCTCATCGCCATACGATTATCATCGGCGCGGGACCGTCGGGGCTCGCGGTCGCGGCTTGCCTCAAACGATCCGGTATCCGCAGTCTCATCCTGGAGCAGGGCGACAGGGTGGGAGCGGCTTGGCACCGGCATTACGACCGGCTCCACTTACATACCGACAAAGCGCACTCCGGGCTCCCCTTTGTTCCCTTTCCCAAGGACAACCCGCGCTACCCGTCGCGCTTGCAGGTTCTCGACTATTTGGAGACGTATGCTCGGAACTTTCAATTGGAGCCCAGGTTCGGTCAACAGGTCGTTGCCGCGCACCAGGCGAATGGTGTCTGGGAAGTCCAGACGCAGGACATCCACTACCAGGCGCTAAACCTTGTCATCGCCACCGGCTACAACCGAGAGCCTCACGTTCCCACGTGGCCCGGACAGACCTCCTTCCGAGGCACCCTGCTGCACAGTTCCCAATATGGGAATGGTGAACCCTTCAAGAACCAAAAGGTGCTCGTGGTCGGTTTCGGCAACTCGGGAGGTGAAATTGCCATTGACCTATGGGAGCATGCCGCCCGACCGAGCATCGCCGTCCGAAATCCCGTGAATGTGATCCCACGAGAGTTGTTTGGTATTCCGATCCTCGCGATTGGCATCGCGCAAAGCAAACTGCCGCCGCGGCTAGCTGATGCCTTGAACGCTGCGCTTTTGCGCGCCGTGGTGGGAGACCTCACCAGGTACGGGTTGCGCAAGTCACCGCGCGGCCCGCTGACCCAGATACGACGCGATGCACGCATTCCGCTCATCGATGTCGGCACGATACAGCTGATCAAGCGCGGCCAGATCGCTGTTTATCCGGGGATCGAGAGATTCACCGAGGATGGCGTCACATTCACCGACGGCAATCATGCGAAATTCGATGCCGCGATCTTGGCCACCGGCTATTGCCCGCAAGTCAACGCGTTCTTGAAGGGTGCGTCGGCTGTCCTCGACGAAAAGGGCACACCTTTGTCGAGCGGGCGCGAGACGTCGATCCCCGGGCTGTATTTGTGCGGGTATTACGTCTCGCCTACCGGCATGCTGCGCGAGATCGGCCTCGAGGCGCGGCGCATTAGTGCCGCTATCGCGCGGACACGCGCTGGAGCGACGTCTTAGCTGCCGGTGGCGCCCGTGAGTGACTACAGCACCTTCTTCAGGCCTGCATCGCGCCCGGAGAGCGCAGAAGAGCTCGTCGCCGGGGCTACCGGTTGCATCGACGCGTTTACGGAGCGCTTCAACGATCGAGACCTCGCGGGAATGGACGCTCTACTTCACTTTCCTCACGTCATGTACTCGGCCGAGGAGCTGCTGGTCTGGGAGCGCCCCGGACAGCTCCCGAGTGACTTCTTCGACAAGCTCGCATCGACCGGCTGGGCCAAGTCCGTCTACGAGTCCAGGACACCGGTGTTGGTCAGTCCGAACAAAGCTCATTTCCTCGTACACTACACGCGCAGGCGCGCGGATGAAAGCGTGATCAGCCGCCACGAAAACCTGTGGATCGTCATCAAGGCACGTGGCACATGGCGCATCGCTCTGCGGTCTTATTGACTACGATGGCTGACCCGCCCGCAGTAGAACGGAGCGCCCGGCCGCTGCGCCGCTGGATTCCCATAGCGCTTGGCGCTCCGGTGTCCGGGCAATGCGAACGTTCGTCGCCCGCACGGTATCGTCGACGCTTTATTCGACACGAACGGAGGACCTCGTGACCGCAATTCCCACTTGGCGCATCGCGGGAGACTGGTTCGACAACTGCAGCTGCGCCGTCGCGTGCCCGTGCACGTTCGCTCAGGCCCCGGACAACGGCTTCTGCGAGTCGGTCCTCTTCTGGCACATCCAGCGCGGCCACTATGGCGACGTCGACCTCGACGGTCTGAGCTTCGTCCGGGTGGGCCGATGGGAGGGCGATCTCTGGGCGGGCAAGGTCAAGGGGGCCGCCGGTCTCTACATCGACGAGCGCGCCGACGAGCGTCAGGCGGAGGCGCTTCCGCTCATCTTCGGCGGCCGCGCCGGAGGATTCCCCGCCCAGGTCGCTGCGCTGTTCACCCAAGGCCGGCAGGTTCGCGGGGTGGAGCGTGCGCACATCACGTTCGAGATCGCGCCCGACCGCGCCCACTGGGGAGTGGAGATCGCGGGAAAGGTGAAGGCCTGGGCAAAGGCGCTGGTGGGGCCGACGAGCCTGCCGGGAAAGTATCCGCAGCTCATGAATGCGCCCGGCTGCGAGACAGGACCCGGTCCACAGCTCGTGATCTGGGGCAAGTCCACGATCTGCTCCGTGGATGCGTTCGGCTACAAATTCCAGTGGACGACGAACTCGAGCAAGCACATCCCGTTCGACTGGGACGGCCCATGACCCGAGGAAGACCATGAACAGCGTCATCATCAGAGCGGGAATTCTTGCGCTGGCTCTACTGAGCTCCCCGGCGCTCGGCCAATCGTGGCACGCGGTCTTCGGTGCGGAACAAGGAACGCGCATGGATTTCTTCGACAACACGCGCTCGTTCGTCCCTCGCAAAGACGCCTCCGAAGCTCATCGCTTCGAGTTCACGGTTCCCGCCGAGGGCAATGTGGCGACCATCAGGGTCTTGCCAGTGGGCACGAACACAGATCCACCCGCAGACTACGACGCGCTTGTCATCGTCCGCGGTCCGGACATGGTCGTTCTCGTGATGCTGCACGAAGGAATGCGCCGCGGCGACACGTTCGAATCGTATACGCTCTATCCAAAGCTGGGGATCGGTTTCATCACGACGACCAGCTCATTCCTGGGCAACCCGCTGATGAAGGAGCGCGCTGCCGTCAAACCCGACATTCCATCCGGCAGCGCAGTGGTGTTCCCCCTGCGCCGAATGGATCACTGATCCTTGCGATGCCCAACCCCCGCATTGAGGCAGACCGTTCTGCGGAGCGCCTCCTGCGCTTCCGCTCCCCCACTCGTCCCCGTGCGAGGGGCGCGCCACGGGCGCCGCTGGACAGTTGCCGAGTCACTTGTGAGCAAAGGGAGGCGACATGAACCGCATGCTGAACGTGGGTGTAGCAGCGCGCGTCGGAACATACAGCGACGCCGTCGAGATAGCACCGGGAAAGCGGGTGCTGTACGTCTCCGGCACTCCGGGCCTTAGCGCCGAAACCGGGCAGCTCCCGGAGAGCTTCGTCGATCAAGCCGACCTGGCGTGGAGGAACGTCAAAGCCATCCTGGCCGAGGCGGGGATGAGCGTCGAGGACATCGTCAAGCTCACTCAATACCTGATCCGGAGGGACGATCTCGCCGCATACCGCGACATCCGTTCGCGTCATCTCGGCGCTTGCCGGCCGGCGTCCATGCTTGCCTTTCTTCCGGAGCTCGTTTGGCCCAAGATGCTCATCGAGCTGGAAGTGGTGGCGGCCAAGTAGCAGCGCTTCCGCCGCGGCACGAATGTCCGCCCGGCTCCTGCCGATCTGAGACAATAGCCGTATGTAGGCCGGGTCGGCCCTCGTGAAGAAGAGAAGGGGAGAAAAATGACTCTAGCTGTGGCGGGCACACAATCGGCGATCGACGAGCTGCGTGCCTCGTTAGGCGATCGCGTCTCCACCAGCACCGGGGTGCGGGACCATCACGGCAAGGACGAATCCTGGCATCACCCCCACCGCCCCGACGCGGTCGCGTTTCCCAATACGACGCAGGAAGTGTCGGAAATCGTGCAGATCTGCGCGCGTCACCGCACGCCGGTGATCGCTTATGGCACCGGCACCTCGCTGGAGGGAAACGTCATCCCGCATCAAGGCGGCGTGGTGGTGGACTTGATGAACATGAACCAGGTCTTGAGCGTCAACGCGGAGGATCTCGATGCCACCGTGCAGGCGCGGGTCACGCGCAAACAGCTCAACGACTACGTGCGCGACCAGGGGCTGTTCTTCCCGATCGACCCGGGCGCCGACGCCTCGCTGGGCGGCATGGCGGCCACCCGTGCTTCCGGCACCAACGCCGTTCGCTACGGCACCATGCGCGAGAACGTGCTGGGGCTCACCGTGGTGCTCGCCGACGGGCGCGTCATCCGCACCTCGCGTCGCGCGCGCAAATCCGCGGCGGGCTACGACCTCACCCGGCTGTTCGTGGGCAGTGAAGGCACGCTGGGCATCATCACCGAGGTCACGCTGCGGCTGTACGGCATTCCGGAGGCGATGGCTGCGGCCGTGTGCTCCTTCGACGCGCTCGAAGGCGCAGTCAACACCGTGATCCAGACGATACAGCTCGGCATCCCGGTGGCGCGCATCGAGCTGTTGGACGAGGTCCAGATGGACTCGGTGAACAAGTTCTCCAAGCTGAGCTATCCGGTGAAGGACACGCTGTTCGTCGAGTTCCACGGGACGCAGGCCGGTGTGAAGGAGCAGGCCGAGCTGGTGCAGTCGATCGCCGGCGAGCACGGCGGCGGCGAATTCAAGTGGGCCACCCGCCAGGAGGACCGAACGCATCTGTGGCAAGCGCGCCACGACGTCACCTACGCCAACAAGGCGCTGCGCCCGGGCTGCGAGATCTGGGCCACCGACGTGTGCGTGCCGATCTCTCGTCTGGCCGAGTGCATCCTGGAGACCAAGAAGGACCTCAAGCAGAGCTTCCTCATCGCGCCACTGGTGGGACACGTGGGCGACGGCAACTTCCACCTGGGCTTTCTCATCGACCGCAACAACCCGGCCGAGCTGGCCGAGGCCGAACGCCTGAACGAGCGCCTGGTGATGCGCGCGCTGGCGATGGACGGCACTTGCACCGGCGAGCACGGCGTCGGGCTGGGTAAACAGAAATTCCTCATCGCCGAGCACGGCGAGGCGGTGAGCGTGATGCGCCGGATCAAACAGGCGCTCGACCCGCTCAACATCCTCAACCCCGGAAAGATTTTCTCCCTCTAGAGCGCGGGCGCCAATCCTGCGGCGCACGCCGGGGATCCGAGTGTGCTCAAATCGACTCGAGGAATTGCAGCAGAGCCTCGCGGTCCGCCTTGGGCATGTTGCGGAAGATTTCGCGCGAGGGCTCGGCTTCGCCTCCGTGCCACAGGATCGCCTCCGTGACGTTGCGCGCGCGGCCGTCGTGCAGCATGGCCGTGCTGCCATTGACGGTTTGAGACAGCCCTAGCCCCCATAGCGCGGGCGTGCGCCAGTCGCGCGGGCCGGCGTGAAAATCCGGGCGACCGTCCGCCAGCGCCTCGCCCATGTCGTGCAGCAGCAGATCGGTGTAGGCGTGCAACGTCTGGTTCGCCAGTTGCGGCAATGGCGGGAATGCGGGTGCTGTTCTCATTTCCGGCACGTGACAGAGTGCGCATTGCGCCTCCGAGAACAAGCGCTCGCCGCGCTGCACCTGCGGGTCCTGGACGTTGCGCCGCGCGGGCACGGCCAAGCCGCGCAACCAGAATTCCAGCGCGTCCAGCTCGTGGTTCACGATCTCGGGCACGTTGCCCGGCAGCTCGCGGCGGCACAGCTCCTGCGCCGGCGGACAGTTCTGGTCCGGAAAGAGATTCGACGTCACGCCAATGTCTCCGATGGCGGCGGCCGCCGCCTGCTGTTTGAGGCTGGGCTGATTGGCCTTCCAGCCATAGCGCCCGAGCGCCACGCGCCGGTTGATCGCGTCCCACACGTAGTTCACATGCCCGCTGAGGCCCTGGTCCTTCTGGCGCCGGGCTAGCGCGATAAGCGTCTCTTCGGGCACCGCGTCGAGCAGGCCCAGGCCGACGAGTGGCTGCGCGATGCGCACAGAGGTCATGACGTCCGCGCCGAGGGGGCCGAAGTTGAGCTTCTCGATGCGCAGCCGAGGCTCGCGCAACACGACGCGCTCGCCGTCGGCGAACTGCACGGGCCGCTCTTCCCAGTCGATGTACAGCTCCGCTTCGGCGGGAATCGGCTGGTGCGAGTAGGCGAAGTCGACGCTCTGGCCCTGCAGCGCGCGATTCTGGAACTGGTCGCCGTAGTTGGGATGCGGCTTCGGGCCGCCGTGCTCGTCTTCGCCCGGAATCGACAGGCGCACCAGCACCGACAGCAATTGCTCGTCAGGCCGCGCAGGCGGAGTGCCGCGGCCATCACTCACATGACACTCCGAGCAGCGGGTCGCGTTGAACGTCGGTCCCAGCCCCCAGTCTCCGTTGAGCGAAACCACCGCGGCCCATTTGCGGTGGAAGACGTTGCGCCCGACCATGAAGGCCTGGCGCTGCTTCGGATTGAGCACCGCCGCCGGCTCGGTGTAGGCGGTCTGGTCGACGCGCTTGATCGTGAAGCTCCCGGCGGAGAGCGCCGGATCGGTCTCCGGGTTCGCGTCCGCCAGCGCGCTGATCGCCACCGCGGCGGCCGCTGCGCTCGTACCGAAGGCCGAAAGGATCCGCGTGATCATGCTCGAGTGTCGCCGTTTCCCTCACCCCAACCCCTCTCCCGGAGGGAGAGGGGCCTTAATCTCCAGCCGCGAGTGTAACTGAAGGAAGCTCCATGAGGCTGTCATCTTCGGCGCCATTGTGGCGCGAGCGGGCTTGGACTAGCATGCGCGAATCGATCGACCCCATCCGAGGAGGCAGCCATGGCTGAGCAGAAAAATCCCTATGCCGCACCCTCCGCACCCGTCGCGGACGTCTCCCGAGCAGCCGATGACGGCCAGCTGATCGTTGGCGGCCATGCGGTTCCCTCCGGCCACGGCTGGCAGTGGATCGTGGACGGATTCAAGCTGTTCAAGCTGAACCCGGGCATCTGGATCCTCAACCTCATCATCCTGGTGGCCATCACTTTCGCGCTCGCGTTCATCCCCTTCATCGGTCAGCTCGCGCTCAACCTGCTCTTCCCCGTGTTCACGGGCGGACTGATGATCGGCTGTCACGCGCTCGCGCATAACGAGCCGCTCGAGGTCGCGCATCTATTCGCCGGTTTCCGCGACAAGGCCGGGCCGCTGATTCTGGTCGCGGTGCTCAACCTGGTGGGCGCGTTCCTGATCGTGATCGTGGTCGCCGCGCTCTTCGGTTTCAGCATGTTCGCCGTCATGTTCAAGGGCGGCAACACCGTGAACCCTGCAATGGTCCTGTTGATGGCTCTCATCATGCTGGCGCTGTTCATCCCGCTGCTGATGGCGGTGTACTTCGCGCCGGCGCTGGTGGTCTTTCACGATCTGCAGGCGCTCGACGCCATGAAGCAGAGCTTCTCCGGCTGCCTCAAGAACATCGTGCCGTTTCTGGTCTACGGCATTATCGGTTTGGTCATCGGCATCCTGGCCACCATCCCGCTCGGGCTGGGGTGGCTCGTCTGGGGGCCGACGATTGTCGGTTCGGTCTACGCCGGGTACCGCGACATCTTCGTGCAGGCCGGGTAGCTTCCGCCACGTTAGCGATCGCTGCAGCCGCTGGCCTTCGCCGCCCGTTTCCTCGGCATGCTCGATACCGCGCGCGAGATTCCGACGCCAGAGGGCATCGAGCTGACGCTGCGGCTCGCCGGCCCGGTGGCGCGGGCGCTGGCCTGGACGGTCGACCTGCTGGTGCGCACGGCGGCTTTCGGCCTTCTCAGCATACCTCTGGGAATGCTGGGCAAGGTCGGGGTCGGATTCTCCCTGGTGCTGTGGTTCGGCCTCGAATGGCTGTACCCGACGCTGTTCGAGGTCTATGGCGGCGGCGCCACCCCGGGCAAGCGCGCGCTCGGGCTCATGGTGCTGCATGTCGACGGCACACCCGTGAGCTTGTCCGC
>DATJVW010000208.1:0-2912 GCA_035501675.1 Burkholderiales bacterium
CCTGTCCCGGTTTTCCCGCGTCGTGAGCAAGTTCAAGCCCATCGTGACCAACTACGCCGGGGAACTCGGCGGGCCGCAGGTCAAGAGTCTGCTCGAGAGCGCGCCGAGATAGGCCGCCCACATTCGCATCTCGCCGCTCAAAGTTCATGCCGCGCCGGGGGAATGTCCCCGAAGTCGATCTGAACGGCGCGGCGCAAGGCCACCAGCGCGCGGCTGAGATCCGCAGCAGCGTCGAAGTCCTTGCGCAAGCCAGAAGCAAAGATCCGCTCGATTGGGAACTCCCGCGGGCCGGTGAGCCGCTTTACTTGAACTTGTAGAATTGCTCGTTCAGGTACTTGACGATGCTTTTCTGCTCGTCGCTGGTCAGCGTCACTTGCGCGGCATGCGTGCACTCGGTCAGTTGCTGGGTCAGTGCCTCGAGCGACCGGATCTGGCGATCGCGGCGCGTGTAGACGCCGGTGCTGTGGCAGCTCGTGCAATACGTATCGTGCAACTTCTTGCCCGCGGCGCTGTCGCCGGGCAGCGCAGCTCGCGCGGGCAATGCGAGCAAGAGAGACGTGATCAGCAGGGCGCGTTTCATCTTCTGCTTTCGCGAGCGAAGAGGTCGAAATATAGCCCCTGCGCCGCGATGCTGCAGCCAAGCCGCCACGGAGGTAGCGATGATCGAATGGTCGAGAGCATGCACGCCAAGCAGGATATGCCAGGCAATCAGCGTCAGCGCCGCGTTGCTTCTTGCGATCTCGGCGGCGTTCGCCCAACCCGCGCCCCCGGAGCCCATCCTGCTGCCCGTCAGCACGGACGCGGGCTGCATCATCCAGAGCGATTTCGGCTCCGGCTCACACAAGAACTTCGAGACGGTTGTGCTTCAGGGTAGCGACCTCGTGCACTACTGGCATGACAACGCGAACGTCGACTACACCTGGGTTCGGGGCCAGGTCATCACGCACCAGGCCGCAAGCTCCGGCTGCATCATCCAGAGCGACTTCCGCAGCGGCGGCCACGGAAATTTCGAGGTCGTGGTCCGCGAAGGGCACAACCTCGTGCACTATTGGCACGACAACTCGGACGTCACGTCGGCCTGGCGGCGCGGGCAAACCATCTCCACCGCCGCGACGGGTGCCGCCACGATCATCCAAAGCGACTTTCGCAGCGGCACGCACGGCAACTTCGAGGTCCTCGTGCTCGAGGGGACGAACCTCGCTCACTACTGGCACGACAACTCCGACGTCAACTCGCCCTGGCGGCGCGGCCAGGTCATCTCTACCGCCGCGAGCAGCACGGCGACGATCATTCAAAGCGATTTCCGCAGCGGCGCGCACGGCAACTTCGAGGTGGCCGTACGCGAGGGCGCGAGCTTGGTTCACTACTGGCACGACAACTCCGACGTCAACTCCCCGTGGCGCCGGGGCCAGACGATTTCCTCGAGCCCGGGAGGCCCGGCCAGCATGATCCAGAGCGACTTCCGCGCCGGCGGTCACGGGAACTTCGAGCTCGTCACCGTCGAGGGCGGCAGCCTCGTCCATTACTGGCGCGACAACTCCGACGTGAGCACTCCGTGGCGGCGGGGCCAGACCGTGGCCGCGCCGGCGAGCGCGAGCGCGGGACTGATCCAGAGCGACTTCCGCAGCGGCGGACATGGGAATTTCGAGGTCGTCGCCTACCGCGACGGCCATGTCTATCACTACTGGCACGACAACGGCAACACCGGGAACCCCTGGCGCCCCGGGCAGGTCGTGAGCCCGAGCGGACGCAGCCAGAAAGTCTGCCAGCTCACCGGCGAGTTCGACTTCCAGAACCGTCACGAGACCAGCAACCGCACCCGATCCCGCTTCTCGGTCGCAGGCACGGATCTGGGCTATCCGTTCGTGTATGACGGACGGATCTACTTTGCGTTCGGAGATACCGGCGGGTCCGTGCCGGACGGACGCGACAGCTTGGCGTTCACGCGCGAAAGCGATCCCGACGCCTGCCCGCTGCTCGAGTTCGTGGCCGATGGAAATACCTTCCGGCCGGTTCAGGCTCCGGGCGTGTCGCTCGCGTACTTCGAGGTCCCGACCACCGGCTTCAGCGCCAACGGCGCGATGTACCTGTTCGTATGGACCGATCACAAGGACCTGTTCCGGAAGGATGCGCAAGGCAACGAGGTGTTCTCGAATCCGGTGGGCCACGCCGCCCTGCTGCGGTCAGATGACGCGGGCCGCAGCTTCCGATTGGTCTGGGATCGCCTCGGCGACAAGCTCGTGTATCTCGCGGTCGCCGTGGTGGATAACGCCGATGTCCCCGGCCTCCCGGATCGGAGCGGGAAGGGGCTACTGATCTGGGGGAGCGGCAAGTTCTATCGCGCCAGCAATCCCTATCTCGCGTACCTCCCGCTCGCTCAGGTCGAGCATAAGGAGGCCGTGCGATATTTCACCGGCATCGACGCGCGGACCCTCCAGCCGCGCTGGGGCTCGGAACCCGACGCGCAACCGCTCTTCACCCACCCTTGCGTGGGCGAGCTCTCGGTGACGTGGAACCGGAACCTACGCCGCTGGCTCATGCTGTACAACTGCGACCAGCCGTCCGGCATCGTGGGGCGCCTGGCAGAAACGCCTTGGGGTCCGTGGTCTGTGCCTGCCGTCCTGTTCGATCCGGCCGTGGACGCGGGGACCTGCTACTTCCTGCACGGCGGCGGCGACTGCGGGCCTCCGACCGATCCCGACAGTCCCGCGAACGGAGGACCCGGCGGGCCTTACGGGCCGTATGTCGTCTCCTGGTATACCAGAGGGGGGCAGCAGAGCACGACCGTCTATTACGTCATGTCGACTTGGAACCCCTATGACGCTGTGCTGATGCGCTCCACGCTCGCGGTCCACAGCCCGCTTCCCTATGGGCCCGACACGTGCAGACAGGGTTTCGTCTGGCGCGAGGCC
>DATJVW010000209.1:0-3042 GCA_035501675.1 Burkholderiales bacterium
GCGCGCCCGCGCTATCCGTCCGCAGCGGTCGAGCTCGACATCTGCTGCAGCATGCTCATCGCAACGCTGTACCGCCGGCCGGGCCACGTTCTGCTGCCGCTATTCGCCGACCGGATCGAAGCGCTGCTCGGCTCCGACTTAGACGTGAACCGCAAGGTCGCGGGTGCGACTTTACTGCTCACTTACTGCACTCTCGGCAATAACGTAGAGCGTGGCGAGCATCTCGTCGCGACCACACAAGCCCTGCTGGAGAGCGATGAGGTCACACCGCTCAACCGCGTGTGGTGGTACAGCCGGCTCGCCATCCTGCTCAACATCACCGGCCGGCACGCGAGCGTTGAAGCGCAGATCCGGAAGGCCCGCCACATCATCGAGACCCATGGCCTGAGTGGACTGCGCGGCGCGCGAACCATAGGAGACGAACCGCTGCAATGGTCGATGCTCTTTCAGCGCGACTGGGAGCGGGCCGCCGCGCTCGCGCGGGAGATGGCCGAGGCGGCACACTCTTTGCGGCCGAGCGAAGTATTTCTGGCGAGCCTGGCGCGCCTGCGCCTGGCGATCTGCCGCGGCGATCCCGACGCCGCGCTGCTGGAAGGGCCGGCATGCGTAGCGGTCGCGAGCGCCACCGGCATGGTCTATCACGAGCTGACTGCGCGTTCGCAGTGGGCGGAGGTCCTGGCCGAGGCCGGTCGCTCCCAAGAAGCGCGAGACCAGTTGCGCCGTTGCCGGGAGCTCGTCCGCGGCACCTGCCTGGCCTACTTCGAACCCGAGCTGCTGGTGATCGAGGCCTACACCGTACGCGGGGATCGCGACATGCAGCGCTGCCGCGCGCTGTTGTCCGAGGGCTTCGCGCTGGCCCGGCGGGTGAACGCGCTTTGGCGGGATACCCGGTTGTTCGGGCGCATTCTGTCCGCGATGTGCAGCGAGGCGCTGTCGGCGGGTATCGAGCAGGAGTACGTGCGCTCCCTGATCCGGCGTTTCGGGCTGAGGCCCGCATCGCAGGATGACGAGGCGTGGCCGTGGCCGGTGAAGATCTACACGCTGGGCCGGTTCGAGATCCTGCGCAGCGGGCAGCTGCTCGAGTTCCCCCACAAAGCGCCACGCAAGCAGTTGCTGGTCCTCAAAGCGCTGCTCGCGTTCGGCGGGCACGACGTGCCCGCGCACCGCGTGACCGACGCGATCTGGCCAGACAGCGACGGCGATGCCGGCGGGCGCGCGCTGGGCGTGAGCCTGGCGCGGCTGCGCACCCTGCTGGGCAACCAAGAGGCGATCACGGTCAGCGACGACCGGATCAGCCTCAACCCGGACTGCTCCTGGTGGGACGCACGGGCGTTCGATCGACGCAGCGCGGATGCTGTGCATGGTACCGGCGATGCCGGTCTCCTGGCGCTGTATCGCGGTCCGTTTCTCGCCGGTGACTCGGACGTGCCATGGACGGTACCGTTGCGCGAGCGACTGCGGGCCCGTTTCGCCACGCATCTACGGCGGTCGGCTTCGGAGCTCGAGCACGCTTGCGGGTGGACAGAGGCCGCTGCTCTCTACGCGCGCGGTATCGAAACCGACGATCTCGCGGAGGAGTTCTATCAAGGCCTGATGCGTTGCTGCAGCGCGCTGGGTCGGCCCGCGGAGGCCTTGTCGGTGTACCGGCGCCTGCGCCAGATCCTCTCGGTGGTGCTCGGCATCGCCCCTGCCCCGGAGAGCGAGGCGCTTTACCGCACGCTCCGCGAGGTGGGCATCGCACAGCCCGGTTCCTGATTGGTGACAAACCTCAGCTCGTCATTCCGGGGCCGACTAGCGGAACCCGGAATCCAGAAAGCGGGATTCCGGGTGCTGCCCTCGCGGGCAGCCCCGGAATGACGGCGTTTGGCCCCCCGCCCACTCACCGGCTGAGCTTCGTCGCTAACCAGGACCCGGGTTGTCTGATCGCCGTCTCCTCCAGGCCCGATTGCGCAGGGCCGGTCCCCTTCGCGATCTGTAGGGCATCTGTGGCGGGCACGCGGATAGTCTGTCCGCACGCGTCGCGGTGACGCGCCGAGAGGCGGATGGACACCTACATCCTGCGCATCTATCGCCGCAGCCGCTCCGCCCCCTATGGGCTGCATGGGACGGTGGAGCGAGTAGGTGCCAAATCCCGGAGCGCATTTGCCTCGCGCGACGAGCTGTGGGCGCTGCTGGAGGCGCAGGTCGAGGAAGGACGCGACGAGCCGTCCCGGGAGCGCGCACCAGGTGACAACGACTGAGTGAAGGAGGGATCCATGGCAGTGCTTCGAATCAACACACGCCTAGGAAGAGCAGGTCCGGCTTTGGCCGCGGCGCTACTCATCGCCGGCGCAATCGCTGCGCCCACGTCCGCGTGGCCCGGGGAAAAGGGCAAGTTCCGCGGTCTCGCCGTGCTGGTGAACACGCAGTTCCAGCAGATCAAAGCGCTGGAGGGACATCCGGGCGGCGCGCAGATGCAAGGCGAGATGGACGGGCTGGTCTTCAACGACCAGCGCCAGCCGTTCCTGGACAAGGCGCACTATCAGGTGATCTGGAAGGGGGACAGCGTGGGAAGCAGCTGCTTCAAGAGCTTCACCATGCCCGACGGAAAGGTGTTTGCGCGCTGCGAGGGCAAGCCGACGACGGGCGGGGCCGAGGGGACGGTCCTCCTGATGGGCGGCACGGGCCGCTACGCAGGCATCAAGGGCAAGGGAAATTTCTACGTCACCTTCGTAAGCGAGCAGGTGTTGTGGGACGTGCTGGAGTGGGAGTACGAGATCCCGTGATGCGGAGCGGCGCAGCGCGTTCCCTCTCCTTGCCGCAGCGGGCGTGAACGCGCCGCCCGCTGCGGCAGCCCAACGGTATGGTCCCCGTCGAAGGACGCGCGGTCGTCCAGTAGACGGCAGCGCAAGCCACGACTGGCCGTCGCCTAAGACATCGTCAACCTTCTGGCGGCACGGGTCCCGCCTCGGCATTCACCGCCCCCCCGGCGTCTTCGGTGCGGGAAACCGTGGCAGGTGACCGCGGACCTCGGCCCGTGAAACCGTGTACGCTTGGCGCGCA
>DATJVW010000210.1:0-34660 GCA_035501675.1 Burkholderiales bacterium
GTGCATCGGCGAAGACTCATCGAACTGGCATCGTTGGCGAGACTGCCGGCCATCTATGAGCGCAGGGCGTTTCCCGACGCCGGCGGCCTGATGTCTTACGGACCAAACTACGCCGCTGTGGTCCGGAGCGCTGCGCGCCACGTCGACAAGATACTCAAGGGCACCAGTCCCGCTGATCTCCCCGTCGAGCAACCCACGGAGTACGAGTTCGTGATCAATCTCAAGACCGCCAAGGCGCTCGGTCTTGCCATCCCGCAATCGGTCCTCGTCAGAGCCGACGAAGTGATCCGGTGACGGTGCTGCGGGCGCTCGGGTGAGCGGACCACGGAGCGAACGAGATCAGCCGACCCAGTGAGCGTGCCCGTCCTTTGTGGTCTGATCCTGTATCGGACCGAGCCTTCCGAGGATAACGAGGCGTCAGAGAGGAGGTGTACGATGCGCGTCACAAGTGGGCTCGGGCTTGTCCTTCTCAGCACGCTGCTCTTCGCATGCGGAATGGTTCAAGATATGGCGGAGGTTCAAAAGAAGTCCGACGCCATAGCGGTGTCGCTTGAGAAGGAGCTGGGTGCCAAGCCAACGGTCGGTTGGAACATCCACAACGGCACCCTCACGCACGTCAACGTCACATTTCCCCTGGAAGCGGTGTCGAAGCTTCCCGTTGGTGAGCTTGAGGCGAAAGTGCGTGCCATCGTGCGCCAGAGCTTCGAGAAACCGCCGGAGCAGTTGATTGTGTCGGTGATCTCGAAGGAATGACACCGACCCCCCCCACAACTCGAGCGCTGCGCCCTTCGTTCACTGCTGGACGTGCTACACATGACATACTGTCGGACCCTTCAGTCGATGCGCACGAGCCACCGAACCCGCTTCTAAACAGCGCATGCCGAAAATCTATCTGATCAGGCACGCCCGTCCCGCGGCCGGCTGGGGCGAAGAGGCGGATCCCGGTCTCGATGCCACCGGCCAACAGCAAGCCGAAGCGGCGGCTCAGACCCTCGCGCAGACGCTGGATCGGATGCCGATCTATACGAGCCCCTTGCGCCGCTGCCGCGAAACGGCGCGTCCGCTCGAGCGGCTCTGGCAGCGGCCGGCGGAAGTCTTCCAGCCGGTCGCCGAGCTTCCTTCGCCGCCCCTTGACCTTCGCGCGCGGCAACAATGGTTGCAACAGATCATGCGAGGAACGTGGCGTGAGTTGAACGATCTCGCTCCGGCGGGCTCGCCCGACTATCTCGGGTGGCGGCAAACCCTGCTGGATTCGCTCGCTCGTCTCCCCCAGGACAGCGTCGTCTTCTCCCACTTCATTGCGATCAACGCCGCCGTGGCGGCGGCGCACTCTCGGGAGGATGTCGTGTGCTTTCGGCCCGATCACGCGTCGATCACTTGCGTGGAAGCGGGGAACGGCAGCTTGCGATTGATCGAGCTCGGTCGCCAGGCGGACACGCCGGTTCTGGGGCGCACGTGAGATAGCATCTCGTCGGGGCAGCCGACTGCAAACAACGATCTCCGGGGCTGGGCAATGATCGAGGAAGTCGGATTCCCGTCCATGCGCAAGTGTCGCCAGAAGATTTTCTTCAAGGAGAGTTCCCCAATGCCGCACACACATCGATCGAGGTTGCTGATGTTCATGACGTTCGCCGCAATAACGCTGTGCGGCGCGGGCACATATGCGGAGGGCGACGTTCAGCCGACCAATGATCTGCCCAATCCGTACCGAACACTCGCACCGTGGGGAAATCTCCCGGAGGGAAGGACCTGGGGGGCGTTGAACGCCGTCGCGATCGACAATGATGGCGAATCCGTCTGGGTGGCGAACCGATGCGGCGCGAATCCGGACGCCCCCCCCGGAGCGTCTCCGTTCGCGTACGACAGTTGCGCCGGTTCAACCGTGCCGCCGGTCCTCAAGTTCGATTCATCCGGCAACCTTCTGAAAAGCTTCGGCGCCGGCATGTTCATTTTTCCCCACAAGATCTACGTGGATCGAGACGGCAACGTCTGGGTGGTCGATTTAAGAAGCGCGAACGAGCGGGAACGCAAGAAGAACCCGGAAGAAAAAGCCAAGGGCCACGTCGTCGTCAAATTCAGTCCAGAGGGCGAGGTGCTGCTGACGCTCGGCAAGGCGGGCGTGGCCGGACATCCGCCGGAGGCCTTGACCGAACCGACCAGCATCGTGACGGCGCCCAATGGCGACATCTTCATCGCAGAGGGCCATTCGGGACAGTATGATGGCGCGCGGCCGGACACCGTCGCGCGCATCTCGAAGTTCACCAAGGACGGCAAGTTCGTCAAGTCCTTCGGGAAGCTGGGATCGGGGCCCGTGGAATTCAGGACGCCTCACGACCTCGCCATGGATTCGCAAGGCCGGCTCTTCGTCGCTGACCGGGGGAACATGCGCATCCAGATCCTCGATCAGGACGGCGGATTTATCGCGGAGTGGAAACAGTTCAGCCGACCCAGCGGCGTCTATATACGCGACGACATGATCTATGTGGCCGACTCCGAATCCAACGGGTCCCCATTCGCATCCCACCCGGGCTGGAAGAGGGGAATCCGGATTGGAAGCCTCGAAGATGGCAAGGTCCTGTATCGCATTCCTGATCCGCGCGAAATGGAGGGGACCAGCGCGGCGGAGGGCGTAGCGGTGGATGCGAAAGGCAATGTGTACGGTGCGGAGGTGGGGCCGAGGCAATTGGTGAAACACGTCAAATAGCACGGCGCGAGGTGTGTGTTGCAGACAATGGACCCGCAGCGGGTCATTGGGCTTATGACCGAAGGTTACAGGGTGGCGATAGCTGAATCGGCCGTCGCCGCGTCTGCTACACGAGTGCGTCGCTCGACGTAGAGGCGCCCGGTGCGCACGTTTCGACTGGCGCCAATGTCCTGGGGGATCCTGATCCTCACCCTCGTCCTGTTGGCGCTGCCCGTTGCATTTCTCGGCAGGGCCATCATCGGCGACATCCGGTTCTCGCTTCCCGGAGTGCTGCTCGTCGCCCTCTACGTCTGGGTGTGGCTTCGGTTCCGGCCGACGCTCTTCATCGTCCACCCGGAAGCCCTGGAGGTGATCTGGCCGCTGAAACGGCGGCGAATGCGGCGCGAGGAGATCTCCGGTGTGCGCCTCGTCGACAAACGAGACCTTCGGCGGGAGATTGGCTGGGGAATGCGCGTCGGCGCCGGTGGGCTCTGGGGTGGGTTCGGCTGGTTGTGGACCGCGCGGCGGGGAATCGTGCAGATGTACGTCTCGCGCACCGATGGCTTCGTCTGGATCGAGCGGGTCGACCAGCGGCCGTGGTTGATCACGCCGGAACACCCCGAAGCTTTTGTTCGTGCGCTGTCCGGTTAGGCGAGTCCAGCGACGCGAAGGGAGGCCGATATGAAAGCTTGGCGGCTCCACGGGCCAGGCAGGCTCGTGTTCGAGGAAGTCGACCATCCGCAGCCGAAGCCTGGCGGCGTCGTGGTGCGGATGGAAGCGGCGCCTGTGCTCAGCTACATGAAGCAAGTCATCGACGGCTCGCTGGGATACGCGCTGCCGGCCTTCCCGTTTGTTCCTGGAACCAACGGGGTGGGAATCGTCGAGGCCGCCGGCGTGGGGGTTTACCACCTCGAACCCGGCGATCGAGTCTCGCTGAATCCGCACTACGTTGTCGACGAGCGCGTAGCCAGTCCCGCTCAAGTCCTGATCGGCCTCACGGCCATGGGCGCGTCGCGGTTCGACGATATGCCGCCCGAGCCGCTGGCCCTCCAAAGGGATTGGCCCGACGGCGTGTTCGCCGGCTTCGCGTCGGTGCCCGCTGCCTGCGCCACGCCTCTGGCTGGGCTAGACGGCATGCCGGGCGAGCGCCTCGCGGCGATGGGGAAGTTCGTCGTTCCGTACGGAGGGTTTCTGCGCGGCGGGTTCCGGCCCGGAGATGTCGCGATCGTTAATGGTGCCAGCGGCTACTTCGGTTCCGCGGGCGTGCTTCTCGCCCTTGCGATGGGAGCAGCGCTGGTGGTCGCTGCGGGACGCGATCGAGCGGCGCTGGACGGTGTAGCAAAGGCCGGAGGACCACGCGTGCGAATCGTCGCGCTGTCCGGCGACACGGCTGTCGATACGCGAGCGCTGCGTGAGGCAAGCGACGGGGCGGCGGGCTTCGCGCTGGATATCGTGGGCCGGGCGCAGAGCGCCGCATCGACCACGGCCACGCTCGCAGCGCTGCGCCGCGGAGGCTGCCTGGTGTTGATGGGCAGCGTCAGCCAGCCGCTTTCGATCAGCGTGGGAGCGATGCTTGCGAACGACTGGACGGTGATCGGCAACTTCATGTATCCGAAGGATGCTCCGGCGCGGCTGGCCCGCATGATCTCTTCGGGTCTTCTCAATTTGGACGCGATAACGGTGCGGCGCTTTGCGCTGGCGGAGCTGCCGGCCGCAATGGATGCGGCCACGCGCATGCGCGCACTGGACCTGACCGTCGTCACCATGGCGTGACTTGAGATGCGTGCGCGCAAGTCGCGTCCGTCTTCGACGAACTCGACCCGACCGATCAGACCGAGATCGTCGTCCTCGATGCTCCCGCAAGAAGCATACGGTCGCTGCGCGACAGCGCTATCATCTTGAGCGTCGCGCGATCGTGCCGACGAGCCCAAGCAAAGGAGGGAGGAACAAATGAAAACCGACCGTCGAACCTTTCTGAAGACCGGGGCAGCGCTTCTCGCGAGCGTGGCGGCCCAGGAAGTCCATAGCGAAAGCCGTGGCGAAGGGCCTCTGAAGGATAACGCCGATGCGCTGCTGGGAAACGCTGCCGAAGTGGGCGATGTACCGGGCGTGATCGCCACGGCCACCAACCGGGACGGGACGATCTACGAGGGGGCATTCGGCCAGCGCGTGCTCGGTCAAGACGGCCCAATGACGATCGATACCGTGGTCTGGATCGCGTCCATGACGAAGGCGCTGACCGGGACCGCGGCGATGCAGCTGGTGGAGCAGGGCAAGCTCGAACTGAACACACCCGCGAGCCGGTGGGTGCCCGAGCTGTCCGATACACAAGTGCTGATCGGCTGGGCAAACGACGAGCCGGTCACTCGCCCGCCCAAGCGCCCGATCACGCTGCGGCATCTGCTCACGCACACGGCCGGGTTCGCGTACGACCTGTGGAGCGTGGACCTCGGGCGTTACGAAAAGGTCAAGGGCATCCCGGGAATCATCAGCTGCAAGAACGCCGCCTTGAAGACGCCGTTGCTGTTCGACCCGGGCGAGCGCTGGGAATACGGCATCAACCTCGACTGGGCGGGCAAGATGGTGGAGGCCGTCAGCGGTCAGCGCCTCGGCGCTTATCTGCAGCAGAACCTGTTCGACCCGCTCGGCATGAACAGCACCGCGTTCAAGATCACGCCGGACATGCGCTCGCGCCTGTCCAAGATTCACATGCGCGGCGAGGACGGGCGGTTCGCCCCTACCGATATCGAGATTCCGCAGGACCCGGAGTTCGAGATGGGCGGCGGCGGCCTGTACTCGACGGCCGGGGATTACCTCACGTTCGTTCGCATGATCCTCAATCGCGGCACGGGCAACGGCAACCGCGTGCTCAAGGCCGAGACGGTGGACCTCATGTCGCGCAACGCCATGGGAGATCTCAAGGTGAGGATGCTGCGGACGGCAGCGCCGGCGCTGACGAACGACGCGGAGTTCTTCCCGGGCATGCCCAAGAACTGGGGCCTGAGCTTCATGATCAATGAGGAGCGAGCGCCTACTGGCCGGTCGGCAGGCAGCCTGGCCTGGGCGGGATTGGCAAACACCTATTTCTGGATCGACCCCCACAGGGGCGTGGGTGGGGTTTACCTGACGCAGGTGCTGCCGTTCGCCGACAAGACCGCGCTGCCGCTGTTCTACGCGTTCGAGAAGTCGGTGTATCAGTCGCCGAGCTGATCCGCCACGTCTGATCCAAAGCATTTCCAGGGACGGCGGCACAGCGAGCCGCCGTCCCTGCCTCGTAGCGAAAGCCGCATGTAAGGTTGCAGCTCAAGCCAGCGCCGCACGCAGACGCCGCAGGCGTTGATTGCGATCCGCTCGAGCGGCTAAGGCCGCGTCGAGATCGACCTTGACGAAGCGCGCCTTGTTGTTCGGCTGCATCTGCGCGATGCGGTCCATGTCCGCGCTGATGACCGTGCCGATCATCGCGTAGCCGCCGCCCGATACCGCGTCCCGATGCAGGATGATCGGCTCCAGCCCTCCGGGCACCTGGATCGAGCCGTAGGGGTAACCGGCGTCCACGATGTTGGAGGGATCGGAGCCCGCACCGAACGGTTGCTTGCGATCGCGGAACTTGAGCGGCCGCCCTTGCTTGTAGCGGTAACCGATGCGATCGGCTTCCAGCGCGACGGTCCAGGTGTCTTCGAAGAAGCTCTGCGCGGACTCCTCGGTGATGCGATGGAAGTACAGACCGGGCACCACGCGCAGCTCGAGCGCCTTGGGTAGGGGCATCGCGAGAGCGTCCGGGACGAGCCTCCCGATCTTCGGCGTACCCTTGGGCGCCCCCACCGGCACCACGTCGCCCGCCCGCAACTTCCGGCCCTGGAATCCGCCGAACGCGCCCAACCCATAGGTGGAGCGGCTTCCCAGAATCACCGGCACGTCGATCCCGCCGGCCACCGCGATATAGGCGCGCGCGCCTGCGCGCATGAAATCGAACGACACGATCGTCCCGGCTTTGACCGCGATGGCCTGGTTTCGAGACGCAGCGGTCCCGTTGAGCTTGGGCGCCATCTCGGCCCCGGTCACGGCGATCAGCGCGTCGCGCTGGAACTCGAGCTCCGGGCCCATCAGCGTGCATTCCAGTACGGCAGCGCTTTCATCGTTGCCCACCAGCAGGTTGGCGGCGCGGAACGAGTACTGGTCGAGCGCTCCGGACAGCGGAATGCCGACGTTGTAGTAGCCCTCCCGCCCGGCGTCCTGCACGGTGGTCGCCAGGCCCGGCTTCAGGACCTTAATTGCCATACAGGACCTCCTCGAGCTTATGGTTGTAGCCGGCGGGGTCGGCCAGAAACTTCTTCATCGCGAAGCCCACGGAGCGGATGCGAAGTCCGAAGGTCCCCGTCTCCACTTGCTTGACGGCGCTGTCGTACGCAGCGCGGTCGATGGGCTTGAACTTCACGATATCGCCGGGGCGGAACAGGCACATGAACTCCTTGAAGTAGGGCAGGCCCTGCGCCGGGTCGAAGATGGGCGCCGGCGTGATGCCGAACATCTGGTAGCCGCCGGCGCCGCGCACGGAGTAGATGCAACCGAAGCAGCCGCCGTGGCCGATGGTGAGCTTGGGCGTATCGGTGCGCGGGCGCAGGTACTTGGGCACCTCGATCTGCTTGGCGCGCTCCACCAGCTGGAACAGGAACGGCAAGCCGGCCACGAAGCCCACCATCGAAACGAACCAGGGCGAGCCGCTGTGCGCCGCGATGAACTCATCCACCGACTTGAAGTGATTGATGCGCGTCGCGTACTCGATGTCGGTGGAGCCGGGCTCCTGATGGCGCTCGCGGAAGCGCATCAGCGTCTCGCGCGTCCACGGGTCGTTGTACAGCACCGGGATCTCAATGATGCGCGTGTTCAGCTCCAGCTCGACGCTGCCGACGTCGCGCTCGAGCTGCTGCAGCAGCTTCATCATCTCGTTCGGGTGCGTCACGTCCGGGTCGAACTTCACCTGGTAGGACGCGTTGGCGGGGCAGATCTCGGTCACGCCCGGCACCTTCTTCTTATCCAGCGCGGTGGTGATCGCCATCCCCTTGAAGAAGGCCTCGAGCGACATCTCCTCCGAAAGCTCGACGAAGATGTGCTCGTCGGCGCCTAGGCTGTAGCGGGCGGTTCCTATGGCCATGCTTGCTCCTCTGGGTCCGCGTTGAAAGTCAGGCTGACCTCGCGAGCCAGCCTTCCAGGAAATTGGTGTCGAACTGGGCCAGCTCGAAGCGCGGCTCGTCCATCAGCCTGCGATGCAGCGCGCGCGTCGTGTGAATGCCTTCCACATGCAGCTCTTTCAGAGCACGGCGCATGCGTGCGATCGCAGCCGGACGGTCCTCGGCGTGCACGATCAGCTTGCCGAGCAGCGAGTCGTAGTACGGCGGCACCGTGTACCCCGCGTAGAGCATGGTGTCCATGCGCACGCCGGGCCCGCCGGGCAGCCTCACCTCCGAAACGCGCCCGGGGCTGGGCATGAAGTTCCTGTCCGGATCCTCGGCGTTGATGCGGCACTCGATCGCGACGCCGCGGATCTCGATCTCGCTCTGCTTGATACGCAGCGGGTACCCCTGCGCCACCCGGATCATCTCGCGCACCAGGTCAATGCCTGTGACCATCTCGGTCACGGGATGCTCCACTTGGATTCGCGTGTTCATCTCGATGAAGAAGAACTCGCCCGACTCGTCGTCGTGCAGGTACTCGAGCGTGCCGGCGCCGCGGTAACCCACGGACTTGGCCAACCGCACGGCCGATTCGCACAGGCGCTCGCGCGTAGCCTGTGACAACGCCGGAGAAGGCGCCTCCTCGAGGATCTTCTGCCGCCTGCGCTGCAGCGAGCACTCCCGCTCGTAGCAGTGCACCACGTCGCGGCCGTCGCCCAGAATCTGGACCTCCACGTGGCGCGCCCGGCGGATGAAGCGCTCGAGATACACGCTCTTGTCGCCGAACGCCGCTTGCGCTTCGGCCTGAGCCACGCTGATCTGCTTGCGCAGGTCCTGGGGATCGTTGGCGACGCGTATGCCGCGCCCGCCTCCGCCGGCCGAAGCCTTGATCATCACCGGGTAGCCGATGTCCGCGGCCGCGTCCAGCGCGCCGTCGAGCGTCGCGACGATGCCTTCGCTGCCCGGGACCGTCGGCACACCGGCCTTCGCGGCCGTCTCGCGCGCGAGCGACTTGTTGCCCATGATGCGGATCATCTCTGGCGTGGGGCCGACAAAAGTCAGGCCGGCCCGCTCCACCGCTTGCGCGAAGCTCGCGCTCTCCGACAGAAACCCGTAACCTGGGTGCACCGCTTCCGCGCCGGAATCCAGCGCCGCTTTGATCAGCGCATCGATGTTCAGGTAGCTCTTCGCGGCCGGAGGCGGCCCGATGGGTACCACGACGTCGGCCATCCGCACTGCGAGACTTTCGCGGTCGGCTTCACTGTGCACGGCGACGGCTTCCAGCCCCAGCTCGTGTGCGCCCCGGATGATGCGCACCGCGATTTCCCCGCGATTGGCCACGAGCAGACGTTTCATGGTGTCGGAGCGGCAAGGACTACGACCGGCCGCGAGCTCAAGCCGTCTCGATCATCACCAGCGGCTGGCCCGGCTCGACCGTGCCCTCGTTGTCTACCAGAAAGCGAACGACCTTGCCGGCAGCGTCGACCTGGATCTCGCTGAACTGCTTCATCACTTCCACCAGGCCGATCGTATCACCGGGCTTGACCGTGTCGCCTTCCTTGACGTAGGGCTCGGCGTCCGGAGCGGGCTTTCGGTAGAAGGTGCCGGGAAGGGGGCAGAGGACTTCGTGACGGGCCATGGACCGCTCCTGTTGGACTGCGTGGATCAGTTCGGATCTTGGGGACGGGTTTGAATCATGCTGGGGCGCCGGGCATAGTCTTCGAGCCAGGTCTTCAGCTCAGGACAACGCTGGCGCCATTGCGTCGTGTAACGAAAGTCGGTGTATTCGAGCGCGACTGCGGCCGCGATGCAGTCCATGCGCGTCCCGCCCGCGCGCAATGCGCCGGCTTCCCGCTCGAGCTGCGCCAGCGCGCGGTCGATCCGGATCTCCAGCTTGGCGAGCGTCGCTGCTCTGCGTTCGGCCGTGGGCCGCACGATCTCCATCCGGCGCTGCAACCCCGCTTCCATCAGGCCCACGGCCAGCGCCCAGCGCGTCTCCACCTCCCAGCGCTGCTCGTCCGGAATCAAGGTTGCTCTCCCGGAGACGGCGTCGAAGTACTTGCAGATGACGCGGCTGTCGTAGATCGGTGCACCCGCTTCGGTGACCAACGTCGGAATCTGCCGCAATGGGTTGAGCGCGTCGAGAAACTCCGCGGTGTAGACGTCGATCACGCGCTCCTCCACCGGGATGTCGAGCTCGAGGGCTACCACGCGCGTCAGCCGCGCGAACGGGCTGGTCGGTCCGCTGTAGAGGATCGCTGGCACCGCATCTGCTCCCCGTTCGACGCTCGCTGTCAGTGCGCAGCGGCGGCCGCACGCGCGACACTCTTGCCCAGAAATGGGGCCAAAGCTTCGCGCACCGCTTTTGCCAGCTCCACGGCGCCCGGCGTGTCCGAGTGCACGCAGATGCACTCTGCCCGCATCGGGATGTCCTTACCGGTGATCGAGGTCGCTTTGCCTTCCTGCAGAGCCCGCACCGCGCGCCTGGCTGCGTCTTTGGCGTCCTTCGACTCGTGCTCGCGCGTGATGATGAGCGAGCCGTCGTCGCCGTAGTCGAGGTCGGTATAGTATTCGGGCTGGAAGGCCAGCCCGCGCTTGGTGTAGACCTCTTCGTGCTTGGTGCCCGCCATGCCGAGCAGCGGCACACCGAAGACCTCGGCCGCGTCGCACACTGCGTGGGCGACCTGTTCGTCGCGCGCCGCAGCCCCGTACAGGGCGCCGTGCGGCTTGATGTGATTCAGCTTCATGCCTTCCACATCGAGGAAGGCCTTGAGCGCCCCCACCTGATAGATGAGGAAAGCGGACAGCTCGTCGCGGCTCATCTTGATCTCACGCCGGCCGAACCCCTGCAGGTCCGGATACGAGGGATGGGCGCCCACCCGCACTGCGTGCCGCTTGGCGAGACGCACGGTCTTGCGCATCACCACCGGATCCGACGCGTGAAATCCGCAGGCGACGTTGGCCATGGTGATGTAGGGCATGATCCCTTCGTCGTCGCCGCACTTGTACAGGCCGAACGCCTCTCCCATGTCGCAGTTGATTTCGATCGCCATGTTCGTCTCTCCTGTTGACTGTCCCCGCTAGTCGCGCATGGATGCCATCATCCGCAGGCGGAGCTGGTCCGCGATCACCGCCAAGATCAGCAGGACCCCCAGCACAACGGTCTGCAGATACGACTCGATGCGGGCCAGGTTCATGCCATTCTGAACCAGCCCGATGAAAAGCGCGCCGAGCACGACGTTGCCCACCCGCCCCACGCCGCCGCGCAAACTGACGCCGCCGATCACGCAGGCCGCGATGGACTCGAGCGGCAAGGAATGGCCGATGTTGGCTTCGCCCGTCTCCAGCCGTGCGGTCAGCAGCATGCCGCACACAGAGCTCAGAAACCCGCACAGCGTATAGGTGAGAAACAGCGTACGCCCGGTGCTGATCCCCGACAGATGGGCGGCCTTGATGTTGCCGCCGACTGCATAGAAATAGCGGCCCAGCGCCGTTCGATTCACCAGCACCCAGGTGAGCGCGATGATGATGACCGCGCCGAACACGGGGACAGGAATGCCCAGGAACCGCCCGAAGCCGAACACCTGACCGAACTGAGCTGGCATGCCATACACCGGCATGCCGCTGGTCATGTACAGCGCGATGCCGAACCCCACCGACGCGATGCCCAACGTCATCATGAAAGGGGACACGTTGAACGCCGCGACCCCGATGCCATTTGTCACGCCCACCAGCGTACCCGCGGCGATGCCCGCGAGGCAGCCCAGCGCGATCGCGAGCCCGACGCTGTCGGGCGAGGCCGTCGAGACGGCGGCCATGGCTGTGGCGCCCACCACTGAAGTCAACGCGACGATGGTGCCCACCGACAGATCGAACCCGCCGGTCAGAAGCGCCAGCATCTGACCCAGAGCCACGATGGTGAGGTATACGGACTGGCGCACGACGTTCACCAGATTGTCGCTGGTCAGGAAATTCCCCGACAGCGCGGTGAACACGACCAGCGCGAGGACGAGCAGGAAGGGCAGCACGCCGAGCCTGACGAACAGATGCTGCACCCGCCGGAGCGCTCGGGCAGCCGCAGACGGCGCGGTCGCGGAGCGCTCTGCATGGGCTTGCTGGTTCATGCGCTCGCCTCTTCGTAACTCATGCTGCTCGCCTCTTCCATCACCTTTGACGCGCCCAGGAAATCGCGTCGGCGAGTATCGGCATTCGCTTGGGTCGCATCCCCGGCCCAAGGGCCGGGGCGGCCGGCGAAGTGGAGCAGGGGCCCCATCTCTCAGATGGGGATGCGACCTGAGCCGGACGCACGGGGCCGCCTGCCGCTATGGCCGCCTCCAGGGTCAGATCCCCAGCAAAGCTGGGGCCCCTCTTCCGCCCTATGGCGGTCCCTGCTCCGTAACTCATGCCGCTTTCCGCTCGAAGAAGTGTCGGAGCACGTTCTGCTCGGTGATGTCGGCGCCGGAGAACTCGGCCTGCATGCGGCCGCCGTACATGACGTACAACCGATGGCTCAGATGCAACACTTCGGGCAGGTCGGAGGAGATCAGCAAGACCGCGGCGCCGTTTCCGCACAGCTCACCGATGAACCGGTAGATGGCCACGCGCGTGGCCACGTCCACGCCCACGGTCGGCTCGTCGAACACGAACAGCTTGACCGGGCGCGTCAGGCTCTTGGCCAGCAACACCTTCTGCTGATTGCCGCCCGAGAAGCTGCCCACGTCGCGCTCGGGCCTGGCAGGTTGCAGGTTGATCCGCGCGGTCAGGCGCTGCACCAGGCTGCGCTCGCCGGCGACGTTCAGGAAGGCACCGCGCCGGATGGGCTCCTCGCGCAGCGACGGCAGCGCGATGTTCTCGCGGCACGAGCGCATCAGCATCAGCCCCTCCTCTCGGCGGTCGGGTGGAAGATAGAAGAAACCCTTGCTCAGCATGGCGCTGGGCGTGAACCCGGTGACCTCCTCGCCGTGCAGCCACACCCGGCCGGATGCGACCGGCTCCAGCCCGAAGCAGATCCGGCCCAGCTCGGACTTGCCCGAACCGATCAGACCGGCGATGCCCACGATCTCTCCCGCGCGCACTTCGATCGAGGCGTTCTCGACGCTTCCCGACTGCGAGGTCAATCTCTCGGTCTTGAGCACGACATCCCCGGGCCGATGCGCGATGGCCGGATAGATGTCCTGGATGACGCGTCCGGTCATGAGCTCCACCAGCCGCTCCTCCGAGGTGCTCTTGCCGTCCACCGTGGCGACGACGCGCCCGTCGCGCAGCACCGTGACGCGGTCGCCGATGCGCCGGATCTCGCTCATACGATGGGTGATGTAGACCACGCCGACGCCGCGCGCGGTGGCGCTTTGGATGAGCCCAAACAGCTGTTCGGTTTCGCGCTCGGTGAGGGAAGCCGTCGGCTCGTCCAGGACCAGCACCGAGGGTTCGGTGCGGAAGGCCTTGGCGATTTCGACCATCTGCCGCTCGGCGCGGCTCAGGTGCTGGACAATCTCGCCCGGCCGGATGGCAAAGCCCAGGCGGCCGAGGATGGCCTGTGCCTCCCGCCGCATGGCCTGCCGGTCGAGAAACCCGTGCCGGCGCGGCTCTGCCCCTAGGAGCAGATTCTGTTCGACGGTGAGCTGAGGGACCAGGGAGAAGTCCTGGAAGACAGCGCTGATACCAAGCCCGCGCGCCCGGTGCACGGAGTCGAGCTGAACCGGTTGCCCGCGCACCAGGATCTCGCCGGACGTGGGCGCCTGGGCTCCGGCCAGCAGCGAGATCAACGTGGATTTGCCGGCGCCGTTTTCTCCGAACAGCACATGGACCTCGCCGGCGAGCAGCTGGAAATCGACGCCGTCGAGCGCCGTGACGCCCGGATATTCCTTGACGATGCGGCGGCACGCGACGAGCGGCGGCGCCTGCCGCGCAGTGTCGCCCGGCGGCGGGATCCCGGTTTGGTTGCCTGTGCCGTGGCTCATGAGCAATGCAAGATCCGGGACGGGCGCATGTGCCCGTTCCGGATCCGCCGTGACCAGCGGTCAGTCGACGTTGAACGTCGGCTTGAACGATGGGGGGGCCAGCGTCGACTCGGTGTTGAACGACTTGAAGTTCGACTGATCGACCACGAACAGGGCCGGACCCACGTGCTTGTGGTAGTCCTTGTTTTCCAGGATGCGCACGGCCTGGTCGATGGCGATTCGACCCTGGATCACCGGCGAGTCGGTCGGCGCAGCCATGATGGAGCCGCTCTTGATGCCCTGGTGCACGCCCGGCGTGTAGTAGTAGCTCAGGACCTTGATCTTCTTGTCCAGGCCACGCGACTTCAAGATCGGCACCGCCGCCTCCGCCGTCACCGCAGTGCCGACGATATAGCCGATGTCGGGATGCGCCTGCAGCGTGTCTTCGACCAGCTTGGACTGCACTTCCTTGCCGGTGTCGCCGTACTTGGTCTCGACCACCTCGACGGCGCTGCCCTTGATCGCGCCCTGGAAGCCGGTGTTGCCCGCTTCCACCCAGCCGGCTCCCGGCGGGCCTGGGAACCACGCCACCTTCACCGGCGGGCTACCCTTCGGATGCGCCTTGGCGAGCACTTCGCCCGCCTTCGCGCCCATCTCGCCGAAGGACACCAGCGACTTCGCCGACAGCTCCTTGGAGGAGATGCCGTTGATCACGTCGATCACCGGAATGTTCTTCTTGCGGATCTCGGAGATGAGGTTGTTCAGCCCGTCGGCGGAGATTGCGCCTATCACGACGGCGTTGGCGCCGGCGGCAACGCAATCCTCGATCTGGGAGATCTGCTTCTTCAGCTCGGTGTAGCCGCCGGCCTCCACCAGCTGCATCTTCACGCCGAGTCGCTTCGACTCTTCCACGACGCCATAGTCCACCCCGAGCCAGTACGCGTCCTTCATGTGCGGGAAGGAGACGCAGATCGACCATTTCTTCGAGGCCTTTGGCAGGGGAACGTATTCGATCTTCTTGCGCGGGCTGCTCATGTCGAAGGGCGGGTTCCATTCCTCGACCGGATAGGGGTACCAGTCCTTCGCCAGCGTGGGGGCCGATGAACAAGCCATTGCTCCGAGGATGGCACCGGCCGCGAGCAGCGGTTTGCAGCGTAGTGTTGCCGCCATGTTTGAGTCTCCTTCTCTGAATTTTAGGGTCTGTTTTTGGGATCCGGCCTAGGCCAAGGCCAGTATAAGCAAAGCGGATTTGGATAGTAAAATGCTATTTTCCAAGGGGCCGCGCCACCCGCCAGCGGGACGCCGGGTGCGCCGAGAGCAGCCCAGGGGACCGACCGTGCAACGCGCCGAATCCACCCTTCAAATCGACAACGACACGGTGCGCGTGACCGAGTGGCGCTTCGCGCCCGGTGCCGCGACCGGCTATCACCGCCACGAATACGACTACGTGGTGGTGCCCATGACCACCGGACGGTTGTTGCTGGAGGAGCCGGGCGGCAAGCGCTACGCAGAGCTGAAGGCCGGGGTGTCCTATTCGCGTTCGGCCGGCGTCGAGCACGACGTGGTCAACGCCAACGATTTCACGTTCGTGTTCGTCGAGATCGAGATCAAGCGCTGACCCGCAGACAAGCGGGGCGCGCGAATCGACGGCCGCTCGAAGCAGGCAACCTTTCGGGCCGGGGGTCCACTAACCGTGAGACCCATGTCGGGCTCACCCCTATGGAGGAGCAGATGAAGATTTGGAGAGTTGTCATCGGCGTTGTGTGCCTCGCTCTTACCCTCGCCGTACCGCTTCACGCGACCGCCAACATGGGCGACGACGAACCGGCCCAGAGCCCGAACGCCGACGCCGTCGCAGGCAAAAAAGCGATCGAGGCGAAGGACTGGAAGCGCAGCGTCGAGCTGCTCACGAAAGCCGCTGCGGCCGAGCCGGACAACGCCGAGGTCCAGAACTGGCTGGGCTTCGCTCAGCGCAAACAGGGCAACCTCGACGCGGCCTTCGCCGCATACAACAAGGCCCTCAAGCTCAACCCGCGCCTCAAGGCGGCGCACGAGTACATCGGCGAGGCCTACTTGATCGCGGGCGACGTGACCAAAGCCGAGCAGCACCTGGCCGAGCTTCAGAAGCTGTGCACGCCGACTCCGTGCGAGGAATACAAGGACCTGCGCCGCGCGGTCGACGAGTACAAGAAGAAGAACAAGCAGTGAGCGATGCCATCGGCCCGAACCCGACGATTCGGGCGGTGCTGTGGGACTTCGGCGGCGTGTTCACCGAAAGCCCGTTCAAGGCGTTCGCCGCGTTCGAGCGCAGCCGCGGGCTGCCCCGGGATTTTCTGCGCCAGGTCAACAGCATCGAAGCCGATACCAACGCGTGGGCGCGCTTCGAGCGCGGCGAGCTCACCCTGGCCGAGTTTGGCGATGCGTTCGAACTGGAGTCCTCGGCATTGGGCCACGGGGTACGCGGCGAGGGGGTGATCGCGCTGCTCTACGGCGAGGTGCGGCCGCAGATGGTGGAGGCGCTGCGCCGCTGCAAGCGGCACTTCGTCAACGCCTGCCTCACCAACAACGTCAGGAGCGGCGGCGGCCGCGGCTTGCCTACAGCGGAGGCCCGCGCGCAGGAGGCGGCGCACATCCTGGGTCTGTTCGACCTGGTGATCGAATCGAGCCTGGTCGGCGCGCGCAAGCCCGAACCGCGTTTTTATCGGCTCGCGCTCGAGCGCCTCGAGATCGAACCGCGCCAGGCGGTTTACCTCGACGATCTCGGCATCAACCTGAAGCCGGCCCGCGCGCTGGGGATGACGACCATCAAGGTCGACTCGCCCGAGCGGGCGCTGCGGCAGCTGGAGACGGTTCTCAATATCCCGCTTGCCGGTTAGCGCTCGCGCCGGGGTTTTCTCGGCGCAGCCGCAAACATCCGGTCGTACAGCGCGCGCGGCAGGATTTTCAGTATTCGGCCCACCATCGCCATCTGCCAGGGGATCACGACGTGCCGCCTGCGGCGCGCGATGGCCTTGACCATGCGCCTCGCCGCCACGTCCGCAGGGAGGATGAAAGGCATGGGATAGGGGTTGTTCTGCGTCATGGGCGTGGCGATGTAGCCGGGGCTGATCGTCACCACGGAAACGCCGCTGCCGCGCAGCTCCACGCGCAGGCTCTCGAGGTAGGCGATGGCGGCAGCCTTGGAGGCGGAGTAGGCGCCCGACCCGGGAATCCCAGCGAATCCCGCCACGCTGGCAATGCCAACGAGCGTGCCGCTGCCGGCAGCGCGCATCGCGGGCAGAAACGGCGCGAAGGTGTTCACCAGGCCCATGACGTTGACGTCGAGGATCTCCTGGAACACGGCGCGATCTTCGCTGCGCTCGGTCGACGTTCCAGCACTGACCCCGGCGCTGGCGATGACAACGTCGGGGCCGCCGAACCGGGCGCGGAAATCCTCGGCTGCCTGCGCCAACCCCGCGGCGTCGCGCACGTCGAGGGGATAGAGCGCGGTCTGCACCTTCAAGTCCGTGGCCAGCTGTCGCAGCATTCCGGCGCGCCGGGCGATCAACCCCAGCGTAGCCCCAGCGCGCGCATACTCGGCAGCCAGTGCCCGGCCGATGCCGCTCGAGGCGCCGGTGATCACCACACGCGCGGTCACTTCGCGCCGCGTCGCTCCTCGCGCACCATCTTGATCAGCTCCTCCACTGTGGTCATGAGCTCGCCAACACCGCCGGTCATGCCGCTGCTGGTGAGATAGCGGCCATCCACCACCACGCTCGGCGTGCTCTCTACCTCGAACGCGTTGGTGAGCGTGCGCGAGTTCGAGGTGCGCGTCGCGATGGCGTCGGACTGGAACACCTCTTCGAAGCGCTTGCGCTCCACGCCCTGCTTTTCCACCCAGTCGAACAGAGTGCTCTCGCTTTGCAGGTTGACCTCGTCATGATGGAAGGCTTGAAAGGTCTTCGCGTGCAAGCGCGGGAGCAGGTCCAGCGCCTCGTAGGTATAAAAGGCTCGAGTCAGCGTGATCCACTTGCTGTTGCGCAGCGCCGGGACGCGCCGGAAGCTGACATCCGTGGGCTTGTTCTTCAGCCAATCGGCGATGTACGGCTCGAACTGGTAGCACCACGTGCAGCCGTAGTAGAAGAAGTACACCACTTCGATGCGTTCGGTGTCGGACAGCCGCTGCTTGGGGATGACGCGATAGTCCACGTCCTCCATGAGCTCGGAGCCGTGGACCGCCAGGGGAAGGAGCAATGCCGCGGCCAGGCAGACCAACCGGCGGTAAGAAGCGAGATGCATCTCTCAAGGCGGGGGCGGTGGGCCCCGCGTTCGGTCAGCCCTTCTTCTTCTTGGCGGGAGGTTTGCCGCGCGCCATGTCGATCAGCTGGTCCAGGACGCTGAAGAAGCGAGGGTAATCCAGTCCGCCCTGCGGGTTGGTGACCATGGACGGACCGGTATAGAACTGGCCGTTGACGGCCATGGCGGGCGTAAACTGCACGCCGTACGCCTTGCCGATCGTCGCCGCCCGCTGCAGTTTGGCGTCGATGCCGAAGGAGTCGTACACCTCGTTGAACTTGGTCGAGTCGATACCGACACTCTTGGCCCACTCCTTGACCGCCTGGTCGGTGAACAACTCGTTCTTCTCCTTGTGGATGGCGTCGTACACTTTCATGTGGTACCTGTCCACCAGGCCCATCGCCTCCAGCGTGTAGTACAGCTTGGCCGGCGCTTTCCAGGCATCGCGGAACACCATCGGCACCATCCGGTACTCGACGTCCTTGGGCTTGTGCTTGAGCCAGCCTTCCAGATCCGGTTCGAACTCGCCGCAGTGCGGACAAGCATAGGAGAAAAACTCGATCACCTCGATCTTGCTCCCTGTGTCCGGGCTCTGCGCGGGAACGATGAGCTTGTAGTCCTTGCCTTCGACGGGCTGCTGGGCCCGGGACGCCGGCACCAGTGCCAGCCCCAGCACGAGCGTGGCGAGAAGTTGCGACAGGTTCAGAAATCTCATCGGCTCTCCATGCGGGTCAACGCTTCGCGAGCGGTTCGCTCACCTTGATCACGGCGTTTTCGATCTTGTTTTCCCTGAGCGCAGCGCGCGCCTTGTCCAGGTCCTGCGCATTGCTGAACGGCCCCATGCGAACCCGGTGCCAGACGCTCTTGTCCGGCAGAGTGGCCGTCTGAATCTGGGCCTCGAGCCCGGCCAGCGCCAGGCGCGCCTTCAGGTTGTCCGCATCGGCCGCGTTCTGGAACGCGCCAGCCTGCAGGTAGTACACCACGCGCGCGGTGCCCCCCGCGGGCGCGGCGCGGCTCACGTCCTTGTCCGGCACTACCTCTTCCTTGCCGGGCAGGATCGTATAGAAATCCAAACGCGTCTTCGGTTCCGCGGCCTTGCCCGACGTCGACCCCGCCGCGCTCGGGGCGGGCGCTTTCTCCGCCTCCGGCTTGACCGGTTCGTACTTCGGCACCGTCTTGCCGGCCTGTGGCGCGGTCTTGTCCGGCTCGGCCGGCTTATCCCGGTTCACGAACGGGCTGGGGGTCTTGTTCAGGTACAAGGCCACAGCCAGGGCCAGGCACAGCCCCACCAACACGCCGATGAAGACTCCCGTGACCAGCGGGTGGCTGGTCCGGCCGTTCGAGCGTTTGCGATCGCCTTGGTAGTCTCGGCTCATCCGCTAAAGGGGTGTGAGGCGTGTTGGGGTTCAGCGCTCTGCTCACATCTTCGCCGGCGCGCTCACGCCGAGGAGCCCGAGGCCGCTGGCGAGGACCCGACGCACCGCCAGGACCAGCGACAGGCGCGCCAGCTTCAGGCGCTCGTCGTCCACCAGGAAATGGGTGGAATTGTAGTAGCTGTGGAAGGCGGCAGCCAGGTCTTTGAGATAGAACGCCACGAGGTGCGGCGCCAAATCGCGGGCCGCGTCCTCGATGACTGCCGGGTAGTCCATGAGCAGGCCCAGGAGCTGCAGCTCCTGCTCGGTCTCGAGCGGCTCCAGGTCGGCGTTGCGCAGTCCCGCCTCCTCCCCGCCCCACTGCTCCAGCACGCTGCAGATGCGCGCATGCGCGTATTGCACGTAGTACACCGGGTTGTCGCTGCTCTGCGACTTGGCCAAGTCCAGGTCGAAGTCCAGGTGCTGATCGCTCTTGCGCAGCACGTAGAAGAAGCGCGCGGCGTCGTTCCCCACCTCGTTGCGCAGCTCGCGCAGCGTGACGAAATCACCTCCCCGCGTCGACATGGACACTTTCTTGCCGTCACGGTACAGCACGGCGAACTGCACCAGCGCGACGGTCAGCAGCTCCGGGTTGAGCCCCAGAGCCTGCAGCGCACCCTTTACGCGCGGCACGTAGCCGTGGTGGTCGGCGCCCCAGACGTCGATCGCGAGCTCGAACCCGCGCTCGAACTTGTTCAGGTGATGGGCGATGTCGGCGGCGAAGTAAGTGTACTGGCCGTTCTCCCGCTGCACGACGCGGTCCTTCTCGTCCCCGAACGCCGAGCTGCGGAACCACCTGGCGCCGTCCTGCACGTACAGGTGCCCGGCTTGCTGCAGCTTCTCCAGCGTGCGCTCCACCTGCCCGCTGTCGTACAGTGACCTCTCCGAGAACCAGTGATCGAACGTGACGCCGAACTCGAGCAGGTCGTTGCGGCAGTCGCCCAGCTGCTCGGTGAGCACGAAGTCGTGGATGTAGGCGTAGTCCTGAGCCAGCACCTTCTTGGCGTTGGCGATCAAACCATCGAGGTGCGCTTCCACGTCCTGGTCGGCCGGCGTGACGCCCTCGAGCAAGGCCGCCGGGGCATGCACGTAGCGGCGCCCGTGCGCCTGTGCGATGGACTGCGCCATGCTGCGCACATACTCGCCCTGGTAGGCGTTGGGCGGGAACGGGACGCTCAAACCATTGAGCTCCAGATAACGCAGCCAGGTGGACAGCGCCAGGATGTCCATCTGGCGGCCCGCGTCGTTCACGTAGTATTCACGCTCCACGGTGAACCCAGCCGCCTCCAGGACGTTGGCCAGGCTCGCGCCGAAGGCTGCGCCGCGGCCGTGTCCCACATGCAACGGACCGGTCGGGTTGGCCGAAACGAACTCCGCCTGCACCTTCTTGCCTTGGCCGAAGTCGATCCGCCCGTAACGCTCGCCTTGGGCCAGGATGTCTTGCGCCACGCGCCGCTTCGCTGCCGGGGTCAGGAACAGATTGATGAAGCCGGCGCCCGCAACCTCGGCCTTCGCGACCAAGGGGGAAGGGGGCAGCGCACCCACCAGCGCCTGGGCGATGTCGCGCGGGCTGCGCTTGAGCTGCTTGGCCAGTTGCAGCGCCAGGTTGCTGGCGTAGTCGCCATGCCCGGCCTGCTTGGGCCGCTCCAGGACGATTGCCGCCCCGCGCTGCGCGGGGATCACCGTTTCAACAGCGTCCGCGAGCAGCTGCGCTAAGTGGCTTCTGGCATCGGTGAGGGGAGCGGCAGTCATCGCGGGCGGTTCGTTGAGGAGCGCGAATTATACCGACTTGGGGACGCTCAGAAGCCTTCGAAGCAGACACCCGCGCCCCGCCGTTCGGGCCTTTCACGGAGCGGGACACCCGCCGTCGGTCAAACTTCTCAAAAGTCCAGCGGATCGACGTCCAGCGCCCAGCGGACGCGGCGGGCCTCGCGAGTGGACAGGCACGGCGCCCAAGCATCGACGAAGCGTTGCAGTTCGTTGCGCGATCCGCTCTGCACCAGCAGGTGCCCGCGCTCCCGGCCCGCTACCCGCGCCACGGATGCGGGCACGGGCTCGTAGATCTCCACACGGAAGCTCAGGCGCCTGCCGGCCCGCGCCGCGCGGCCGAGAAAGTGGTCCACCGCCTCTCGCGCCGGCGCCTCCGCGCGCAGCAGGACCTGGTGCGCATAAGGCGGGACAGTGGCTTCGCGCCGCTCCGCCAAGGCGAGCTGGGCGAATGCCGCATAGTCCTGGCGCTGCACGGCCTGGTAGAGCGGATGATCCGGGAACTCGGTCTGGATCAGCACCTCGCCGGACGCGTCGCGCCGCCCGGCGCGGCCCGCGACCTGAGTGAGCTGGGCGAACAGCCTCTCGGCCGCGCGGAAGTCCGTGCTATACAGCGCGCTGTCCGCATTGACGACGCCGACCAGCGTCAAGCGCGGGAAGTCGTGGCCTTTGGCCAGCATTTGAGTGCCAACCAGAATGTCGACGTCATGGTCCTGGATGCGCTGCTGCATGCGCTCGAACGCCAGCCGTTTGCGCGCGCTGTCCCGGTCGATGCGCAGCACGCGCGCGGCCGGGAACAGCTGCCCCAGCGCGTGCTCGATACGCTGGGTGCCGTGACCCGCCGCCGTCAGATCCAGGTTTCCGCAGCTCGGACAGGCGCCGATGACGCGCTCCTCGTGCCCGCAGTAATGGCAGCGCAGGCATGTCTCGCTCAGATGAAGCACCAGACGCGCGGAGCAGCGCGGGCACGGTGCGCTCCAGCCGCAAGCCAAGCACACCAGCGCCGGAGCGTAGCCGCGACGGTTGACGAAGACGAGGCTTTGCTCGCGGGAGGCCAGGCGCCGGGTCAGGGCGTCGATCAGCTCAGAGGACAGGCCCTCGCGCAGCCGCTGCGCGCGCGTGTCCACGCAGCGGATCGAGGGCAGCTGCGAGTGGGCCCGGCTCGGCAGTTGCGCGAGCCGATAGCGGCCGGCCAACGCGCTCGCGTAGGTCTCCAGAGACGGCGTCGCGGAACCCAGCACCACGGGCACCTGGCGATGCTTCGCTCGCAGCACTGCGAGATCGCGGGCCGAGTAGCGCAGGCCTTCCTGCTGTTTGAACGAAGCGTCGTGCTCCTCGTCCACCACGATCAGGCCCAGTTGCGGCAGCGGCGTGAATACGGCGAGCCGAGTGCCGACGAGGATGCTCGCGTGTGCCGACTCGGCGGCCCGCCAGCGGCGCAAGCGTTCGGCCTCCGGCACGCCGCTGTGCAGTCCCGCCAGCACGGCGCCCGGGAATCGCGCGCCAAGCCGCGCTTCGAGCTGAGGCGTCAGGTTGATCTCCGGCACCAGCAGCAGCGCTTGCCCGCCGCGAGCCAGCACGCGCTCGATCAACCGCAGGTACACCTCGGTCTTGCCGCTACCGGTCACCCCCAGCAGCACCCAGGCGGCGAACCGGCCCAGCGTCGCCTCGATCGCGCGCAGCGCTTTGTCTTGGTCGACGGTGAGCTCCAGATCGGAGCGCGCGGAATGGACCGCGCCCTGCGTCGTGTCGCGCGGCAACTCCACCCGAGGCGCCACCCAGCCTTGCGCCATCAAATCTTTGAGGGCGCGCGACGCGGTCGAGGCAAGTGAGCGCAACAGCACCGGCGCGCATGGACCCTGAGCGCGCAAATGCTCGAGCACGCGGCGCCTGGCCACGGCCCGCGGGGGAAGCGCAGACCAGTCGGCGGCCAGCGCCGCCGGTGTGAGCGCGACGCGCGCCTCGGGGTCAGGCGATGCACGAGCGCGCCGCAGCGCCTGCGGCAGCGTGCCCATCACGACCTGGCCGATGGGGTAATGGTAATAACGGCTGGCAAAGCGCATCAGGTCCAGAAGGTCCGGGGCCAGCCGGGGCTCACCGGTGAAGACTTGCGTCACCCGTTTGATTCGCTCCGGCGGCACCTGAGGCGCACCGCCAACCTCGAGGATGAGGCCGGCGCGTTGGCCGCGCCCGAAGGGTACCAGCACGCGAGCACCGATCAGCTCGCGCGTGGCATGCTCCAGGCGGTAGTCGAACAGCGTGGGCAGGGGTACGTCGAGTGCGACCCGCACCAGCTGCATCGCTGCCTCGGGCGACGCGGGCCGCTCAGCCTTGGTGGTACGGCCGGCTCAGCTCGTGCACGGCGTCCACCAGCACGGCGACGTTCTCCGGCGGCGTCGACGCCGACACCCCGTGGCCCAGGTTGAAGACATGGCCCGCGCCGGTGCCATACGAGGCGAGGATCTTGGCCGCTTCGATGCGTACCACCTCGGGTGGCGCGAACAGGACGGCCGGATCGAGATTGCCCTGCAGCGCGACCTTCTGGCCGATGCGGCTGCGCGCGGCACCCAGGTCTACCGCCCAGTCCACGCCCACGCAGTCGGCTCCACTGTCGGCTAGGCGTTCCAGCCACAGCCCTCCGCCCTTGGTGAATACGGTCCGCGGAACGATCTGACCATCGTGGCTGCGCCGTAGTTCTCCCAGCACCGCGCGCAGGTAGGGCAGCGAGAACTCGTGAAACGCCGCGTGAGACAATGCGCCGCCCCAGGTGTCGAACAGCATCACGGCCTGTACCCCGCTCTCGATCTGGGCATTGAGATAGGCCGCCACCGCCTGGGCATTCACGTCGAGAATCCGGTGCAGGAGATCGGGCCGGCCGTAGAGCATGCGCTTGACCTCGGCGAAGTCCTGGCTCCCGCGTCCTTCGATCATGTAGCAAGCCAGCGTGAACGGGCTGCCGGAAAAACCGATCAGCGGCACCTCGTCGTTGAGCGCGCGACGGATCTGCGTGCATGCATCCAAGACATAGCGCAGCCGGTCGTGCGGGTCGGGCACGGTGAGATCGCGCACCTCCCACTCCTCGCGCAGCGGGCGCTCGAAACGTGGACCTTCACCCTCGGCGAAGTACAACCCCAGGCCCATCGCGTCGGGCACGGTGAGGATGTCGGAGAACAGGATCGCCGCATCCAGAGCGAAGCGCGCGAGCGGCTGCAGCGTGACCTCGGTGGCGAGATCGGGATTCCTGCACAACGCCAGGAAATCGCCCGCGCGTGCTCGGGTCTGGTTGTACTCCGGCAGGTACCGGCCGGCCTGGCGCATGATCCAGATCGGCGTGTAGGGCGTGGGCTCGCGCAGCAACGCGCGCAGCAGGTTGTCGTTTTTCGGACGCGCCATTCTAACCACGCAGACACAGAGGCACAGAGAACATCACGATCCTTTCACAACGAGCGCGGCTGGGCACCACAGGTTCCAAACGGGGGTCGCTTGCCCACGCGCGGCGTCCTCGGCGGTTCAGTTCCGGATTCGAAGTTCTCTGTGTCTCTGTGCCTTTGTGGTTCAAACCTAGCGCGGTAGCTCAGAGGACCCCGTCAGATATTCGTCGACTGCACGCGCGCACTGACGCCCTTCGCGGATGGCCCACACCACCAGCGACTGGCCACGCCGCATGTCGCCGGCCGCGAATACCTTCGACTGGGAAGTCTGGTAGCAGCCCTGCCCGTCGGTGGCGGCCTTGGCGTTACCGCGCGGGTCGTACTCCACGCCCAGCTCGTCCAGCAGCCCCGTGTGTACGGGGCTCAAGAACCCCATGGCGAGCAGCACGAGGTCGGCTGGCATCCTAAACTCCGAGCGGGCGACCTCCTGCATCTTCATCTGACCGCTGGCCGGATCTTTTTTCCACTCGACGCGGCACGCCACCAGTGCTTTCACCTTGCCGCTCTCGCCCTCGAACCTCTTCGTGCTGACGGCCCAGTCGCGACGCGCACCTTCCTCGTGCGAGGAGGAGGTCCGCAGCTTCGCTGGCCAATAGGGCCAGACCGGGTTGTTCTTGACGTCCGGTGGCTGCGGCAGCAGTTCGAACTGGCTGACCGACTCAGCCCCGTGCCGATTGGAGGTGCCGACGCAGTCCGAACCGGTGTCACCCCCGCCGATGACCACGACGTGCTTGCCGGTGGCAAACAGGTCGGGGATGCCATCGTCGCCGGCCACGCGCCGATTCTGGAGCGGCAGGAACTCCATGGCGAAATGGATGCCTTCGAGGTCGCGCCCGGGGATGGGCAGGTCGCGCGGATGCTCGGCGCCACCGGACACCACAACGGCGTCGAACTCCGTCACGAGTTGCCGGGCCGGGATGAATTTGGCGGCAAGGTTGGTGACGCCAGCGGGTAGAGATTGGGGGTCGCCGATGCAGACGCTGGTGCGGAACTCGACGCCCTCCTGCTGCATCTGCTCGACGCGGCGATCGATGAGCCACTTCTCCATCTTGAAGTCGGGAATGCCATACCGCAGCAGTCCGCCGATGCGATCGTTCTTCTCGAACACGACCACCCCGTGCCCGGCGCGGGCCAGCTGTTGGGCGCAGGCCAGCCCCGCAGGCCCCGAACCCACCACGGCCACGCGCTTGCCGGTTTTTTCCTGCGGCGGATGCGGCGCGACCCAGCCCATCTCCCAGCCCTTGTCGATGATGGCGTGCTCGATGGACTTGATCCCCACCGGGTCGTTGTTGATGTTCAGAGTGCAGGCCTCCTCGCAGGGCGCGGGGCAAACGCGGCCGGTGAACTCGGGAAAATTGTTGGTCGAATGCAGCGTCGCCAGCGCCTGCTGCCAGTTCTGTTTGTAGACCAGGTCGTTCCAGTCCGGGATGATGTTGTTGACCGGGCAGCCGCTCAGGCAGAACGGAATGCCGCAATCCATGCAGCGCGCGCCCTGAATCTTCGCCTCGTCGTCGCTCAGATGATGGACGAACTCGTGCCAGTGCTTGACGCGCTCCTCCTTCGGCTCGCTTGCTTCGGCCAGCCGCTGATATTCGAGAAATCCCGTCACCTTCCCCATCTATTGAGCACCTCATCAACCACAGAGACACAGAGGACACCAAACACAGACGTCCTTCTCTGTGTCTCTGTGCCTCTGTGGTGAGATCAGCCTCTATGCTGCCAGCTTGCGTTGCTTGGCCGCCAGCTCGCTCAGCGCACGCCTGTATTCGTTTGGGAACACCTTCACGAACTTGGCGCGGTAGCCGGCCCAGTCGTCCAGGATCCGGCGTGCGCGCTGACTGCCCGTGTAGTGCGCGTGCTTTTCGATCAGCCGCCGCAGCAGGGTCTCGTCGGCCTGGCCCAGGTGCCATAGCTCGCGAGCGAGCTTGCCTTCCTGCTCGGCTTCGGCATAGACCGGCAGCAGCTCGACCATGGCGCTGTTGCACTTCTTGGCGAATTGTCCGTCGACATCCAGCACGTAGGCGATGCCGCCCGACATCCCCGCGCCGAAATTGCGGCCGGCCGCACCCAGCACCGCCACGGTTCCCCCGGTCATGTATTCGCAGCCGTGATCGCCCACGCCTTCGGCCACCGCCTGGGCGCCGGAGTTACGCACGGCGAAGCGCTCGCCGGCAACGCCGCGGAAATAAGCCTCGCCGCTGATCGCGCCGTACAGAACGACGTTGCCGGTGATGATGTTCTCGGTGGGCTCGCCGCGGAACTTCGGGCTCGGCTGCACGCAGATGCGGCCGCCCGACAGGCCCTTGGCGCAGTAGTCGTTGGTCTCGCCAATCAGGTCCAGCGTGATGCCCTTGGCGAGAAACGCGCCGAAGCTTTGCCCCGCCGAACCAGCCAGGCGAATGTGGATGGTGTCGTCCGGCAGACCCTCATGGCCGTAGCGCTTGGCGATCTCGCCGGACAGCATGGTGCCCACCGTGCGGTTGATGTTGCGGATCGGGATGTCGATTGAGACCTTCTGCCTGTGCTCGATCGCGGGCAGCGCCAGCTCGATCAGCCGATGGTCCAGCGCCTTGTCCAGACCGTGTTCCTGTCGCTCGCAGCTGAAGCGCGCGACCTCGGGTCCGACTTGCGGCTGGTAGAAGATGCGGGAGTAGTCCAGCCCTCTCGCCTTCCAGTGCTCGACGCCTTTCTTCATGTCGAGCAGGTCGCTGCGGCCGATGAGGTCGTTGAACTTGCGTACGCCGAGCTTGGCCATCAGCTCCCGCGCCTCTTCGGCGACGAAGAAAAAGTAATTGATCACGTGCTCGGGCTGGCCCCGGAATCTCTTGCGCAGCACCGGGTCCTGAGTCGCCACGCCCACCGGACAGGTGTTGAGGTGGCACTTGCGCATCATGATGCAGCCGCTCGCGACCAGCGGAGCGGTGGCGAAACCGAACTCGTCTGCTCCGAGCATCGCGCCGATCACCACGTCGCGCCCCGTCTTCATCTGACCATCCACCTGGACCGCGATGCGTCCGCGCAACCGGTTCAGCACCAGCGTCTGCTGCGTCTCGGCCAGCCCCAGCTCCCATGGCGTCCCGGCATGCTTGATCGATGACCATGGGCTCGCGCCTGTGCCTCCATCGTGGCCGGCGATCGTGACGTGGTCGGACTTGGCCTTCGACACACCGGCAGCGACCGTGCCCACGCCGACCTCGGACACCAGCTTCACGCTGACCGAAGCCTGCGGGTTGGCGTTCTTCAGGTCGTGGATGAGCTGCGCAATGTCCTCGATCGAGTAGATGTCGTGGTGCGGCGGCGGCGAGATCAGTTCCACGCCCGGCGTCGAATAGCGCAGCTCGGCGATGTACTCGGACACCTTGCGCCCGGGAAGCTGACCGCCCTCGCCGGGCTTGGCGCCTTGGGCGATCTTGATCTGGAGCTGCTCCGCGGAGGCCAGGTATTCGGCGGTCACGCCGAAGCGGCCCGAAGCAACCTGTTTGATCTTCGACTTGAGCGAATCGCCTTCCTTCAGCTCGATGTCGCGCTCGATGCGGTCGCGCCCCAGACGCGAGGCCAGTGTCTCGCCCGCTTTCACAGGCGCGTAGCGGCGCCGATCCTCACCGCCCTCGCCGGTGTTCGACTTGCCCCCGATGCGATTCATCGCGATAGCGAGGTTGGTGTGCGCCTCGGTCGAGATCGAGCCCAGCGACATGGCGCCGGTGGAAAAGCGCTTGACGATGTCCTTCGCCGGCTCGACCTCCTCTAGAGGCACCGGCGTACAGCCACCGAACCGGAACTCGAACAGCCCGCGCAGCGTCATGTGACGCTGGGACTGGTCGTTGATGATCTGCGCATACTCCTTGTAAGTTGCGTAGCTGTTGTTGCGAGTGGAGTGCTGCAACTTCGCGATGGCGTCCGGCGTCCACATGTGCTCTTCCCCGCGCACGCGAAACGCGTACTCGCCGCCCGCATCCAAGGCGCCGTCCAGCACCGGGTCGTCGCTGAAAGCGGCCTGGTGTACGCGGATCGCCTCTTCCGCCACCTCGAACACGCCGATCCCTTCCACGTTCGAAGTCGTGCCGGCGAAATACTTGTCCACCAGCGCCCTGGACAGCCCCACGGCCTCGAAGATCTGCGAGCCGGTATAGGACATGTACGTCGAGATGCCCATCTTCGACATCACTTTGCGCAGGCCCTTCCCGATCGCCTTCACGAAGTTCTTGCACGCCTTCTTCGGGTCGACCTCGCCCAGCTGCCCACCGCGGGCCAGCTCGATGACGGTCTCGAACGCGAGATAGGGATGCACCGCCTCCGCACCATAGCCGCCGAGCAGCGCGAAGTGGTGCACCTCCCGCGCCGATCCAGTCTCCACAACCAGGCCGGTGCTGGTACGCAGCCCTTTGTTCACCAGGTGATGGTGGATGGCGGAGAGCGCCAGCAGGGCCGGAATGGCGACGTGACCGCGGTCCATCCTGCGGTCCGAGATGATCAGGATGGTATAACCGCTGCGCACCGCGTCCTCGGCCTGCGCGCAGAGATTGGCGAGCCTGGCCTCGATGGCCTGCTTGCCCCAGGCCACCGGATAGGTGATGTCCATCTCGCAAGACTTGAACTTGCCCTTGGTGTAGTACTCGATGTGGCGGATGGTCTCCATCTGCTCGAAGTCGAGCACCGGCTGGCTCACTTCCAGCCGCAGAGGAGGATTCACCTCGTCGATGCCGAGCAAATTAGGCTTCGGGCCGATGAAGCTCACCACGCTCGTCACGAGCTCTTCGCGGATCGGATCGATGGCCGGGTTGGTCACCTGCGCAAACAGCTGCTTGAAGTAGTGGTAGAGGGTCTTGTTCTTGTGAGACAGCACCGCCAGGGGCGAGTCGTTGCCCATTGAGCCCACCGGCTCCTCGCCATTGGTCGCGATGGGCATCAGGATGAACTTGGTTTCTTCCTGCGTGTACGCGAACGCCTGTTGACGGTCGAGCAGCGAGTCCTTGGATTGCAGGCGGCGCTCCTTCGGTTCGGGCAGATCGTCCAGCTTGATGCGGATGCGCTCGATCCATTCGCGATAGGGCTTGGCGCTCGCCAGCGTGTCCTTCAGCTCCTTGTCGTCGATGATGCGGCCGGCCTCGAGGTCGACCAGGAACATCTTGCCCGGCTGCAGGCGCCACTTCTTGGTGATCCGCTCCTCGGGTATGGGCAGCACCCCGGTTTCCGAGGCCATCACCACCAGGTCGTCGTCGGTGACCACGTAGCGCGCGGGGCGCAGCCCGTTACGATCCAGCGTGGCACCGATCTGGCGGCCATCGGTGAAGGCGATGGCGGCCGGGCCGTCCCACGGCTCCATGATCGACGCGTGATATTCGTAGAAAGCCCGCCGTGTCGGGTCCATCAGGGTATGGGCTTCCCACGCCTCGGGAATCAGCATCATCATCGCGTGGGCCACGGAGTAGCCGCCCATGAGCAGCAATTCCAGAGCGTTGTCGAAAGAGGCCGAATCCGATTGTCCGTCGTAAATCAGCGGCCACACCTTGTCCAGGTCCTTACCCAGGATCGGGCTCGAGATGGCGCCTTGGCGCGCGCGGATCCAGTTCACGTTTCCGCGCAGCGTGTTGATCTCGCCATTGTGGGCGATGAGCCGGAACGGGTGCGCGAGATCCCACGTGGGGAAGGTGTTCGTGGAGAAGCGCTGATGGACCAGCGCCAGCGCCGAGACCACGCGCGGGTCCTGCAGGTCCTTGTAATAGCCGCCGACCTGTGCGGCCAGCAGCATGCCCTTGTAAACGATGGTACGCGCCGACATGGAAGACACGTAGAAGCCCTTGCCGTGCGCCAGCTTGAGCGCCTGGATGGCGTGGCCGGAGGCCTTGCGGATGATGTAGAGCTTGCGCTCCAGCGCGTCGGTCACGGTCACTCCCGTACCGCGGCCGACAAACACCTGGCGGATGACCGGTTCGATCCTCTTGACCGAGTCGCCTAGAACGGAATTGTCGCGCGGTACGTCGCGCCAGCCGAGCAGGACCTGGCCTTCGTCCTTGATGGCGCGCTCGATCTCGTACTCACAGGCGAGGCGTGAGGCCGGCTCCTGGGGCAGAAACACCATCCCCACCCCATACTCGCCCGGCGGCGGCAGGGTCACGCCCTGCCTTGCCGTTTCGTCGCGGAGGAACTCATCCGGGATCTGAATCAGGATCCCCGCCCCATCTCCGGCCAGAGGGTCGGCACCGGTAGCGCCGCGATGGGTGAGGTTTCTCAGGATCTGCAGACCCTGCTCGATGATGACGTGACTCTTTCTGCCTTTGATGTGCGCGATGAAGCCGACCCCGCAGGCGTCGTGCTCATGGGCCGGGTCATACAGGCCCTGGGGCCGGGGCAGCTCACTGTGGTTCACTTGCGCGCCTCCTCCGCTGCGAGTCCCGCAGCAGACGCTAACTGTCAAACGGACCGAATCCACCCCGGACGCAACCGGCTCGACAGCCGCCGCGCCGGAGGCTGGGCCTTGGCGTCTAGGGCATCGGGACCGTCAGAAGTCTGAGGTGCAAGATTTTTAGTGTACCGTCAAGGACATCGCCCTTCAACAGGAACCACCCGTCTCGCGACGGAGTCGCATTCCGCGGGTCAGCCCTCTTCGACGGCGAACAGGCGCCGGTGCTCCCGGATGGCGTAGCGGTCGGTCATTCCGGCCACGTAGTCGGCGATGGCCCGGCGGCCGTCCCGTGCGAGCTGCTCCTGGAACTCCGGAGGCAGCAGCTGCGGCTCCTGTTCAAATGCCTGGAATAGCTCCCGCACGATGCGACGCGCCTTGGCTGCCGCCCTGTTGACCTGGAAATGGCGGTACAGGTTGGCGGAGAGGAAGCCCTTGAGCTCCTGCTGCTCGCGCCGCGTCTCCGAGCTGAAGTCGATCAACTGGGGCGCGGCACGCACGTCCTCTAGCGAGCCGGGTCTAGCCTGCTGGATGTTGGCCTCACTGCGACGAATGAGGTCGGTGACCAGCGCGTTGATCATGCGCCGGATGGTCTCGTGGATGAGCCGCCGCTCGGCCAGCGCGGGAAACTGCTGCAGCACGGCCTCCAGTTGGCGCCGGAACATCGCCACCGACCGCAAGCGATCGAGCGTCAGCAGGCCGGAGCGCAGGCCGTCGTCCACGTCGTGGTTGTTGTAGGCGATCTCGTCGGCCAGGTTGGCAAGCTGGGCTTCCAGCGACGGCCGTTGCTTTCTTACAAAGCGCTCGCCCACATCGCCCAGCCGCTCCGCCTGCGTGATGGAGCAGTGCTTGAGGATGCCCTCGCGCGTCTCGAAGCATAGATTCAGCCCGTCGAACGCGGCGTAGCGCTGCTCGAGCAGATCGACCACGCGCAGCGATTGCAGGTTGTGCTCAAACCCGCCATGGCTGCGCATGCACTCGTTGAGCGCGTCTTGCCCGGCGTGGCCGAAAGGAGTATGCCCGAGATCGTGAGCCAGTGCGATGGCCTCGGTCAGGTCCTCGTTGAGCCGCAGTGTGCGCGCGATCGTGCGCGCGATCTGGGCGACTTCCAAGCTGTGGGTGAGGCGCGTGCGAAAGTGGTCGCCCTCATGGTTGACGAAGACCTGCGTCTTGTACTCCAGGCGCCGGAAGGCGGTGGAATGGATGATGCGGTCGCGGTCGCGCTGGAAGTCGTTGCGGAACCCGGGTGTGTCCTCCGTGACCTGCCGCCCGCGTGAAGCCGCGACGGAGACTGCGTAAGCGGCCAGCTCAGGCATGCTTAGAGCGGGCGCTGCGCTGCGTCGGGCCGCGCCCGCCGCTCGATGCGGCAGGGCACGCATGCGCACGAACCGTCGATCTCGCGACCTTGCACAAGTCAGTGGCGCTGAGCCCCGGCTGCCGGAATAGGCATATCAGCAGAATTTTCGAGCACGCTCTCCAGCAGCTCCGACCTATACTCCGCGGTCACGAACGCGGACCCGATGCGCTCCAACAGGACCAGGCGCACCCGCCCCTGCTCGACCTTCTTGTCCTGGCCCATCAATTCGAGGTAGCGTCCCACGCCGAGGTCCGGCGGCCCAGTCGGAAGCTTTGCCCGGCGATACAACGCGACGATGCGCTCGACATCGTCTTCGCCCAGCAGACCCATGCGCCGCGACAGGCATGCGGCCAGAACACAGCCGGCTGCGACCGCCTCGCCATGCAGCCAGGCCCCGAAACCCAACCCGGTCTCGATGGCGTGGCCGAAGGTGTGCCCGAGATTGAGCAGCGCGCGCGCACCGACCTCACGTTCGTCGGCGCCGACGATCTCCGCCTTCAATTCGCAGGAGCGCAGGACCGCGTACGCCAATGCGGCGGGCTCACGCGCAAGCAACTTTTCCATGTTGGCTTCCAGCCAGGCGAACAGTGCTGCGTCGCGGATCAGGCCGTATTTGATCACTTCCGCCAGGCCGGCCGACAACTCGCGGTCGGGCAGCGTTTGCAGCGTGTCGGTGTCCGCCAGCACGAGGCGCGGCTGATAAAAAGCACCGATCATGTTCTTGCCCAGCGGATGGTTGATGCCTGTCTTGCCGCCGACCGAAGAGTCCACCTGAGCCAGCAACGTGGTCGGGACCTGAATGAAGGGTACACCGCGCAGGTACACGGCGGCCGCAAATCCGGTCAGGTCGCCGATGACTCCACCCCCGAGCGCAATCAGGGTGGTCTTGCGCTCGCACCGATGGGCAAGGAGTCGGTCGAAGAGGCTGTTGAGCGTCTCCCAAGACTTTTGGCTCTCACCGTCAGGAACGATCAACCGCACGACGGCGACGTCGCGGTCAGCCAGTTCCCGCGAGAACTGCGCCAGGTAGAGGTCGCCCACGACGGGATTGGTGACGATAGCGACGCGGCTCTGCAACAGGTGGGGCAAAATGAGTTCTGGCCGAGCGAGCAGACCGCTGCCGATATGGATCGGGTAGCTGCGCTCGCCCAGCTCGACGCGTACCGTCAGCATCTCGGGCGGGCTCATGCGCCGACTCGCGGCGGTGGCGGCATGGAGCGCTGCAGGCGTTCGAGCCGCTGCTCCAGCCTGGCTACGAGCGACTTGAGGCTCTGGGCACCCGTCTCCACGGTGATGTCCGCGACTTCACGATAGAGAGGATCGCGCTGCGCGTGCAGCTCGCATAGTCGGGCATAGGGATCGGCGGTCTGCAGCAACGGCCGATTACGGTCGTGGCGGGTGCGGCTCCACAGTTCGTTGACCGAGGCGCGGAGGTAGACGACCGTGCCGCGGCTCTTGAGCAGTTCGCGGTTGTGCGCGCTCAGCACTACCCCGCCGCCGGTTGCCAGGACGCTGTCCTTGAGCGCGGTGAGCTCTTCGATGACAGCTACCTCCCGAGCCCGGAACCCGCTCTCGCCCTCGAGCTCGAAGATGAGGGGAATCTTCACCCCGGTGCGGGTCTCAATTACTTGGTCCGAGTCGTGAAACGTCTTGCCCAGATGCCGGGCCAGGAGTTTGCCAACCGAAGTCTTGCCGGCACCCATCATGCCGACGAGGAAAATGCTGCCCGGGAAGGAAGCAGCCCCGCTGTGCGGATCGTGCTCCTGGTTGTCGCGGGCGGCGTGCATGCCCGCATTCTAGCAAATGCATCCTCCAAAACGCTTTCGCCGCGGTCAAGCCGCGGCGAAAGCAGGACCCAGACGCGGAGCGCTCGAAAACGCTCCGCGCAATGGCGGGATCAGCGCGCCGTCAGGTTGTCGCGCATAATGCGAGGCGTAACGAAGATCAGAAGCTCGGTCCGGTCGTTCTGGTCTGACTCCTGCCTGAAGAACATGCCGATGATGGGGATGTCGCCCAGAAGCGGTACTTTGTTGACCGTCTTGTTCAGCGTCTGCTGATAGATGCCACCGATGCTGACGGTGCCACCGTCTTCCACCAGCACCTGCGTATTGACCTGCTTGGTATCGATCGCCGGGCCGGCGGTGGTCGTCTGGCCGACGCTGTCCTTGTGCACCTCGATGTTCATCATGATGTGGTCGTCGGGCGTGATCTGCGGTTTCACCTTC
>DATJVW010000211.1:0-3558 GCA_035501675.1 Burkholderiales bacterium
CCGTAACGACCTTCGTACTCCGTGATCAGCTTCGACAGCAGCTGGGTGAGGCGCTTGGCCGCGAACGGTGACAGCACGATCCGGTGCTCCAGCTCGATCTCCATGTCCTGGGGTGTGCGCTCCCAATTATGGTTCACACCGAAGTTCAGTACGACTTCTTCCCGCGTGCTCGTCGCATTGCAGAAATTGGCATAGCTGCTCTTGAGGTGATCCGATTTCCAGCGCACTTTCACCTGCTGCTCGGGAGCGGCCTTCTGAGCGGCGTCATCGGGCGTTGCCTTGGCCATGGCGTTCTCCAGTGTTGTGGCGCATTGCGTACGTTACCACTTGCGAAGCGATCAGCGCTTTCCCAGCTCTCTCGCCTGGGACGTGCCCTCGGCGCCCACCTGCCGGAAGTCAAAGGGGAAAACTTCTTTTACGGCGAGCAACTCGACCAGGACGTCCTCGGCACACTCGACCGGCTGAGCGGGGCCAACCCCCAGAAGCCCGTCCAGACAGGGCTGCAGCGGCGACAGCGGCAGTGGAAGCCGCGTCGCGTCGAACAGCTTGTCGCCCCGCCAATCATCGGCCGGCGTGGTTCCTACTGGACTCTCGCTCGTCAGCATCGCATGCAGGATCCGCCCCAGCGCCTGGAAGTCTACGCGCGGCCCTGGAATGGGGGCCATCGCGCGCGCCTGCCGCTTGCGACCGCTGGCGGCCGGGTACGCGAGGCCGAGGGCATCGCTCACGCGCTCGGTTACGTTGAAATCCGCCAACACCAATACCCGGTCCTGTCGAAACAGGAAATGCTCCGCACGGAGCGCGCCGTGGATGATCCCAGCGCTGTGGACCGCATCCAGCGCCAGACACATCTGGGCCAGACAGTTCAGCGCAAGCCCGACGGGCAGCTTCTTGCGCACGGCCTGCGTGAGGTCGCCTCCAGCCAGAAACTCCAGCGCGACATAGCCCCCTTCCGAGGTCTGCCCTACTTCGTACACGCTCACCACGTTGCGCTGATCGAGGCCGGATACCTTGCGGTATTCCTCAAGGTACGCATCCACGAAGCGTGGAGGCAACTCACGCAGCCGAACGGTCTTCACCACTTCTTCGCGGTCCGTGGGAACGTGCAGCGCGACGTACGTGGTCACGAAGATCCCGGCCCCGATCCTGCGAGCAACGCGTCGCTGAGGAAGCTCAGGGAGGGCCTCCGTTTCCACCGGTCGCTTCGCGCCCAGAACAATCGTCCGGTCGGCGGTAAGCGAGTCGACATCGCCTGCCAGCTTTGCCAGTATCGTGTTGGCAAGCACCGCCTCCCTGATCTCCGCCATCAGCGGCAACTCGCCGGGCTTCGCGGTCCCCGGGTTGAAGCCGAGCACTTCCGAGATCGGAAGCGTTACGCCGTGGTCGGTGTCGGTAAGGCTCGCGCGCCTGCCCATCTGAAAGCGGGACCCTGCCGCGAGAGCGGTTGACTCCGACACCGCAATACTCCACCCCAAACCCTTGGCTCTCCCGTCCAGGCGATGCGCCAAGTCCGCCGTCTGCCCCGCGATCGTCAAGGCGAGGTGGCTGGTGCCAGACATGCGGGCAATGATCACCTCCCCCGAATGCACCCCGCAACCTACGGACAGGTCGGGGACGGATGCATCTCGCAGCTCGGCCTCGGCCCACCTGGCGCGCCGCGCCGCCAGTATGACTCCAAGCGCCGCCGAGATCGCGCGTGCGGGATGGGTTCGGTCCGCCTTCGGACCTTCTTCGAACAGGACCACCAAACCCGTTGCATCCGCCCGCACGAGCCATCCGCCCTGCTCGAGGACGGCATCGCGCGCAGCCGACATGAAGCGTCGAAGCACCGTATCCAGGGGTTTGATGTTCAATGTGCGCGCCAGGGACACGAAGTTCCTCAGCACCACCACCAGGACCGTCGCATTGCGGACGTCCAGCAAGAGGCCGGACCCGCCGCTTGATGGAGCGGGGCCGCCAACAAGGCTTTGCCGAATGGGTGTGCTTGTAATGCCGCCCGAAATCGATGGGTCGGTCGCTCGGCCGACACGAGATGCCACGGATTCCAGCAGCATGGCTCGGCTCAGCGGCTTTGTGACGACGCCTTGTGGCTCGATCGAAAGGGCATGAGCGAACGCACCAGGGTCGTGGGTCGGGACCAGAAAAAGGATCGGTATCAGCGCGGTCCGCACGTTCGAGCGGATGGTTGCAGCCATGGCGAACGCGCCGCCGCCGGGCAAATCGGCCGCGAGGATGAGCAGATCAGGCGGCTCCATTCGCGCCGCCTCCAGCGCATGGCGGACGTCGTCAAATGCCGAGACGGCAATCCGCTGTGATTCCAGGTGCAGGCGGCACCACTCTCTCAGCGCAGGTTCGGGTTCGACGAGGATAACTCTTTGCATGGTGACACTCACGAGATGTCGTGCCGGCCTGCTTTTCTTACCAAACAGCGTCCGGACCATTCACTGACGTTGGCATTGAGGTGAAGCGCCAACGACCTGGAACGCTTAGCAGAGTCTACCCCCTGATGCATCAACGCGCACGCCTTCAGAAACGGACTGAAGGGCCGCCCCGACAGAGCGGTGCGGCTGTTCTACAGTTGGCTCTGCCGCAGGCCGGCTCAAAAGGCCTCACTCTATCTTCCAATATCTGCGCGCGCTTCAACCGGCTTCGGTGGGCTGGCGCTCGAACCTCTCGCGCGCGCGTCGCACGGCCTTGATCGTGAGGTGCCGCATCAACAGAATCGGTGGCATTCGCAACCAATGGGAGCGCAGATACAGAAGCAAACGCGCGAACCCCGCGGCGGAGCGCGACTGGGTTACGGGCTTGGGCACAAACGCTGTGGCGAAGAGCGAATCCATCAACAGCTTGAGCGGCGGCGCCGGAGCGCTCGCAGCGGCTCTACGATCGACCTCGGGCGGGACCGGCGTTCCGAGCAACCGTTGCGTGTGGCGCAGCATGTAGTAAAGCGGCCGACCGAGCCCGTGCAGCTGTGCATGAGACAGGAGCTCGTCCCAGAACTCGGTTCGGGTACCAAAATGGCACAACAGGTCGTGCAGATCCAGAAGATCGCGCAACGGCGCTCCGACTTCGTCGTTGAACAGGTGCAGAGTGCTGTGCAGCACCATGTCGGCCGGCGCCAGCACTCGCAAGCGCGAGTTTGCGAGCGCCACAGACGTCAGAAGCAGCGCTTCAGGGTCGGGTCTCATGCGGCTCGTTCTCGGGGCAATGGTGTGGTGTATGTCCACAGGCGTTTCGCGCTGCGGGTGTTGGAGCGGCGGGATTTCGTGCATCCATTCCCGGTAGTAGCGCTGGTCGTATTCCTCCAGGTCCGCAGGAGCCCACCCTTGCGCAATCAGCGTCCGCTCTACCTCAGGGATCCGCGCCTGCGGCACCATGAGATCCAAGTCTCCGACGAAGCGGCCGCGAGCCGGCGGTAAATCCGCCATCAGGTACGCGGCCCCTTTCAACAAGATGATCGGAGCGTCGACCGCCGTGAGAGCGCGCAGAACGCGGTTGATTTCGAACCGCACGGCAGTCTGGCTGGATTCGACAGCGATGCATGCGGCCCGGATCTGC
>DATJVW010000212.1:0-5603 GCA_035501675.1 Burkholderiales bacterium
CCTGCGGGGCGCGGCCACCCGCGAGGAGATGGAGCAGGCGAACGCGGTGCTGCGCGACTACCTCAAGATCGCGGGCCTCGGCACCCTGCTCATCCTGCCCGGCGCGCCCGTCACCATTCCCCTGGTCGCGAAGCTCGGCAAGGCGCTCGGCGTCGACATCTTCCCGAAGGACGTGGAAGCGGAGACGAACTGACTCAGATGTCCGTCCGCCGGCGCCGATCCTGCTTGCGACGCTGACGATTTTCGGCCCGCCTGTCGCCGCCGTGCGTGGCGACCTCGGCCTCCCGGCGATCATCGCCGCTTCGGCGGTCGAGGAACGCGGCCTTCCGCCCGGTCTTCATCGCGGCCAGCCAGCGGATGCCCTCCGGGTCGATGTAGTAGCACTCGGAGAAGTCGATGATGACATCGGGGGTCCGCGCGAGGGCGCTGTGGTACATAGATTCGATCACCGGCAGCGAGCCGTAGTAGATGTTCCCCCGGATCTTTAGCACGTTGCCCTGCAGGCTGATGTTCGGATGCGCCTGTTCCCATTTCGAATACGCGATTGCTAGCGCGGACCCGACAAGGACGGCCTCGAAGAGGTCGAGAAAGAGGACCGACAGGAAGGAAGCGACGAACACGGTCGCCTCCCGCTTGCTCTGGAAGTGCGGTCTAATGTCCTCCCAGTTGATCATGTTGGCTCCGAGCACCATGATGACCGCGGCCATTGCGGGCATGGGGATGACGGCAATCAGGCCGGCGAGGAACAACACCATCAGCAGCAGGAAAAGCGCCGAGGTCGCGGAAGTCAGGCGGCTCTGGCCGCCCATCGTGTAGACCAGCCACATGCGGTTGAACGATGCGCAGGTGGGCAGCGAGGAAAGAAAAGGCAGCAGGCAGTTGGACACTGCGTCCGCAAAGATGCCCTTGCGGCTGTCGGTAAAACCGCCGATCTTGCGGTTCATGCGCCGCATTGCCGCAACGGTCTGGAACAGGCCGAGCAGGGCGAGGGTCACCCCGCCAGGTAGTATCGTGATGATGTCGGACAGAGCTTCCTGGTTGAAAACGGGCAGCGAGGGATAGACGAATCCCACCGCGGAAAGGTTGCCTATCTGCTCGACCAGCGTGTTCTGCAAGCCGACCGTCGAGTTCAGGTAGGCCGAGTACGATGTCCCGGCGGCGACCCCGATGAGAATCGCCCAGTTGCGCAGGATATCGATCTGGCGCACGACAAGGTTTGTGATCAGCGTGACCAGCCCGATCTGAATCGCGTAGAGATTGCCGAATTCCAGGACGGCCTGGAACGACTGCCACGCGATCCACAGCGGCCACTCAACCTCGGTGTTCAGCGGCAGCCCCGCGAAGCTGGTAAGCGACTTGAAGATCAGAAACAGCCCGATCCCGCAGATCAGGCCATTGATGATCGGCTCGCTGATAAGGTCCAGCGCCCGGCCGAGCGGACGGATCAACACAAACAGCGTCTGAATCAGGCCCGCGAGCAGGATCAAGGTCAGCGCGAGGCCGATATAGTCCGCGCCGAACGGCGGCGCTATGGGCAGCAGCGTCATACCTATCGAAGCCGACATCGTGGTGTTCGGGCCGCCGCTGAATACGCGCGCGGGGTTCAGCATGGCGGTGAACAACACGCCCCAGATGGCGGCATAGATGCCGAAGTGCGGCGGCAATCCGGCCAGCGTGGTGGAAAAGGCGATCGCCTGGGGCAGCGTAACCACGGCGAGCGTCAGTCCGACGAGTAAATTGCCGCGCAGAGCAGGAAGTATCCGCGCCAGCCCGTCGGCGCGTGCGCTTACAGAGGCGCCCCTAATTCGCAGGTTGCTGATCGCGATTTCCTCCCAGCGATTCTGCATACCGAGTGAGCGGTGGCATGACGGTCATCATCAGCCGCTGCCAGAGAGCCACCAAGGGTCCCTGGCGATCGCCAGCGGGCCTCGGCAGCGTGCTTAGATAGAACGCGATATCGCGGCATTCCTGATTATCGAGGCTACCTTCCTTCCCCAGCGGCATGTTGCGACAGATGAAACCCGGCATAACGGTATTGACCCTGCCGAAATTCATGCGCGAGTCGAGCGTGAAGGAGTTGGGGCCTGCCAGCGCTGGGTAGAGCACCCGGCCTTCCGCGACTGTGCCCAGGGCCTGGAGACCGTGGCAGGTCGCACATTTCTCCCGGTAGACGTAGGCGCCGCGCACGTAGTCGTCGCCGCGCCTGAGCGTCGCCGACGCGGGAATCTCGTCGGTCCCTTGTTCTGGATAGTGGTTTCCGATCCTCAAGCCGAGCGCGGCGCTGAGGAAACGGCTGTACGCGGTGACATCGCGAACGACATCGTCGGCAGCATTCGGCTTGAACCCGTTCGAGGAGTTGATGTAGCACTGCATTTGACGCAACTCGTAGGGCAGGAGCAGCCCGGTAAAGCGGTCGTACATGTCCGCCATTACCCAGGAGGCGCCCAAGCCGTTCGAGCCTACCAGCCGATTACCGGCCGAGTCCTGCTTGTCTCCCGCGCCCTGGTGGCAGTTCCTGCAACTCGAGTGAGTGCCGCGACTGAAGCGGTTCGCATACCAGCGCTCGCGCGGGCCGCCGTTAGCCCAGTACCCCTGCAAGTCGTCGACGATATTGCAGCCGCGCTGGATCGCGCGCACGTCCTCCTCGCTGTAGCCCCGCAGGTCTCTCGAATTGCCGGTCATCTTCATGAGATAAGGCGAGCGATAGTGCTCGTCAGGGCTCAGGGCATAGTCATGTAACTTCACGGTGCAGTCCGGGGTCAGCTCGACGGTTGCTTGGCGAAGCGCGTCGCGCTCAGCGTGTTCTTGAAGCGCGAGCAGGTACAAGCCGCCCAGGGCCGCCACGGCCACTGCAACCTTCAGAGATCCCGCCGACGTGCCGCCCATGCGCTAGCTCCCAGGTTTGCGTGCGCCTTCGCTCAATTGCAGATGGTGCGCTACCGCTCGAGCAAGGATGCGGATGTCGCGCACAGCAGGATCGTAGAGCGTGGGCACGAACCCGTCCATCGGTCCTGCATAGCAACGCATCACCTTTTCTTCGAAGGACATTCTCTTGCCGAGCTTCGCGTCGTAGCGATCGGAATTGACGAAGGCATATGCCAGGTCCTCGACGGTATGACAGCCGGCGCAAGCGCCAACGGAATCCCGGGCAGTCTTGCGCGTGAACCGCCAGCCGTATTCATGCGTGAAATAGAAAAGGTTGTAGCCGTTCTGCGCCGCCCTGACGAAATAGCTGTCTCCGCCGAACTCATTCAGGCCATAGGACTCGCGGAACTGCTGCCATCCCGGCGCGTGCGACACGTGCGAGCGAAGCACCGGGACACCGGACCCGAAATGGGCCCACAGAACGAACGCGGCGATCGCGGACGCCGTAACAAGGGGATGGCTCAGCTTGTCGATCTGCGCGCGGATGTCCATGGTTCAACGCTAGGCAGGATCCGCGGAACCCATGACCGCGCGCACGATCTTCCGACAGGGATCATAGTCCTTGTCCTCGGCTTTCCCCATGCCCGTCAGTCCAGCCGACTTTAGGATCTGCTTTCCCGCTTCGCTGTTCTTGAGCTCCACGAGCGCCGACTGTATGGACGCGCGCAGCTTCGGAGGCATGTTGCGCCTGACCGCAACCGGCAGCTGAAGCAGGGGCGCTGAGGTGGCGAGCACGATCAGTTCGCCGGCGGTGACGGCGTTCCTGACCGCCGGCAAATCCAGCACTCCGTCCCCGGCCCCGGCGGCGTCGGCTTGGCGACGATGGAGGGCGAGTACCGCGTTGGGCGGATTGACCGCGAACAACGACTTGAAGTCGTTCTTTTCCAAGCCCGCCTGCAGCAGCAGATAGCGATTCGCGATGTAGCTGATCATCGCATCCTCGCCGCCGCCAAACATGACGGCGCGACCCCGCAGCTGCGCCAGCTTCGTGAACCCGCTGTCCTTGCGCACGTAGATTACGCCGGCGATTGTGCTCTTCCCGAGCTCCTCGATGTGCGCGACAACCTGGTAGGCCTTCGCGGAGCGGATGTAGTGATACTGGTTGTAGTGCACGATGTCGTAGCGCTGTTCCACCACGCCCCGCCAGAACGATTCGAAATCCTTGGACGTGACCAGCTTGACCTCGCGGCCCAGTTGCTTGCCTAGGTAGTTCGCCATCGGTGCGTAACGCGTCGTGGTCTCGCCGGCCTTCAGCCGCGGGAACACGCCCATGATCAAGCGATCGTCCGCGGCCCGGAGCGGGGGCGTCGCAGCGACAGTGGCGAGCAGCGCGATCGTGCTGAGGCTACGCGTCAGGCTCATGGCTTCACCTGGTGCGTCCGTTTGGGGGAGCTTTCGGAGCCTAGCACCGCGGCCACTATCTTGCGGTGCGGGTCGTAGTCCCTGTCCTCGGCTTTTTTCAATCCGGTCACGTTGGCCGCTTTCAGAACCTGCTTGCCGGCCTCGTTGTCTCCTAGATTCACGAGCAGCGCTTGAATGGACTCGCGCAGCTTGGCTGACATCGAGCGCTTCACCGCCCAAGGCAGGAATAGCAGCGGTTCGGTGGTCGCAAGGATCTTCAACTGCTGGGTGTCGATCGCGTTCCTCACAACAGGCAGTTCGACGAGCAACTCTCCGCCGCCGGCTGCCTCGGCCTGCCGGTGGTAGAGTGCGATCAGCGCGTTCGGGGGACTAACGGCGAGCTCGGTCCTGAAGTCTCCTTCCTTCAGCCCCGCCTGCATGAGCAGGTACTTCGGGGCGATATAGCTCAGCATCGCGTCCCTGCCACCGCCGAAGATGATCGTGCGACCGCGCAACTGGGATACCTCGGTAATGCCGCTGTCCCTACGCACGTAGAGCGCGCCCGCGACGGCGTCTCTCCCCAGCTCCTGGCTGCGCGCGATGACGCGGTAGCTCTTCGCCGAGCGGATGAACTGATACTGGTTGTAGTGCACGATGTCGTAGCGCTGCTCGCTGATGGCCTTCCAGAACGACTCGAAATTCTTTGACGTGGCGAGCGCGACCTCTCGGCCGAGATGCTCGTGCAGGTACGCCGCCATGGGCGCAAACTGCCTCGCCGTCTCCGCCGAGGAGTTGCGCGGGAACACTCCCAAGGTCAACGGGTCCTCGGCGGCCTTGACAAGGCCCGCGGCTAGCGTGAACAGCCAGAGCGCCGCGAGAGACCGGGCCCTCACTCGCGCTCCTTCTTCGAGCGGAGCATCGGCTCCTCGATGGCGACGGACTTCGAAGCGGCCCTGCGAGCGAAGGACATCCGGGGCGCCGCCGGGCGAGCCTGCAGACCCTTCAGGTAGTCGAAGTAAGCCTCGTCGGTCATCGGCTTGCCGAAGAGATAACCCTGCGCGAAGTCGCACCCCTGCGACGCGACGAACCCCAGCTGGTCCTCGTTCTCGACACCCTCCGCGACCATGGCGAGGTCCAGCCCCTTGGCCATCGCCAGGATCGCCTTGACGAGCAGGACGTCGTCCTCGTTGTCCGGCAGCCCGGCGACGAAGCTGCGGTCGATCTTCAGCACGTCGAAGCGGAAACGCTTGAGATAGCTGAGCGACGAGTAGCCGGTGCCGAAGTCGTCCAGCGACAGCTTGACCCCAGTGGCGCGCAAGCGGTCCAGTTCCTCGGCC
>DATJVW010000213.1:0-12525 GCA_035501675.1 Burkholderiales bacterium
CAGGAACCCCTCAGAGCGAAGTGACACTGGCCAGCCAAGAGCGGTGGTCTCTCTCCTCGAACGCGCTGAGCCATGCCCCGCTTCCCGGCACCACTTCGTCGGGGGATCGTTCTCGAAAGGCGAGGTGGGTCCTTCCACCACCACGAGGCGCGCGTGATTGGCGGAACCTCTCTGGATTTCCGAACTATGATCAGCATGAACTGTGCGATGCCGAGATCTAGGGCCACGAATCGAAGGTACCTTCGCGGGGCTAGCCTGAGGAGACTCGCCACGTCGCGCGTGAACCCTGGCGTATTCACCTTCCCTCAAAGACTGGCTTAGCTGCTGGTGTTCTCCTTGACCTCTCCGCCCAGAGAAGTTAGCCTGAAGTGACTCAAAGGGTGATGGAGTTCACCCGAATCGCCGTCGCACGCTGGCGGCTGATGACTCCTATTTGGCCCGCCGGGGCTCGATAGGAGTTTTTTTTATGTCGAAGGATCCTAGACGTGGCCGCGCCGCTCCAACTGGGCTTCGCTCCCCTTGCCGGTCGGGAAGCGCGGTACGTGTACCCCTATCATCGTCGGAGCGGCCCTGAGCCATGTTCCATCGCGTTTTCTTCAACGTGATTCAAGTCGTTACGACGATGTTGTTCGCGCCGCTCGTTTCCGGTGTGGTCAGCCGACTCAAGGAGATCGTTCAGTCCAAGCGCGGCCCCAGCATCTTCCAGCCGTATCGCGATATCTGGAAGCAGTTTCACAAGGACGAGGTCATTCCTGAGCAATCCTCGTGGATCTTCCGATTCACGCCGTACCTCGTCTTCGTTACTCCAATATTCGTGACACTTCTCATCCCGGTGCTGACAGATTATCCGCTGTTCTTCGCGTTCATGGGCGACATGCTCGGCGGGGGATTCGTGCTGTCGCTCGGGGGGTTCTTCGCTGCGCTCGCTGCGGTCGACACGGGCAACCCCTATGGACCCGTCGGCGCAAGCCGTACACGCATGGTCGGGTTCCTCGCCGAGCCGGTATTCATGGTTGTCTTCTTTACCGTCTCATTCACCGCTGGTTCTACCATCCCATACATCGTACAGCAGCACTGGGTCACTCCGTTGGCCAACTTCTTCGAACCATCGCACGTGCTGCTCATGCTGGCGTTTCTGATGTTGATTCTCGCCGAAGGCGGCCGAATCCCCGTGGACAATCCGGCCGGCCACTTCGAACTGGCCATGATCGATGAATCCAAGTCGCTCGAATATTCCGGATGTAGTTTCGCACTGGTGAAGTGGGGCGGTCACATGAAGATGTTCGTCCTGCTCTGCATCTTCTTGAACGTCCTGGTGACGCCGTGGGGCCTGGCCCATGAGCAGGCGTTCGGCGCTGTTCTCCTCGCCATTCCGTTCCTGCTCTTCAAGATTCTCTGTTTCGTGGTGGTGCTGGTGGTCATTGAGTCGTCGCTTTCCAAGCTGCGCCTCTTCCGCATCGCCGAGTTTCTGGGCGCCGCGTTCGTGACTTCGGTCGCCGCGATGATCTCTCGCCTGTTTGCGTCCTAGAGAGAACCCATGACCGACCCCAACGTGATCATCTGGCTACACAACCTGAACGCCCTGACGGGTGGGTTGTTTCTGCTCGTCCTCTTCGGTTTGGTTTCAGTGCGTCAGGTTGGGGGATGCGTGCGGCTGTTCATCGCTCTCTCCCTTCTGCTGGCGGCTTCGGCTTTCCTGTTGAGCGCGATCTATCACACCTGGCATCTGAGCGTCGTTGGCGTAGTGGATATCGCAACGAAAGTTATCGCCATCCCGCTGCTGCTGCGACGCGTGTTGCCGGACGAGGTCTATACGCGCCGCGAGGTCGCCCAGGTGTTGAACATCCCGACCGCCCTGCTTACCGCATTGCTACTGGCCATCGTGGCCTATTTGCTTTCCAAGCCTTTGATGGCAGTTGGCGATGGCATCGCCATTGGCGTGAACCTCCCCATCGGCCTTTCAGGCTTGCTCATCGGCGGGCTCACCGCAGCTGTGCGCCGCGAAGCGGTCCCGCTATTTCTCGGCCTCTTGGCGATGGAGAATTCGGCTTTCTTCGCTGGCATCGGCGTCGCCCCAGAGATGCCCCTGATCGCAGAGGTGTCGATCGCGTTCGACGTGTTGATTTTGGTGTTCGTGGTCGGCGTTTTGACCCGCGCCGTACATGAGCACATCGGCACTACCGAAGTAGGCACGCTGACGGCGCTCAAAGAGGAGCCTGAGCGATGAGTTTGCTCGCCATTCCGTTGTTGCCACTGGCGGCAGTGTTGTTCTCGCTCGTGCCACTCGGGAAACGGGTTGCACCGGCTGTCACCCTGATAGCCGCCGCCGGGGCGCTCGCCCTAGCCGTCACCAACTCACTTCGCGTGGTGGCGGAGCAACACGTGGTCGTCGTCGCGGGCTGGGTGGAACTCGATGGCCTGAGCGCAATCCTGCTCTTGCTTAACACTTTTGTCAGCGCCATGGCGGCGCTGTTCTCTTGGGGGTACATCGCCGCGCACCAACGCGAGGAGCGGCGGATCCGCTCGTACTACGCGCATTTCAACCTTTTCACGTTCTCGATGGCGCTCGTGCCGGTGCTGTTCCAGCCGGCTTTCGTGTGGATAGCCATCGAGTTCACAGCGGTGTTCTCGGTGTTGCTGGTAGCGTTCGAGAATACCCACGCGGCGCTGGAAGCGGCGTGGAAATACATCGCGCTCATGTTTACCGGCGCGGCCATTGCGCTGTTGGGCTTCTTCATTCTTTTCTGGGCGCAGCAGAAAGTGGGAGCCGGCCACTACAGCTGGAGCGGCTTGGTCATGGTCGCCCCGCAGATGTCTCCGGTCCTCGTCATCGCCGCGTTCGTATTCATCCTCGTCGGCTTCGGCGTCAAGGTCGGCTTCGTCCCCATGCACACCTGGCTGCCTGACGCCCACAGCCAGGCACCGGCGCCGGTCTGCGCTCTACTTTCCGGGGTAAAGACCACCAACGCACTATACGTCATCCTGCGCCTCGCGCAGCTGTTGCCGATCGGACGCGTCAACCTCTGGATGCAAGTCATCGGCCTCGTTTCGGTGGGCGTGGCCTCGTTCCTGTTGCTCCAGGTCCGCGACTACAAGCGGCTCTTCGCTTTTTCCACTGTCGAGCACATGGGTATCATCTTCATCGCGGCGGGGCTGGGCGCACGAGGCGGATCGTACGGCGCAATGCTGCAGATGGTCAGCCACAGCCTGACCAAGTCCTTCTGTTTCTTCGCTGCCGGCGCGGCCTTGCTCGTCCTCGGCACACGCGAGATCGCTTCGGTGCGCGGCCTCATTCGCACATCTCCCACCGCCGGGGCAGCGCTACTCTTCGGTGCGCTGGCCATCGGCGGGGCCCCACCGTTCGCGGTGTTTCTGAGCGAATTCTCCATATTCCGAGCCGGCCTCGAGCGGGGTGACTACGTCGTCACGGCACTCTTGGCCATCTTTATCACCGTGGCGTTCTTCGGCATCCTGCTGCACGTGAATCGGATGGTGTTTGGCCAACCGCCGGAGAAGCCCTCTACCCATGCTGCGCTCCCCTTCACCTGCGTGTTGACTCTCATCCTCGCAGCCATTCCGATCCTTGTGTTCGGCGTCTACCAGCCAGCGAAACTGCACGAGTTGGTTGCGCTTGCCGCCGCAAACATTTCGCAGGCTCCTTCGCCATGACCCGGTCAGACCTCCAACAAGAGATCACGCGGCGCTGGCCTGGCCGGGCGCATATGGAGGCTGCTCCAGGCGCTTCCGGGTGCGAAGTGGCATGCGCTGTGTCGGCGCTAGCCGAATTGTGCGGACGCTTGTTCCTCGAGTGGGATTTCAGCTTCGCTGGCCTCATCGTCGAGGAGGGCGACAGCGAGTGGAATCTTCGCTACATTTTCTATAGCCAGCAAGCGGGAGCAGGTTGGGTTCATGTACGGGTAGCTGCTCCGCTCGCGCAGCGGACCATACCGAGCATCGTGAAATACGTTCATGCCGCGAACTGGCACGAACGCGAGGCCGAGGACCTCTTCGGCCTCGTATTTGAGGGCCATCCGCATCTCGGCGACTTCGTACTGCACGACGACGCCTGGGAGGAGGGCGTCGAACCGATGCGCCGTAGCTTCAGCGCATACAAACCCGTTGCCGAGCGCCGCCCGAACGTCGAGTGGCGCCCCCGCCGTATCGTGGAAGCTCAGGGTGCGTTTGCGATGCCGATCGGGCCTGTGTACTCGGGCTTAGCCGAGTCAGCTCATTTCCTCCTAGAGACCGTCGGCGAGGATGTGATCCGCGCGATTCCACGGCTCTTTTACAAGTATCGAGGCATAGAGAAGATCGCCGAAGGCCGGGCAGTCAGCGACGCTCTGTTGCTGGCGGAACGCTTTGCCGCTACGACGGCCTTCGCGCACGCGCTCGCGTTCAGCCATGCGGTGGAGGCAATCTGCGGCACCGAAGTGCCACCGCGCGCCAGGGCGTTGCGCGTGTTCATCGCCGAACTCGAACGTTTGCGTCACCACGTGAGCGCCATCGAAGGAATCTGCGAATCGACGGCACTCGCTGTCGCTGCCAGCCAGGCAGGGATACTTGAAGAGGACCTGCTTCGTGTGAGCGGCGCCTTGACCGGTCATCGCTACCTCTTTGGGCTAGCGGTTCCCGGCGGCCTCGCGGCCGACCTCAGCGACACCGGCTGCCAGGAAGCATTACGTCGGTGTCAAGAGGTGCTAGGCCAACTCATCCATCTCGAGGGGATGCTGAAGGTGTCGAGTAGCTTCCTCGACCGACTGGAGGAGGTCGGGTTCATCGTGGAGCGCAATGCGCGCGTATTCGGGCTTGTAGGACCGACCGCACGCGCTTCTGGGATCTCGCGCGATTTGCGCCGGGCCCAGCCCTACGGTGACTACTCCCGGTTCCCGTTCGATGTGCCGGTCGAACGTGAAGGCGACGGGTATGCGCGCTTGCGGGTCTTGTTCGCTGAGGCACGTCAGTCCGTTCGTTTGATGGAACAAGCGGCAGCCCAGTTGAGCACCGGACCGGTGGTCACACCCAACCGGGTCAAGTCCGGCGCTGCACTGGGTTGGGTCGAAGCCCCGCGCGGTGCGGCTTTCCATTGGCTGCGCCTCAACGAAGACCACAGGGTGGTGCGCTATCGAATCGTGCCGCCATCGTTCACAAATTGGCTCGGTTTTCGGTTGAGCGTGGAAGACTTCGCTTTCCAGGATTTCCCCATCATTCTATCGACGCTCGGTCTTTCGGTCGCCGAGAACGATCGCTGAGACGCACATGAGGTTTGGATCATGAGTCGATGGGTACTCAGAGGAGCCCGGACAGGCGTTCGGACGACGGCCTACCCAGCTAAGCCGGAAACAGCGGCGGGCGTTTCGCCAGGGCTGCCCCTGAGCGGCGCCTATCCGGCTGATGAGATCGCTCGCCTTGTCGATCGATGTCCAACCCATGCGCTCGAGGAGCGGGATAGCCAGGTTGTTGTGGATTATCGCCGCTGCGTGCACTGCTACCGTTGTCGGCGACAGATCAGCACGCCGATGGCCTGGTCGCACGACTACGAGTGGGGAGCGGCCACCGCGAGCGACGATCCGCTTCGGAATCTGGGAACAGCGTTCCGCGGCTCGATTCACATCATCGTGGTGGACGCGGGCGATTGTGGGGCCTGCCTGCATGAGGTGAGGCAACTCAACAATCCCTATTACAACATGCACCGGCTCGGCTTCTTCATCACGCCGACACCACGACACGCGGACGTACTGCTCGTCGTTGGCCCGGTCACCGATCACATGAAAACTGCTTTGCAAAAGACGTACGACGCCATGCCGACGCCCAAGCGGGTGATGGCTGTCGGCGCGTGCGCCCTGTCAGGCGGCGTGTTCGGGCCGAGCTTCGTGACCGGCACCGGCGTGGCTCAAGTACTTCCGGTAGACGTGGAAGTGCCAGGGCAGCCGCCACCGCCGCTGGCGATTTTGCACGGGCTGCTGGTCGCTGTCGGGCGTAAGGCACCGACGGTCTTGCTCTCGCCGGAAGTTGAGGCGCACGAGAATGGGAGGAGGCGGTGAGTCCATTCTTCGCCTGGCTTTCGTTGTTCCTGGCGCTGTGCGGAGCGGGCGTCGTGCTGGCGTTGGTACTCCCGCAGCAGCAAAGCCCGCGCGTCGTCGCCTGGCTTGGCGTGCTCGCGGCTCTGGCTCTGATTGGCCTCGGTGCCGACGCGTTGTTCGAACCGCAGACCACCGCGACCACACTTTGGAACATACCGGCAGTCGGCACCATCGTCCTCCGCTGCGACGCCTTGAGTGGCCTGTTCCTGCTGGTGACAGGAGCGGTTTCTTTGCCGGTCTCGGTTTTCACCGCGAACAGCCTACCGCGCCTGCTCGGTCGTTACAGGATCAAGGGCTATGCGGTGATGGTTTTCGCGCTGCTGGGATCGATCGCGTGGATTCTGATCTCGGGCGACGTCTTCTCGTTTCTGGTGGCGTGGGAGGTCATGTCCATCCTGTGCTACCTGCTAGTGAACTTCGAACATGAGGAGGAGGCGAATCGAAAGGCGAGCTACCTGATGCTCGCGATGAGCGAGGCCGGCTACCTGGCCGCGGCGCTGGGCTTGCTCCTGCTCGCCGCCAACGCCGGTTCGATCGAGTTCAATCGATTGCACACTTCGGCCGCCGCGCTCGGCGGCGGAATCCGAATTGCGATATTTCTGCTGACCTTTTTCGGCTTTGGCGTGAAGGCTGGCCTGGTGCCTTTGAATGGGTGGCTACCACCGGCCTACACAGCTGCTCCCGCGCCCTTCGTCCCCCTTCTGGCTGGCGCGACGCTGAACCTCGGCCTGTACGGTATCTTTCGCGTGAATGCCGACCTGTTGCCCGCGGCGTCCGCCACCCCTGGGATCATCGCGCTCGTCGTCGGCACGACCTCGGCGTTGATCGGCATCCTCTACGCCACGACGGACAACGACCTGAAGACACTCCTAGCACATAGTTCGATCGAAAATGCTGGCATCATCACCGTCGGGTTCGGCGCGGGATTCATTTTTACGGCGGCCGAGAAACCGGCTCTGGCCGCTATCGCCTTTCTGGTCGCGCTGTATCACCTTGTCAATCATTCACTTTACAAGACGCTGCTCTTCGTCGGCGCAGGCACGATCGACCATCGGGCCACAACGCGCGACCTCGACCGGCTGGGAGGGTTGATCCACCGCATGCCCTGGACGGGCCTGGGCATCCTGGCCGGCGTTCTGTCCATCGCCGCACTGCCGCCGTTCAACGGTTTCGTCAGCGAGTGGCTCACGTTGCAGACACTGTTGCGTAGCACGGAGCTGCAGTCGAGCGGCGTGAAAGTCGTGTTTGCGCTCTGTGGCGCGGCGCTGGCATTGACCGCCGCCCTGGCGGTGACGTGCTTCGTGAAGCTGTTCGCGATGGGTTTCTTGGGTATCGCGCGATCGTCAGAGGCCGAGCAAGCCGAGGAGGCGACCTCCTCGGCGCTCGCGCCCATGGCAGTGCTCGCGCTCGTCTGCCTGTTGCTCGGTGTGCTCCCCACTTATGTCATCGCGGTCCTCGACCACGCGGTGCAGCCGATAGCGCACAGCAGTGCACAGACCGCGCTCGTACCGCCGTTTTTCGCTGGGAGCGCCGGGAACCAAGCACTTCCGCTTGCGTTCAAAGAAGAGTTTCACGAGCTCGGTGCACAGGTCGGGCAAGGCGTTGCACCTGGCACGGGTCTCGTCATCCTCCATCGCGGTGGCGCTGCGAACCCGGTCGTGTTCGCCGGCGCGCCGACCTACTTGATCCTCGTCCTGGCTGGGTTGCTCCTGCTCGTCTTTCTAGGCGTGCGCAGGGCGCGAGCTCGGCGAAAGGCCGTGCGGCGCGTGTGCTGGGATGGCGGCATCCGCCGCCTCTTGCCGGAGATGACCTACACGGCAACAGGCTTCTCCAATCCGGTTCGAGTCGTGTTCCAGGCGATCTTCCGTCCGACGATCGTGGAGGACACCCGCGATACCGTCGCCGAGCATTTCCGCACCGCCATCCGCCGCGAGGCGGAGGAAGTACACATCGTCGATCGGCTGGTGTTGCCCGCGCGCGAACTGGCGATGGGCATTGCGCGCGCCCTCGCGCGAATGCACCGCGGCCTTCTGAACGCCTATGTAGCGTATGCGCTCCTCACGCTCCTCGCCATGTTTGCCGTGCTTACATTCTTTTAGGGAATGAGATGAACGCGGTCTGAGCGATGCTCGCGCTCGGCCTCGCACTGTGCGGCTCGGGAGCGCTGTTAGGGGCTCATTCCTGGACGACGGATCCCCGGGATGTTGGCATGGGTCCGCTCCCTCGCGTCGCTGGCGGCGCTGCTCGCCAGCGCGTGCGTGCTGTGGGCCGCCCAGGCGTTTCACCGTGCACTCTGGACCATCCGCTCCGTCGGACAGTGAGCCTTGCGCTCGACCACCTGTCGGCTCTGTTCCCGATGCCATCCTGCGCGGGCCGCGGAGCCGACGCGCGTGAGCGAATCCCGTTCCATGAAGGGCTTGAGCGCGCCTTCGAACTCCCGAGTCGGCCCGGCGCGGTGGGCCGCGTACATGCTCAGCAAGCTGTGCGTGCGACCCCAGATTCGTTCTTCGCTCGATAAAGGGTACCCGTAGGTACAGCTTCTTGGCGCGGATGGCGAGCAACCCCTTCGTCTGGCTTGCGGTCGGGGCCTCCCGTAGCGCCGAGTTCATGCAGGGCCCGGCGGTCTTGTACGAGAAGCATAAAGCACGCGGCCAATTCATGTCGCACCGGCATATGGCCCACGCTTCGAAGACCTGCGGCGTGTGACGTCACGTGACCGAACGACAAGTGCAGCAGTCCGACTTTCGGACGGCAACAAGTTCCGTCGGAGGTACCTGGGCGCGCTCGGCGATCTGTTCGTGCAGGTCTTGAAGCTGTGCCCCGAACCGATCGGGGCGACCCAGGCGGAACCTGTCAACTACGCGTCCGATCACGTACTTAGAATGCAACACTCGATGCTGCACACCGCGGTTGGCATACTGATATTCGCCGCCACCCTGGTGGCGATCATGGTTCGGCCGTATCGCGTTCCCGAGGCGCTGTCCGCGGCGGTCGGTGGCGGCGCGATGTTGATCGTTGGGATAGTCCAGCCTTTTGAGGCGGCCCGCGTGCTCGCGGGCCAGCTCAACGTCTACGGGTTCTTCCTGGGACTCATGACCATCTCGGCCGTCGCCGATCAGGCCGGAATCTTCACCACGTTCGCCTATCACGCTGGCCGGTGGGCCAAGGGCAGTCCTCGACGCCTGCTGCTGGCCGTGTTCCTCATCGGTCTGGTGATCACCGCCTTCCTCTCGAACGATGCGACGGCGCTCATCCTGACCCCGGCAGTCTACGCCCTCGTCACGCGTCTCCGGGTCCCAGTTCTCCCATACATGTTCGCCTGTACGTTCATCGCGGACACAGCCTCTTTTCTTCTACCGGTGAGTAATCCCATCAACATCCTGATCCTCGACGGGCTCGGGGGCGGCCTCGGGACCTTTCTCCGGTACCTGTTACTCCCAGCGTTGCTCTGCATCTCGCTCAACATCATCGCATTCCTGTTCCTCTTCCGAGCCGAGCTGCGGCGCGGCTTCCGCGTCGCAGACCTCCCACTTGTCGACGTGCCCCACCGGCCGTTCTTCCGCTCCACCCTGGCCATCCTCGCCGTGACGGCGGTTGCCTTCGTTGTGGCGTCAGCCCTCGAAGCTCCGGTGGCATGGGTCGCCCTCGGTGGGGCCGCCCTCCTGCTCGTGGCGGCGGCCTACCAACGCCAGCTCGCCTGGGACCGCCTTCGCCGCGAGATCTCGTGGTCTCTCTTCGTCTTCATATCCGGCATGTTCGTCGTAGTGCGCGGCGTCGAGGACCTCGGTCTGACGGCCCGCTTCGGAGCGGTGCTCATGGCACTCGCCGGCCAGAGCCCCTTGCGGGCCTCTCTCTTCACTGCGGCTGGCTCGGCGATCGGGGCCAACCTTATCAACAACGTGCCCATGGCGTTGGTCATGATCTCCGCGCTGCGCGCTGTCGGTACGAGCGGCTCGGTGCATCAGGGGCTGATCTATGCCACCATCCTTGGCTGCGACCTAGGGCCGAATCTGACCACCGTCGGATCGCTCGCCACCATGCTCTGGCTCCTCATCTTGCGACGGAAGGGCTTGGAGGTCTCCTCGGTCGAGTATTTCAAGCTGGGAATCGCGCTGGTCCCGGCCATGGTCTTGGCCGGGGGCATCCTAATCTGGCTACGCTGGTGAGCCCGTGCGAACGTGTTTCGCAGGAGGTGCGAGATGGACATCCTGTGCGCCGTGGGGGCCCGCGGAGGCGGCGAGCTCGTCCGTCGGGTACTCGAGGTCGTGGGGCCTGGGCACGATCTGCATTTGCTTCACGTCATCAACGTTGGCCCGCGTCACACCCTGGAGCACCTCTTGCACGGGCCCAGGCACCACCCGCCCCATCCACCGCCTCCACACCTCCCCCGCCACCCTCCCCCCCCTCCCCCACCAGAGCACGAGCGGCGCATCGACGAGGCGGAAGAGGCCGCTGCAACCGCCGCGCTTGAGGAGGCTCGACTCGAGGCTGAGCGGGCGGGGTTTCACGTGCACGTGTACCAGGAGCGTGGTCACCCCGAGCAGATCGTCATCTCGAGTGCGGCGAGCCTCCGCTGCCGGCTGATCGCCATCCACGCCCGGAAGGGCGGGGCGGGAAGGCCACACCTCGGCCCCGCTTCGATCGGCCACGTCGCCCGGTTCGTACTCGATCACGCACCCTGCGACGTCCTGCTTCTCCGAGCGACATGAGAGCGTCCCCACCCAGCCTCCCTTCGAATTTGCAACCACACTTGATAGATCCTTAGTTCCTTGTGCGATAAGGTCGCCGTGTTCGAATTCTTGCTTCGCCACGTCACCCGGCTAGGCTGTTTCCGCCGGTGAGGGCGACAGGCCCGCGATCCCTTGGCACAGCACGCGGGAGTGCCGGGAGACCTGTAATCGATCGGCCACTCGCCTGGGCGATCGCAGCCTCCTTCGAGACACACTCCCTTACTTCGCATGGGCTCCGCCAAGGCATCTTCGGCGAAGTGGCCCTCTGTCGATCCTATTCCATACCCAACTCCTTGAATTTCGCGTAGAGTAACTGTCTGTGCATCCCGAGAGCCCGCGCGGCGCTGGTCTTGTTACCACCGGCTCTCTCCAGCGCGCGGGCTATGAGGAGGCGCTCCAGTTCTCGCGTGGCCCTTTCCAGAGGTAGTTCCAGCAGGCGATCGAGCTCCCCGGGGCGGGCGAGTTCGCTGCGTATCCGCACGGTGTCGGGCAGATCGCCCGCGGTGAGGAGGGGGCCCGCGCTACTACGACTGCCCGCTCTACGGCGTTTTCGAGCTCGCGCACGTTTCCCGGGTACCCGTCCGGTGAAGAGCGTCCTGGCCGCGTGAGCTGAGCCGACACAGGTTCGTCCTCGACAGGAGGACGGATATGGCGAAGGCGAAGCCCGCGATGACGAGCGTGGCGAGGTGGGCGAAACGGGTGGAGCGGCTGGAGCGGAGCGGACTGAGCATCCGCACGTTCGCCGCGCGCGAGGGCCTGAGGCCGGGGTCGTTGTCGTTCTGGAAGTGGAAGCTCGCGCAGCAGCGCAGGAACGGGCGGGCTGGAGCGAGGCCGGTCGCCCCGCTTCAGTTCGTGGAACTCACGACGAGGGAGGCGCCGAAGCCGGCTCCGACGTGCGGTTTTGAGGTGGTGCTCTCCTCGGGCCGCGTGGTGCGCCTGGCAGGCGGGTTCGACGCAGCCGAGCTTGCACGGCTCGTCGGCGTGCTCGAGGAGACGCGCTCGTGATCCCCGCCGGCGTGAAGATCTGGGTGGCGGCGGCGCCGGTAGACATGCGCCGTGGCTTCGTGGGGCTGGCCGAGGCGACGAGGGAGCAGCTCGCGCAAGACCCCGGCAACGGTGCACTATACGTGTTCACCAACAAGCGGCGCGACAGGGTGAAGCTCCTCTGGCACGACCGGACCGGCTTCTGTCTCTTGTACAAGGCCCTCGACCGCCGCGGCTTCTTCCGGATCCCGGAGGCGGCGCCCGGGACGACGAGCGTGGCCATCGACGCCGCGGAGATGGCGGCGATCTTGGAGGGCGTGCAGCTGCCGGCCTCGAGGGCCACGCCCCGAAAAATCGCGCACCAGGCGCGCGAGGCGGCCTTGCGCGTCGGGTCCACTGTGAGTAATTAACATGGTACGTGAGCGCCGCCGCCGAGACGAGAGACCGCGAGACCGAGGAGCTGAGGGCGGAGCTCGCGGCGGCGAAGCGCGAGCGCGACGAGTTCCGCGCCCGTGCCGAGCGCGCCGAGCACGAGCGGAACGAGTTCAAGAAGCTCTACGAGCTCGTCCTGCTCGAGCTCGAACGCCTGAAGCGCCAGCTCTTCGGCCAGAAGGCCGAGACCGTCGACCCCGACCAGGTCCAGCTCGCGTTCGCGCCGGTGCTCGAGGCACTCGAGCGGGCGCGCATTGGCAGCGAGGCCGCCGCGGAAGAGGTCGTCTCGGAGCTCGAGA
>DATJVW010000214.1:0-10243 GCA_035501675.1 Burkholderiales bacterium
GTGAAGCGGGCCATGCGGCGCGCTTCGGCCTCGTTGGCATTCACGGGAAAGCTCTCGTAGCTGCGCCCTCCCGGATGCACCACATGATAGGTGCAGCCGCCGATCGAGCGGCCGCTCCACAGGTCGAGAACATCGAACACCAGCGGTGAGTGCACCGGGATCGTTGGGTGCAGCGCCGAGGGTGGCTGCCAGGCGCGGTAACGGACGCCGGCGGCGTATTCGCCACGCGTGCCGGTGGGCGAGAGCGGGACCGGCCGGCCGTTGCACGTGACGACGTAGCGATTGCCAGTCATGTGCCTGACCTTGACCTGCATGCGCTCCACCGATGAATCCACGAAACGCGAGGTGGCGCCGGCCTGCACCTCCTCACCCAGCACGTGCCAGGGCTCGAGCGCCTGGCGCAGCTCCAGCTCGATGCCCTGGTAGACCACCGTGCCATAGCGCGGAAAGCGAAACTCGAAGAACGGCGCGAACCACTCGAACCGGAACCCATAGCCTGCGCTCTGCAGATCGAGCACCACGTCGCGCATGTCCTGGGCGACGAAGTGCGGCAGCATGAAGCGGTCGTGCAGGCTGGTGCCCCAGGGGATCGGCCGCCCTGCGTAGGGCCGTGTCCAGAAACGCGCGATGAGCGCGCGCAGCAGCAGCATCTGGACGCAGCTCATCTGGAAGTGCGGCGGCATCTCGAAGGCGCGGAACTCGAGCAGGCCGAGCCGTCCCGAGGCGGAGTCCGGCGAGTACAACTTGTCGATGGAGAACTCGGCCCGGTGCGTGTTGCCGGTCAGGTCGACCAGGAGGTTGCGCAGCAGGCGATCCACCAGCCAAGGGGTGAGCGTCTCCTCGCCCGGCTTGTGCTGGCGGTCCATCTCCTGAAAGGCGATCTCGAGCTCGTACAGGTTGTCGTCGCGCGCCTCGTCCACGCGCGGCGCCTGGCTGGTGGGCCCGATGAACATGCCGGAGAACAGATACGAGAGCGCAGGATGGTTCTGCCAGTAAGCGATCAGGCTGCGCAGCAGATCCGGCCGGCGCAACAGCGGGCTGTCCGCCGGCGAGGGACCGCCCACCGTCACGTGGTTACCGCCGCCGGTGCCGGTGTGGCGACCGTCGAGCATGAACTTCTCGGTGCCGAGCCGTGCCATGCGCGCCTCCTCGTAGAGCACGCGCGTGTTGCCGACCAGCTCATCCCAGGTGCGCGCCGGATGAATGTTGACCTCGATCACGCCCGGATCCGGCGTGATGCCGAAGCGCTTCAACCGCGGGTCCGGAGGCGGCAGATAGCCCTCCAGGATCACCGGCATGAAAGTCTCGCGCGCCGTTTCCTCGACGGCGGAGATCAGCAACAGGAACTCCTCCACGGCCGGCACCGGGGGCAGGAACACGTGCAGCACGCCGCCCCGCACCTGGGCGCAGAGGGCGGTGCGGACGGCTCTGTGCGCGGGCACCCCGGTTCGGATCGGCGCCGCGACTGGCGCCTCCGGCTCTCCCACTTCGCCCGCGTCGACCATAGCGGAGTCCAGCGGCGCGCGTTCCTCGAAGGGATCGGGCGGCAGCGGAAGGTCCAGGTCCGTTGCCGCAACCACCGGCAGCGAGTCCAGCGGCAGCCGCAATCCCATGGGCGAGTCCCCGGGAATCAGATACAGGTGCTCGCGGCGCAGCGGCCACAGACTGCTGCGCCAGCGACGCTCTTTTCCCGTCGCGGCCGCCGGCTCGAGCGGCAGCAAGTAGCCGGCGGGCAATGTCATCTCGCCCTGCAGGAGGCGCGCCAACCGAGACCGCTCGGCTGGATCGGCGAGATCGCGTTGCAGTGGATCGAAATTGACCGGGACGTCCTGCTCCTTGCGCAGGATGTCCCAGATGTCCTCGTAGGCAGCGACGATGTAGTCGCGATGCAATCCGAGCCGCGCGGCCAGCACCCGCATGAAGGCCTGGGCGTCGGTGTGCTTGTGCCCGTAATCCTTGCCGTCTTCCGCCAGCAGCTTGGCGTCGCGCCACAGCGGGAAGCCGTCGCTGCGCCACAGACAGGTCAGCGCCCAGCGCGGCAGCGCCTCGCCCGGGTACCACTTCCCCTCACCGTAGTGCAGCAGGCCTCCCGGCCCGAATCTGCGCTTGAGCTGATTCAGCAACTGCCCGGCGAGCGTGCGTTTGTCCTTACCCAGAGCGGCGTAGTTCCATTCCAGACCATCCATGTCGTCGACGGAGACGAAAGTCGGCTCCCCGCCCATGGTGAGTCGCACGTCACCGCGCACCAGCTCCGCCTCGACCTCGCGCCCTAGCGTTTCGATCTCGTTCCACTGCACTGCGGTGTAGGGCTTGGTCACGCGCGGGTCTTCGTGGATGCGCGCGATCTTCATCTCGTAGCCGAACGTCGTCTCGCACACGTCCGTGAAGCCGAAGATGGGCGCCGCGCTGGCAGGCACCGCGGTGCAGGCGAGCGGGATGTGCCCTTCGCCCGCCATGAGCCCGGACGTGGCGTCCATGCCGACCCAACCGGCCCCGGGCAGATAGGCTTCGGCCCAGGCGTGCAGGTCGGTGAAATCCTGTGCAGGACCAGGCGGACCTTCCAGCGGTTTGACGTCCGCGGTGAGCTGGATCAAGTACCCCGACACGAAGCGCGCGGCGAGACCCAGGTGGCGGAGGATCTGCACCAGGAGCCAGCCGCTGTCCCGGCACGAGCCCTTGCGCAGGTCCAGCGTATCCTCGGGCTGGTAAACACCCGGTTCCAGGCGCACGATGTATCGGATGTCCCGCGCCAGCCTGCGGTTCAAATCGACGAGGAGGTCCACCGTGTTGGTGCGCGCGCCGCTCAGCAAGTCGGCCTTGGCGTGCTCGATCCACTGCGTCAGGAGCGGCCCGGCCGGCTCCGCCTCGCGGAACGGGGCCAGCTCGCGCGCCAATGCCTCCGAGTAAGCGAACGGGTAGTCCTGTGCGTATTCCTCCACAAAGAAGTCGAAGGGGTTGATGACGGTCATGTCGGCCACCAGGTCGACCTCGACGACCAGCTCGCGCGCTTTCTCCGGAAACACGTAGCGGGCGACCCAGTTGCCGTAACCGTCCTGCTGCCAGTTCAGGAAATGCTTGGCGGGCTGCACCTTCAGCGAATAAGACAGGATCGGCGTGCGGCAGTGCGACGCCGGCCGCAGCCGCACCTCGTGCGGGCTCAAGCCGACCAAGCGGTCGAACGCATACGTGGTCTTGTGGTGCAGCGCTACCTGGATGGTCATCTCAAGATCTTACGTTCACCACAGAGACACCGAGGCACAGAGGGAACCCCAAGGCATACTTGAGTACCTCCTGCACGGCGAGGACGATGGGCGGAGCGCGGCCAGGTCAATCCGCCCGAGCGCCTGGACAAGTTGCTCGACTCTGTGTCTCTGTGCCTCTGTGGTCAAATGGCTCTAGCCCATCCAGTCGGGGTTGGGCAGCTCGCTGAACACGCGGCGCAGGCCCGCGCCCCAGCCCTGGCGCAGCATGTTGAAGTAGGGGTTACCGTCCTCGATGCGCTTTTGCAGGCCCACGCGCAACGAATCGCGCGGGTACCACAGGATGTCGATAGGAAGCCCCACCGAGATGTTGCTCCGGATGGTCGAATCGAACGAGACGAGCACGCACTTGGCGGCATCCGCCGGGTGGGTGGCGGTCGTGATGACGCGATCCAGAACCGGCTTGCCGTACTTGCTCTCGCCCAGCTGGAAGTAAATGGTGTCGTAGGTGGCCTCGATGAAGTTGCCTTGAGGATAGATGTGGAACAGGCGCTGATCCTCACCGCGAATCTGCCCGCCGAGCATCATGGAGGCGCTGGCCTCCACGCTCCCTTGCGCGAGGAAAGGGCCGTCGCGCCGCTGCACCTCACGCAACGCATCTCCGACCAGGCATGCCACGTCGTAGAGGCTGCTCACCGACCAGATCGTGGGCACGCCGGGATCGGCGTTGCGATGCTTGTCCAGGATGTTGATGACGCTCTGGGTCACCGAGAGGTTGCCCGAGCTGAGCAGCACCATCACGCGGTCGTCGGCATGCTGGAACACCTTCATCTTGGAAAAGGTGGCGATGTGGTCGACGCCGGCGTTGGTACGCGAGTCGGAACAGAACAAGATGCCCGAATCCAGTCGCAGGGCTACGCAATAAGTCATGACGGCCTGAAAATCCAATAATCGTGCCGGGCATCATAGCGGCGTGCCCGCAGTCGGGGCAAGCCGCCGGACAAACACGTCAGCTCAGGGTGAAATAGCTGCGGCTGATCTCCCGCCCAAGGGCATCGGTCTGCGTCAGGAAATCGGTCAGGTATTCGTGCAGTCCGCGGTTGAAGATGACGTCGATCCGTCCGAAGTGCAGCTCGGACCACAGCGCGCCGGCCCGGCGCAGCGCCTCCTTCGCCTGCGGCCTGGCCAGCAGCTGCATGATGTCGTAGGTTTCACGCATGCAAGAATGCAGCGAACGCGGCATGTCCTCGCGCAGGATCAACAGCTCGGCCACCCGCAGCGGCGTGATGACGTCGCGGTAGACCTTGCGGTAGGACTCGAATGCGCTCACCGAGCGCAGCACCGCGGCCCATTGGTAATAATCCACGGCCCCGCCCACGTCCTCCACGCTTGGCAGCAGAACGTGGTATTTCACATCCAGGATGCGGGCGGTGTTGTCGGCGCGCTCCAGGAAGATGCCCAGCCGGTTGAAATGGAAGGCCTCGTCCTTCAGCGCAGTGCCCACGGTCACGCCGCGAAACAGGTGGGCGCGCTCCTTGACCCAGTCGAAGAACTGGCTCACCCCCTCCGAGTCCAGGCGCGACTCGTTGAAGTTCTGCAGCTCCAGCCAAGTCGAGTTGAGCACTTCCCACATCTCCGAGGTGATGGCGCCGCGCACCGCACGCGCATTTTCCCGGGCCGCTTTGGCGCAGGAGAGGATGCTGGACGGGTTGCCCGGATCCAGGACCATGTAGCGCAGCACGTCGTGCGAGCCGACCGTGCTGTAGCGCCCGCTAAAGGGGAACAGCGTGCCGGTGATGTTGAGTGGCGCGAACCACTCTTTCTGGGCCACGGACGCGTCCTGCGGCATGAGGGACATGCGGTAGGTGACGTCGAGGATGCGCGCCGTATTCTCGCCGCGCTCGACGTAACGGGCCATCCAGAACAGATTGCTTGCGGTGCGGCTCAGCATTGCCGTTCGTGATTCGTGACTCGTGATTCGTGATTGGCGTGCTCTGCGTACAGTGGCAGTTCAAGTGGGCCGGAGGGCGCGCTGCCGTCGGTCAGGCAGGTAGAGTAGGGCAGGACGCACTCGGGGGCTAGGTTGTTTCGAGTCACGAATCACGGCAGTTATCACGAATCACGAGTCACGAATCAGGGCAGTTACGTCGAAACGAGTCACGGCAGTTAACCAACTACCCACGTATCCTTCGTTCCCCCGCCCTGGGACGAGTTCACCACCAGCGAGCCCTCTTTCAGCGCCACGCGCGTGAGGCCGCCGGGCACCATGACCACATCCTTGCCCGACAGCACGAAGGGGCGCAGGTCGATGTGCCGCGGCGCCACGCCGTGGTCCACGAACGTCGGGCATGTGGAAAGGCTCAGCGTCGGCTGGGCGATAAACTTGTGCGGCGCGTCCAGGACGCGTTGCTTGTATGCCTCGCGCTCGCGCGCGGTCGAGGTCGGGCCGATCAGCATGCCGTAGCCTCCCGAGCCCTGCGTCTCCTTGACCACGAGCTCTTCCAGGTGGTCCAGCACGTAGGCGCGATCCTCTTCGTTCTCGAGTCGCCAGGTGGGCACGTTGGAGATGATGGGCTCTTCGCCGAGATAGAAGCGGATCATGTCGGGCACGTGCGGATACACCGACTTGTCGTCCGCCACGCCGGTGCCGACCGCGTTCGCCAACGTGACGTGTCCGCTGCGGTAGGCGGCCACCAGGCCCGGCACGCCCAGCATGGAGTCGGGGCGGAACGCCACCGGGTCGAGGAAGTCGTCGTCGATGCGCCGATAGATCACGTCCACCGGTTGCGGGCCGCTGGTCGTGCGCATGTACACGACGTCGCTCTTGACGAACAGGTCCGCACCTTCCACCAGCTCGATGCCCATCTGCTGCGCCAGAAACGCGTGCTCGAAGTAAGCCGAGTTGAACTGCCCGGGCGTGAGCAGCACACACACTGGATTGTGCACGCCGTGCGGCGCCACGCTCCTGAGCATGTCGAGCAGCAGGTCGGGGTAATGTTCGACCGGCGCTATGGACTGTTGGGCGAACAACTCGGGTACGAGGCGCATCATCATCTTGCGGTTCTCGAGCATGTAGGAGACCCCGGACGGGGTGCGCAGGTTGTCTTCCAGCACGTAGTACTCGCCCTTCCCGGCTCGGACCAGGTCCACCCCCGCGATGTGGGCGTAGATACCGCCCGGCACGTCGATCCCTTGCATCTCGCGGCGGTACTGCGCATTGTTCACGACCTTATCCTCGGCGATCTTGCCTGCCTTGACGATCTCGCGGTCGTGGTAGACATCGTGCAAGAACATGTTCAGCGCTCGCACCCGCTGGCGCAGCCCGGCATGCAGCTCGCGCCACTCGGTCACCGGGATGATGTGCGGGAGGATGTCGAAGGGGATCAGCCGCTCGGCGCCGCTGTCCTCGCCGTACACCGCGAACGTGATCCCGACGCGGTGGAACAACACCTGCGCGGCCTTGCGCATGTGGTTGACGCGCTCAGGCGCTGTTCCCGCCAGCCACTGCGACAATCGGGTGTAGTGCGGGCGCACGCTGCCGTCGGGCGCATACATCTCGTTGAAGCAGCCGTCGGAAAACATACCGGGTTGACCAGAGAGGGTTGTACCGCCGATGGCGTTTTGCATTTGATGTGCCCAGGTCCGCTGGGGCGCCGAGCAGTCGGTAACCGTAAGCAGATGAGGTAGTTAGATCATCAAAGCGATTTCGCGCGGCCGCCTGCCGGAAGCCATGACGCACCAAAAAGCTCCTGGTCTGAAGGGCATCGCCCTCGATTGGTGCGCGCTGGACCGAGGCTACTCCGGTTGCAGGCGGGCGGTAACGCCCACTAACCTTTCCACGACCGCGGCGACCGCTGCGCGGTGGCCGTCCTCCTTCAGCGTTCCGTCCTCGTGGAATGCGCTCGCGGCATGAGCCAGGGCGAACTGAGTCGGAAGCACGAGGACGCCGAGCGTGGTCAGCACCTGCCGCACCGTGAACAGGCCGCGGACGCCGCCCAGGTTGCCCGGCGAGGCCGCCAACAGCCCGGCCACCTTGTCTCTGAACGCGTAAGCGGGCGGCTCGTCGGGTTGAGGGCGCGAGATCCAGTCGATTGTGTTTTTCAGCACCGCGGAGATGGAGCTGTTGTACTCGGGGCATGACAACAGGAACGCCCGGTTCGCCACCATCAGGGCCTTCAGCTCACGCGCCTTGGGAGGCAGCCCCTCCGCTCGTTCTAGATCGCCGTCGTACACCGGCATGGGGTAGTCGCGCAGATCGATCAGCGTCACATCGGCGCCGGCCTCCTCCGCAGCCCGTGCGGCGATACGGATCAGCTTCTTGTTCCAGGATTGGGTCCGGGTGGCGCCGGCGAAGGCGAGGACCTTCGGTCTGGTCATCCGACGAGCGGCTCCGTGACGACGTCAGTGGGGAAAGAAGTGGAGGCGCGAATGAGTGAATGGGTGAATGAGTAGAACCCCTCCCGGTCACGGGAGAGAGAGGTATCTTCACCCCTTCCACTCCTTCAGTTCCTTCACCTCCTCCACTTCCTTCACCGCTTTCTCGCAGCATACAGCTGGTGCAAGCTGATCTTTCTGACCTCAGCCTTGCTGGTCTCGATGTGGGCGCACAGCAACATCACCGCTTGATCGGAGCGCCGTCGCAGTACGGCGCGCAGGATCTGCCCGTGCTCCTGATACGTCGCAGCGATGCGGTCCGGTTCGGTGAAATCCAGACGCCGCAGGATCCGGATGCGCTCGGTGACGTCGCGATGGCAGCGCAGGACCTCCGGGTTGCCCGCCGCCGCCACCAGCGAGGAATGGAAATCCTCGTCCAGGCGCGCCACCTCGTCGCCATTGCTGAGCCTCTCCTCTGCCGCCACCAGCCAGACCGCCTTGAGGTGCTCGAGCTGCGCGCGCTCGGCCCGGTCGCACAGCTGGCGTACCGCGGCGACCTCGAGGATGATGCGCAGATCGTACAGGTCGTCGAACTGCTTGAAGTCCAGCTCGCGCACGCTCCATCCAGCCCGGAAGTGGACCCTGAGATACCCTTCCTTCTGCAGCCGCTGCAGCCCCTCGCGCACCGGGGTGCGGCTGACGTTGAACCGAGCCGCGATCTGGCCCTCGGTGAAGCGGTCACCCGGCAGCAGGCGGAAGTCGAAGATGTCCTGCTTGATGCGCAGGTACACGGCCTCGGCCAGGGACGGCTTGCGCGCCTCTTCCGCCGTCTTCGGCTTGCGTACGCCCCCCCTGGCCTGCAGCACATCCACCCCGCTTAGAAGTTGATCCATACGGCAGCCCCCAACCCGCACTGCGGCCGGGGAACCACCCGTTTGCCCGATATCATCCGATGTCCCCGGCGCATTGACAACCGCTCACCTCAAGCGGCCTTGACCACAACATCGCCCGGTGCAGCCTCCGAGTGGCCCGCCATGCAGCGGCCGATGGCGCCCACGTCGGCGTGGGCGGTCGACGTCTCATGCACGAGCCTGCCGTCGAACATCACCACGATGCGGTCGGACAACTCCAGCAGTTCGTCCAGATCGCCGCTCACCAGCAGCACGGCGGCACCGGCTTCGCGCGCGGCCAGTATGCGGCCGTGGATCTCGGCGACCGCGGCGAAGTCCAGCCCGAAGACCGGGTTGGCCACGATCAGCACCGATACGTCGCCGGATAGTTCGCGCGCCAGCACCGCGCGTTGCACATTGCCGCCCGACAGGGTGCGAATGGGTGCGTCCGCGCCCGATGCCTTGACTTTGTATTCCGCAATCAGCCGGGTCGACTGGGCGCGGATCGCCCGCCTGCGCAAGAAGGCCCCGGCCGCCAGCGGCGAGCGGTCGAAATTGCGCAACGCCATGTTGTCGGCGACGCTGAGCGCGCCGACGCAGGCATTGCGCAGGGGCTCCTCGGGCAGACTGAACACGCGGTGTTTGCGCATCTCCGCGCGCGTGGCGCCATAGGGCTCACCTCCGATGTGTATCTCGCCGGCCACCGGCGTGCGCTGACCGATCAGGGCTTCTACCAGCTCGCGCTGCCCGTTGCCCGAGACGCCGGCCACGCCAACGATCTCACCGGCCCGCACATCCAGCGCGAAGCTCTCGACCGCCCGCAGCCCCGTATCGCCCTCCACACCAAGGCCCCGGATCGACAACCGGACATCGCCCGACGCAACGCTCTGCCCTCTGCGCCGCGCCTGCGCGGCGGGAATGTCGCGCGAACCCACCATCATCTCCGCCATCGCCGCGGGCGTCAGATCCCGTACCAGACCTTCGCCCTCCAACCGACCCCGGCGCAGGACCGACACGCGGTCGGCAAACGCGATCACCTCCCGGAACTTGTGGGTGATCATGAGCACGGTGACCTCGCCCGCGCGTGCCATGTCCTTGAGCAGGCCCAGAACCTCGTCCGCCTCCTGAGGGGTCAGCACCGAGGTCGGCTCATCGAGAATCGTGAAGCGGCAGCGCAGATACAGCTGCTTGAGAATCTCCACCTTCTGCTTCTCCCCCGCGGCCAGCCCCGAGACCGGCACATCCAGGCGCACCTTGAAGGGCACGGTGCGCATGAACTCGTCCAGCCGTTCGCGCTCCCGGCGCCAGTTCACCAGCAGCGACACGTCGCCACGCGACATGACCAGGTTCTCCGCCACCGACATGCTCGGCACCAGCGTGAAATGCTGGTACACCATGCCGATGCCCAACGCATGGGAATCCTGCGGCGAGCGGATGTTGCGCTCGCGCTTGTTGACCACCACCCCGCCGGCATCGGGCCGGTAGTAGCCCACCAGGCATTTGACCAGCGTGCTCTTGCCTGCGCCGTTCTCACCCAGCAGCGCATGGAAGGAACCCGCCGCGACCCTGATGGAGACGTCATCCAAAGCGACGAAAGCGCCGAAGCGCTTGGTCATGTTGACGCATTCGACCTCGAGAGCGGAATCGGGGGGCGGATCGGGGGGAGGGATCAGCATCGTGGCTCGTGATTCGTGGCTCGTGATTCGCAGGAGTCTAGTCCCCTCACCCCTCACCCTTCACCCTTCACGCTTCACCCTTCACGCTTCACCCTTCATCGCT
>DATJVW010000215.1:0-14827 GCA_035501675.1 Burkholderiales bacterium
GGCCGGTAAGGATCCGATCGCATACCGGCTGTCGATGCTGGACACGGATACCTCCCACAAGCACAAGCTGTCGGGGCTGTCCGCGGGGGTTCCGGTTGGCGACCGCATGAAGGCCGTGCTGGAAACGGTGCGCCAGAAGTCCGGGTGGGGCTCGTCGCTGCCTGCAGGGCGCGGGCGCGGTGTGGCAGTCATGGAGGGTTACAACACCGTGACTGCGATGGTCGTGGAAGTGACCGTGTCCAAGAACTACGACGTCAGCATGGATCGTGTCGTCGCGGTGGTGGATGCCGGCCCACTAGTGCACCCCGATCAAGCGCAGGCCCAGATGGAGTCCACGATCAACTTCGGCCAGTCTGCGTGCATGTTCGGCGAGATCACGGTCAAGAACAACGCGATCGAGCAGAATAACTTCGACCAGTACCGCATCGTGCGCATGAACGAAGCGTTCAAGAAGATCGAGGTCACATGGCTCAAGCCGGCGGCCAACCAGCCGCCTGGCGGGCTGGGTGAGCCTGGCACCGCGGTGATCCAGGGTGCGATAGCGAACGCCATCTTCGCCGCCACCGGCAAGCGCGTGCGCACGTTGCCGTTCACGCCGGAGAACATCAGCGCGGCCTAATAGGCCGATCGGCGCAAGCAAGCCCCCAATCGCCTCTCCGCCCGCAAGGCGCGGAGAGGTTGCGTTGGGGGTTTTTTCGTCTGATACTTTCCCGGACAGGGCGTGACTTACGTCTTCTCGACTCCGACTTGCTATGGACAGCGTTGACCTTCAAGTGCTGAAGAATGCCGTGGACTGGCTCAAGGCCGGCCGCCGCGTGGTGCTCGCCACCGTTGTGGAAACCTGGGGATCGGCTCCCAGACCGGCGGGCGCGTTGCTCGCGATTCGTGACGACGGTCAGGTGTCGGGCTCCGTGTCGGGCGGCTGCGTCGAGGACGACCTGATCGACAGGATTCGAAACCACCAGCTGGCGGGCGCGAAGTCCGAAGTGGTGGTTTACGGCGTGACCAAAGAGCAAGCGACCCGCTTTGGCCTGCCCTGCGGAGGGCGATTGCAGATCGTGCTGGAGCCGTTGCAGCACGCCGGAACGATGTCCGCCCTGCTGGGACGCATCGCGAACCGCGAACTCATCGCGCGCACCGTCGACCTTCAGACTGGCGAGGTGAGCCTCGCGCCGGCCAGCCGCTCGGATACGTTGAGGTTCGACGGCAGGCTGCTCACGACAATCCACGGGCCGCTCTGGCGACTGCTCATCATCGGCGCGGGGCAGCTGTCTCGTTACCTGGCTCAGATGGCAATGGCGCTGGACTATAGCGTGGTCGTGTGCGACCCGCGTGAGGAGTATGCGGACAGCTGGGACGTCGCGGGTGTGACGTTCACGCGCGGGATGCCCGATGACGTGGTCGCCGAGCTGAACCTCGACAGCCACAGTGCCGTGGTGGCAGTCACCCACGATCCCAAGCTGGATGATCTGGCGTTGATAGAAGCGCTCAAATCTGCCGCATTCTATGTGGGCGCGCTGGGCTCCCGCCTCAATACTGCCAAGCGCAAGCAGCGTCTGGCTGAGTTCGACCTTTCTGTTGACGAATTGGATCGCCTGCACGGCCCCGTCGGGTTGCGCATCGGGAGCAAGACGCCCCCCGAGATTGCGGTTTCTATCCTCGCGGAGATGACGGGCGTGCGCCACGGCGTCGACCTGGCGCTGGTGGGCAGCAAGCAGAGCAAGGCACTCCCCGAGGAGCAGGAAGGGCCTGTGTGCGTCAGCCCTAGCCGCGGCTGAGCCAGTTCGAGAAACTCTCAGAAATAGGGAGCCTGGCGGCTCCTTATTTTTTTGGTCGCACCACGTTTTGGACATCAAGTGAGGAGGAGAGAATGAGACTCAAGGGCAAAGTGGCGATCGTCACGGGCGGGGGTTCCGGGTTCGGTGAAGGCATCAGCAAGCGCTTTGCGCAGGAGGGTGCGAAGCTTATCGTCAACGACATCCAGAGCGAAGGCGGCGAGCGCGTGGCTAAGGAGATTGGCAGCGCCGGCGGCCAGGCGAAGTTCGTCAAAGGCGATGTGTCGAAGGACGCCGACTGGGCCGCGCTGGTGAAGGCCACGCTGGACGCGCATGGAAAGCTCGACATCGTGGTCAACAACGCGGGGACAACGCACCGCAACCAGCCGATACTCAACGTTACGGAAGAGCAGTTCGACAGAGTCTACGCAGTGAACGTGAAAAGCTTGTTCTGGAGTGCGCGTAACTGCGTGCCGGTGTTCCGCAGACAGGGCGGCGGCGTGTTCATCACGATCGCCTCGACCGCCGGCGTGCGGCCTCGTCCTGGCCTGACTTGGTACAACGGAAGCAAGGGGGCGGCCATCCTGGCCAGCCGCTCCATGGCGGTGGAGCTGGCGCCGGACAAGATTCGCGTGTGCGTGGTCAATCCTGTCATCGGCGAAACCGGACTGCTCACTGAGTTCATGGGCGTACCCGACACGCCCGAGAACCGTGCCAAGTTCGTGGGCACGATACCGCTCGGCCGCATGAGTCGCCCCCTGGACGTAGCTAACGCTTGTCTGTACCTGGCCTCGGACGACGCCGAGTTCATCACCGGCGCCTGCATCGAAGTGGATGGCGGCCGCTGCGTCTGACGCGCGGGCGTCTCTGCCCCGCGTGCAGCGGCTCCCCTATGCGCTGAATGCCTGGATGCCGGTCTGAGCGCGGCCGAGGATCAGGGCGTGCACGTCGTGCGTGCCCTCGTAGGTGTTGACCGCCTCCAGGTTCATCACGTGGCGGATGACGTGGAACTCGTCGGCGATGCCATTGCCGCCATGCATGTCGCGTGAGGTGCGTGCGATCTCCAGCGCTTTGCCGCAGGAGTTGCGTTTGATCAGCGAAATCATCTCCGGCGTGGCGAGCCCCTCGTCCATCAAGCGCCCGGCACGCAATACGGCATGCAGTCCCAACGTGATCTCGGTTTGCATGTTGGCGAGCTTGAGCTGAATGAGCTGATTCGCGGCCAGCGGCCGCCCGAACGCGTGGCGATCGAGCGTGTACTGACGCGCCGCGTGCCAGCAGTACTCTGCTGCTCCGAGCGCGCCCCAGGCGATACCGTAGCGCGCTTTGTTCAGGCAGCCGAATGGCCCTTTGAGGCCAGTCACATTGGGCAGGAGGTTGCCGTCGGGCGCGAATACGTCATCCATCACGATCTCGCCAGTGATCGAAATCCGCAGGCTGAACTTGCCCTGGATCTTGGGGGCGCTCAGCCCCTTCATGCCTTTTTCCAAGATGAAGCCGCGGATCACGTCTTTCTCGTCTTTCGCCCAGATCACGAACACGTCGGCGACCGGCGAGTGCGTGATCCACATCTTTGCGCCCCGCAGGATCCACCCGCCGTCAACCTTGCGTGCGCGGGTGATCATGCCGCCAGCGTCCGAACCGTAACCGGGTTCAGTCAGCCCGAAGCAGCCGATGAGTTCTCCGGTGGCGAGCCTGGGCAAATACTTCTGGCGCTGTTCTTCGCTGCCGTACGCGTAGATCGGGTACATCACCAGGCTCGACTGAACGCTCATGCTCGAACGATAGCTCGAATCCACGCGTTCGATCTCGCGCGCGACGAGTCCATAGCCCACGTGGTTTATACCCGCGCAGCCGTAGCCTTGCAGGGTGGATCCGAGGAAGCCGAGCGTTCCCATCTCCGTGAGCACGTCGCGGTCGAAGCGCTCGTGACGGTTCGCCTCGACCACGCGTGGCATCAGCTTATCCTGCGCGTACGCGCGTGCAGAGTCGCGCACGATGCGCTCCTCGTCGGTGAGTTGCTCATCGAGCAGCAACGGGTCTTCCCAATTGAAGATCGGCCGTGCAGTGGGCGCGTTCATGGCAGACGTCCCCGCGAAAAACCCTCAAAGTATACACGCGCGAGAGGCGGTGTCGCCCGTTACACCCTCGAGGCCAAACTATTGCGATCCAGGAACTGCCACCCGGCGCACGCTCACGAACTGCCCGAGCAGCGGGCGGCGAGAGGAGGGAGGGGTGATCATTCTGCTGGCCTACGAGGCGACTCGGGAAGGGCGGGATCAGCTGCTGCAAGCGCCCGAGCTTGCGTGGCTCAGCCACGAACAGATGCACCTGTTGGCGGTGATGCCCGTTCCCACCGGACTTTTCCTAGGCGAAGGCTATGTGCCTCCTAAAGCGCTCGACGAGGAGCGGGCCCAGGCTCAGTTGCTCGTCGATCAGGGGCTCGCGGAGCTCGCCAGGCGTGGCTTCACTGCCGCGGGCCACCTCGCCTTCGGCGAGCCGGCGGAAGAAATCTGTCGCGCGGCGCGCGAACTGCACGCTGGTCTGATCGTGGTGCGTCACCCGAGGCGAGTGTCGTTTGCGGCGCGATGGTGGAAGGGTTGGGTGGGATCATCCATCCTGGAGCAAGCGCCGTGCAGTCTGCTTATCGTGGTGTCGGGATGACCCGCTGAAGGGAACTCGAGTTGGGGGCTGGATAGGCGCGGCTGGCCGACGCGATGCGGCCGGGTCGGCCAAGAAGACATCGGTCGTGAGCGAAGAAACGCGGGCGGCTATGAGCCCGGGCGCTTGCGACAGATGTCGTACCCGTCGCGCCACCCCGAGGCGTACTGTGCGTCCTTGGCGAAGCGTGCTTCATCGCGGAGCCTGGCCGCGCCGGGCTTGGCGCTCTGGCAGCCATCCACGTAGCCGTCGCGGAACGCCGGTGGGAACCCGGTGAGATTGACATTGGGCGGCGGGGGCTTAGGAGCCGCACATGCTCCCAGCAGGGCCGCGACGAGGATCAACGCGCCGGTCGTCTTATGCCCAAACATGCTTCCTAATCGTGTTCCGGGGACGCGGAAAAAAGATGCCCGACAAGGGAGGCAATCGGGCATAAAGAGAGCGCTAGACGCGCACGAAACTCTGGGAGGCTACGGTTGCCAGTTCGCTAAGCGGCCCTCAGGTGGTCATTGCCCAGTGCCCCACGGGCGCCGGGCCGTGTTCGATCCGTCTCAGTTTATCGTCCGCTCGGACGATCTCTTCCGCGCCCCGACGGGCCTCCCCGGTGGGAGCGCGATGGCCTTTGTTGCTGCGTCGCGGCCTTCGACCGCGACCACCGCCACGGGCTCGGGCGTCCCCGGCTCGGCCCGTGGCGCGACTGTTTGCTCGATCACAGCAGTGGGCGTAGCGGGATAGGCGCCTAGTGGACTAACCCCGCCTCTCACGAGCGGGAGATGCCCGGTGATTGCGGCGATGCCGATGCAACCGAAGGCCGTGACCGACCCGGCCGCCGCTACCATCAGGGGAAACAACCAACCGTTGCGAGGCCCCATCTACAAGTTCCCCGCCCGAAGCGCTCAGGGCTACGGGCTTCACAGCCTTTTGCGGCGCCAGAAAGCCCCGTGTACGGCGGCGCCTGCGCCTTCTCGCAAGGCGCATACCAAGGGTGAAAATCTTTAACAATCATGAGGATGAGAAATGTGGACCGAGCAGTTCTGTCACCATCCAGCGACCGGGGTGAAATCGCGACGTTTATTCGTATGAAAACAAGCGCTTGCTTGTCTCAGACGGGTGACAAGCAAGGACGGGGCCGTAGATGGCCTGCTCGGACAGCCGAACCCGGTCGAAGTTAGCGGTGCGCTTCCGCCACGGGCTTGAACATGGACGGATTCAGATGGTGGCGCTGCAGCAGCTTGTAGAACTCGGTACGGTTGCGCTTGGCCAAGCGTGCGGCCTGGGTCACGTTGCCGTTGGTGATCTTCAGCAGCTTGGCCAGGTAGTCGCGCTCGAATTCGAAGCGCGCAGATTCGAACGAGGACAGATCCCCCATCTCGCCGCGGATGGCGCTCTCCAGCAGCCCGGGGGAGATGATCGGCGTAGTGGCCAGCGCCACAGCCTGCTCCACGACGTTGTACAGCTCGCGTACGTTGCCCGGCCACGTATGGCGGACCAGAACCTCCATGGCATCCTGCGCGAAGCCGTTCAGCGTCTTGCCGTAGCGTGCAGCCAGCGTTTTCAGAAAGTGATTGGCCAACACGGGAATGTCCTCGCGACGCTGCGACAGCGAGGGCAGCGAGAGCGCGACCACGTGCAGCCGGTAGTACAGGTCTTCACGGAACGTCCCGGCTTTGATCGCGTCTTCCAGGTTGCGGTGCGTCGCGGAGATGATCCGCACGTCCACCTTCACCGACTGTGTCGAGCCGATCGGGCGCACCTCACGCTCCTGCAGAACGCGCAGGAGCTTGACCTGTAGCGCCAGCGGCATGTCGCCGATCTCATCCAGGAACACGGTGCCCCGCCCTGCCGCCTGGAACAGCCCCTTGTAGTCGCTCGCCGCGCCGGTGAAGGCACCCTTGACGTGACCGAACAGCTCGGACTCCAGGAGCTGCTCGGGAATGGCGCCGCAGTTCACCGCCACGAAGGGCTGCCCCGCGCGCCCGCTCGCCTTGTGAATAGCGCGTGCCAGCATCTCCTTCCCACTTCCACTCTCGCCGAAGATCATCACGCTGGCATCGCTGCTCGCTACCAGGCGCGCCTTGGCCAAGATGGCCTCCATATCGGGGCTGCGTGTGATGATCTCGGTGCGCCACGCGGTATCCGCAGTGCCGGTACTGGGCTTGCCCCCGAACTGCAAGGCCTTTTCGACTTGGTCGATCAGCGCCTTGCCGTCGAAGGGTTTGGTGAGATATCCGGACACGCCGCGCTGAGTGGCCGCCACCGCGTCGGGGATGGTGCCGTGGGCCGTCAGGATGATCACGGGCAGTGCGGGATGCCGTTTCTGCAGCGATTCGAACAGCGCCATGCCGTCCATCCCACCCATGCGCAGATCGGTAATCACCACGTCGGGGCTGGACACGGCGACCTGCGAAAGCGCGGCTTCGGCGCTGGCGACCGCAGTCACGGAATAGCCGCCGCCTTGCAATCGAATGGATAGCAGACGCAGCAGATCTGGATCATCGTCGACCAGAAGAATCTTCGGTTTGACTGTACTCATTGGCTTCTCACAGGTTTGTTGCGCTCGAGCATCTTGCGCTCGGCGTCGATCAGCGCGTCAAGCTTCTGCTTGACCGCATCATAACGGCGCGTTTCCTCCTTCAGTCTTTGAGCTTGTGCCTGGATCTCGGCGTCCTTTTCTTGCTGCTCGTTCAGCATGGTCAGCAGGAGCAACCCAAACGGCTGCAGGTCCGAAGACCGGCTTCTGGGCTCCTTTACGAAGGAAGATAACATGTCCCGCGCCTGCGCGCTGTCTCGAAAGGCGGCGTTGGGCATCATCCGCAGCAGCACCACCTGCATGAACGTGAGATCGGAGTATTGCTCTCGATAGAAGCGCAGCGTTCGTTCATATTCCCTCGCCAGCTGCTCTGCGGACAAGCTGCTGAGGTATCCATAGTAGGCGACTAGGCGGTCAGCATCGCCCACAGGCTGGCGCGAGAACGGTGGCCTCTGCGCCGGAGGCGCCACAGCCGGCTCGGACGCGGGCGCAGGGCCGGGGGGAGGGGTCGGTCGGGGCTGCGGCTGTGTACACGCGAGTAGGACCAACGTCGCGCACGTAGACACGACCGAGAGCCGGGCCCGGGCCCAGCTCATGCAGCAGTCGCCTGCGCGATCGGGAGGCTCACGCGAAAATGAGCTCCGGCCGGCCGGTCTTGCATGATCTGAACATTGCCCCGGTGGGCCAACACGTATTCGCGAACGATCGCCAGGCCGAGCCCGGTTCCTTTCACTGGGCCCCTGGGCTTGGCGGAGCCCTGGTAGAACGGATCGAAGACCTTTTCACGCTCCTGCGGTGTGATGCCAGGACCCTCGTCGGCAACGTCGATCAGGACTTCACTGCCTCGCAGGCGGGCGGCTACTGCGACCTCTCCGTAAGGTGGGGAAAACTTCACCGCGTTGGACAGCAGGTTGTCCAGGATCACCTCAAGTTTGTTTTCGTCCGCTTCCATTGAGATGGACGGGCAGTCCAATCTGAGACGGATGTCCTTGGCCCGAACCGGAAGCTGGTGTGCGTCGGCGACTCGGTGCAGCACCGGCGCGAGCTGGAACTGCCTGAGGTTGAGGCCGGACTTCTGAAACTGGACCGTGTGGTAGTTTAGCAAGTCCTCGATGAGCCGCTGCAGGCGCAGAGCGTTCTGACGCAGGATGCGTGCCACTTCCATTTGATCCTGGGACAGCGCTCCCACGGAACCGTCGCCCAGCAGCTCGGATCCTTCCCTGATCGCAGACAGCGGTGTCTTCAGCTCGTGTGATACCTGACGCATAAAGCGGGTCTTCTGCTCCTCCAGCTCGACTAGACGCATGCGCACCCAGTCAAGCTGCCGGCCCAGCGCCTCCAGGTCCCTCGGGCCCGACACAGACACCGGCCGCGTGAAGTCGCCCTCTCCCAGCCGGTGCAGAGCGGCCTCGATCTGCCGGATGGGTTTGACGATCAAGATGGTCGCGCCCACGACGAGGAACAGCGCAACCGGCACCAGTGCCACCAGCTGCCAGTAGATGAAGTTGTGCACTTCTCCCGCCAGCGCTTGCATCGTTCCCACCTCGCGGTTGACGATAGCCGCGCCGGTGTTGTCCAGCGAGCGCGCCAGCGAGCCCAGCACCCGATAGTGGTCGACTACCGTTGGCAGACGCTTGGGGTCAAAGCGCAGCGCTGTGACGTTCTCGAAGATCACCCCCTCGGCCTGCGCCAGCTCGCCCAAGGTTCGCGCCTGCTCGCGGGGTAAGGTGAGCGACTGCATCCGCCTGACGGTATCCAGGAAGCCGCGGTGCGATTGCTCATAGGCGGCGTAAAGTCCGACATCGCCGAGAATGGAGTACTGGCGGGCGCCGCGCTCCATACTGGTGAGCTGCTCGATCAGCAATCGGCTGTTTTGGGTCGCCTGCACCGCGTTGAATACGGCGCGTTGGCTCTTGGTCGCAATTTCGTGGATCGAGAGGGCGTTGTTGATGAGCGCGAAGATGAGGGGCAGTACGGCGAGCGAAAACCCCGCCAGGATGAGCATCGGGAAAGACTTGGGGTAGTAGCGCCACATGGCCTGGAAAACGCTGTTGAAGGCTTCGCCTGCGTGACGATACGGTCAATCGGGAACGGCTTTCATGCGGTCGGCTCCTGCCGCGCGAAACTCAGCTCGACGCGGCCGAGTTCACCAAAGTCCGCGGTCACGTGATCCCCCGGCACGACCGGGAGCGGGGTAACGCAGGTGCCCGTGGTCACCACCTGACCTGCCGTGAGCTGGACGCCGAGGCGCGACAGCTCGTTCACCAGCCACGTCAACGCCGCGCGTGGGTCGCCCAGCACGTTAGCTCCCTTTCCTTCGCACCGCAGCTTGTCCGTTACGGTGCCGGTGACCACCTGTTGTACCAGATCTTGGGAGCGCCACCGGTTCGGTGCTGCGGGTCCCAGCACGAAGTAGTGCGCACAGGCGTTGTCTGCGATCAGCTGCGCCGCACCCACGTTGCAAAAGTCTTCGTAGCGCGAGTCCGGCAGTTCGATCGCCGGATGCAGCGTATCCGTGGCTGCCATCACCTCGTTCAGCGAGTACGCTGCTGCGCGCGCTGGAAGGTCGCGCAGCATACGGAACGCGAATTCGGGCTCGGCCACCCTCATGTGGTTCGCCCCTAGCTTCAGCTCGGCACCGCTCCCGGCGACGCGCTCGCGCAGCAGGCGGCCGGCCAGCGGTCCATCAACGCCGATGTGCCGCTGGCCGGCCTGGCTGGTGGCCGCGATCTTCCAGCCGAAGACGGGGTGTGCGCTGCGCCGCTCAAGCAGCGCTTGTACGGCGTAGCCATCGGCGCGTGTTGCCGGGCGCAGCTCCTCGGGGAGCGCAGCCACGCGCCGGCCCGTCCGCCAGAGGTCCCATAGCAGATCCGACGCGGCTTGCCGCTGCTGTTCCGTGAGCATGGAATACCGTTCCCTCTAGTGCCTCGCCCGGAGCGCAGGTTCGGCCGCAGCGCGCACCACGTTGATCAGCGGCTCGCCGCGCGCCAGGCGGTTGAGGTTCGTGGCTACGGCCCGGTTGCGGCGCGGCAGCAGCCCATCGGTCCACGCCGATGCATGGGGGGTCATCAACACGTTGTCCAGCTCGTGGAACGGCTGAGTCGAGGGGCGCGGCCCCAGCGCCTGTCCCTGCGGCGGATACCGGTACCAGACGTCGATGATAGCGCCACCGATGCGCCGCTCAACGAGGGCGTTGTAGAGGGCGTGCTCATCGATGATCGCGCCGCGCGCCACGTTGATGATCACTGCGTTGCGGCGCATGACGGCAAACGCGCGGCGATCGAACAGGCCTCGGGTCTGCTCGTTGAGCGGCGGCGTCACGGCGATGAAGTCGGCCTCAGCAAGAAGATCGCCGAAGCGCTCCATGCCGTCCACGCGATCGGCGAACTGTGCATCGGATCGCGGTGTGCGCGTGCAAGCGATGACCCGCATGCCAAAGGGCTTGGCGCGCTGAGCGACGGCACGCCCGATGTGACCGTAACCAACGATGCCCAGCGTCTTGCCCGTGAGCTCGGCGTGCCTTGGCCCGCACAGGTAGGATCCGGCCCAACTCCCGTTGCGAAACTGTTGGTCCATAGTGCGGATACCGATGGTCCACTCCAGCATCGCCCCGATCACATACTCGGCGATCCCGATTTCGTGCTCGTAGCAATTGCAGATCGCTGTTGCTGACGGCACGCGGGCAAAGTCGATCTCGTCGGTGCCCGCGCCGGGGAGCTGCAGCAGCTTGAGACGCGAGGCCGATGGCAGACCCCATGTCCAGCTCATCGACACCATCGCGTCGGCATGGGCCAACGCATGGTCGAAGGCGGCCAGGTCGTCGGTGTCGACGACCTCGATCTCCCAGGGTGTGTCCAGGAACTGCGGGACGAGGCTCAGGCGTCCGTCGTCGTCGATGTTCTTAATGAGCAGTCGCAAGGTCTGTCTCCTGCGGGGGGCAGCTCTGTATCGGCATCAGCCGTGGTGCCGGGAGGGGGAATCGAACCCCCATGGTGTTGCCACCGCGGGATTTTGAGTCCCGTGCGTCTACCAATTCCGCCATCCCGGCCCGCGCAGAGGAGGCGGAATTATCCGCGAATTCAATAACTCCAGCAATGAAGCCGGGCGGAACGGCGCAGCCCCCCGGGTGCCCAGTGGCGTGCGCAAAGTACCCTCAACCGAACATTCCCTGATGATCGTATGGTCGCGCGCCCGCACCCGGACGGCGACCGTGACAGCGGCTTCTCCATACCAGAGGATAGTCAGAGGTTCTGGGGCAGCGGCGTAAAATCTGAGGATCTAGCTCCGAGCGTTCGGGGCATAAAATCTGGAGCGCCACATGGATCCAGCCACCCTTGCCGCGTTGATTGCGACGTTCCTGCTGCAACACCCCGTGGGGGCCGTAGAGGCCGTCAGCGAGAAAGCAGCGCCGATCGATGGCGCCATCGCCCTACAGGCAAGTTTCGCTGACCTTTCGAAAGCCATTGCGCTGTGCTACCACGAGACCGCTCGCAATCCATTGGCCGAGGTCCTGCAACGGCCGTGGAGGCAGCAAGAACGGTATCGCGCGGATGATTCCGCGCTCATCCGCATCAGATTCTCCGGCGTAGTGACCGGGAGACAGTATGAAATGAAGGTAGCCGTTCTGGCCAAGAATGAACTGAAGCAGATCCGTACAGCGGTGCAGGCGGATAGCGCGCCCTTCAACCCCAACCGACACTGCGCGCTGGAGCAGTGGACTTACCCCAGAACCAACTAGAGTCCGGACGGACGCCAAAGTCGCTCGCTCCTCCAGCCCCGCATAGTCTCAGCCGGCCCGTCATCGCGGTCCAGCGATAAGAACGGGGCGAGGCCGGCGCCGGCCTATAATGCGGCCCCATGCAGCTCGAACAGTTCGACTTCGACCTGCCGCCGCAGCTGATCGCCCAGAATCCACCGGAGCGACGAGGACAGAGCCGGCTGCTTCATCTGGATGGTTTGGATGGCCAGGTACGCGACCTCGCGTTCAGGGATCTGCTGGAGTTGTTCGTGCCCGGTGACCTCCTGGTGTTCAACGACACGCGCGTCATGAGAGCGCGGTTGTTCGGGGAGAAGAGCACTGGCGGTAAGGTGGATCTGCTGATCGAGCGCATCGTCGATTCCAGCCATGCGCTTGCGTTGCTGCACGCGAGTCACCCGCCTCGACCCGGGGCAGTGCTCACGGTGGCAGATGCGATCCCGGTGCGAGTGCTGGAACGGAGGGGCGAGTTCTACCTCCTCGAGTTTGAAGCCCAAAGTAGCGTGCTCGAACTGCTCGACCGTTTCGGCACCGTGCCGTTGCCGCCCTACATCGCGCGCGCCGCTACGCCCGAGGATGAATTGCGCTACCAGACCGTTTACGCTGAGTCGCCCGGGGCAGTTGCTGCGCCCACAGCGGGCTTGCACTTCGACCACCCGATGCTGGCGGCGCTGCGCGGGCGCCGGATCAGGCTGGCTTTTCTCACGCTACACGTGGGCGCTGGCACCTTCCAGCCCGTGCGCGTCGCCGACGTCGAGCAGCACCGGATGCACAGCGAATGGTACCGCCTGCCCGACGCGACGGTGGCCGCCATCGCCCGCACTCGAGACAACGGCGGGCGGGTCACCGCAGTAGGGACTACCACTCTGCGTTGCCTCGAGTCGGCCGGACGCGACGGAACGCTGCGCCCCGGGGCGGGCGAGACGGACATCTTTATTCGACCCGGCTTCAAGTTCCAGGTGGTCGATCGCCTGCTCACCAATTTCCACCTGCCGCGCTCGACGCTGCTCATGCTGGTGTGCGCCTTTGCCGGAGTGCAGAACGTGCTACGCGCCTACCGACATGCGGTGGCACAAGGCTACCGCTTTTTCAGCTACGGTGACGCCATGCTGATCGAGCCGTCGCCCGAGGCGCACAGCCGCGGCGACGCGACGCGGCCGTGAACATGCGCTTCGATGTGCTGGCCCGCGATGCCCGAGCGCGGTGTGGCCGCCTCACCCTGGCGCACGGTTGCGTCGACACGCCCGCGTTCATGCCGATCGGGACCTACGGAGCCGTGAAAACGCTCAGCCCCGCCGAGCTGAAGGCGATCGGCGCGCAGATCGTCCTGTCGAACACCTTCCACCTGTGGCTGCGTCCCGGGTTGGAGGTCATCGAGATGCATGGCGGGCTGCACCGCTTCATGGGGTGGGAGGGGCCGATCCTGACCGATTCCGGCGGGTTCCAGGTCTTCAGCCTGGGCGCTTTGCGCACGATCAGCGAGCAGGGCGTTGAGTTCCGCTCCCCGGTCAACGGCGACCGCTGCTTCCTTTCGCCCGAGGAGTCCATGCGCATTCAGCGCGCGCTGTGCTCCGACGTGGCCATGATCTTCGACGAGTGCACGCCCTATCCGATCGACGAGCGTCGCGCCGCCGACTCCATGCGCCTGTCGTTGCGCTGGGCCGAGCGCAGCCGGCGTGCGCACGAAGGCAACCCCAATGCCCTGTTCGGTATCGTGCAAGGCGGCATGTACGAGCGCCTGCGCGATGAGTCCGTCAGCGCGCTGTGCGAGATCGGCTTCGACGGCTACGCCATCGGCGGGCTTTCGGTGGGTGAGCCCAAGGCCGAGATGCTGCGCATCCTGCGCTGCGCGGCGCAGCAGCTACCGGACGCTCAGCCACGCTATCTGATGGGCGTGGGCACCCCATGGGACATCGCGGACGCTGTCGAAGCGGGCATCGACCTGTTCGACTGTGTCCTGCCGACACGTAACGCGCGCAACGGCTGGCTTTTCACGCGCCACGGCACTATCAAGCTGCGCAATAGCCGTTACCGCACCGACCTCACGCCAGTAGACGAGTCTTGCGCTTGCTACACGTGCCGTCACTTCACCCGAGCCTACCTGCATCACCTCCAGCGCGTGAACGAAATGCTGGGCTCACGCCTGAATACCATCCACAACCTACACTATTTTCAAGAGTTGATGGCTGGACTGCGCGAGGCCATCGCCGAGAGGCGGCTCGCGGAGTTCGGACAGCGCGTGCGCGCAGCGGCGTCTTGAACCTGATCAATAGTGCTAAAATCCGCGTCTTTCCAATGGCCTGGCGGCTCGCAACCAGCCGCCCTGCCGCGCCGACGACACCTGACACGAGCGGGGAAGCCCCTAAAGGAGACACATGCTGATCAGCGAAGCCTACGCCCAGGCGGGCACGACTGGCATAGGCGGGATGGACAACATCATGAATCTGCTCCCGATCATCTTGATGTTCGTGCTGCTCTACTTCCTGCTCCTGCGGCCTCAAATGAGGCGCGCCAAGGAGCAGAAGCAGATGATCGCGTCGCTGCAAAAGGGCGACGAGGTGGTTACCGGCGGTGGCACGCTCGGGCGCGTTACCAAGGTGAGCGACAGTTACGTGAGCCTCGAGATCGCGCCCAACGTCGAGATCACGGTGCAGAAATCCGCGATCCAGACCATGCTGCCGAAGGGCACGCTCAAGAACGTAACTTAACCGGCAGGCCTCGGGGGCCATGCGCCGTACGCGATGAGGCGCATGCCGATCCGCCGCCCCTGCTGCTGCCACTCTAGCCGTCGGCCATCGCCCGATCCCATATGAACCGCTATCCGCTCTGGCTCAACGTCCTCATCGCCGTCGTACTGCTCGGCGGCTTCCTGTTCGCGCTGCCGAACTTCTTCGGCGAGTCGCCTGCCGTGCAGGTGTCCTCCGCCAAGGCCACGCTGAAGGTCGACGACAGTACACTCAAACGCGTGGAAGACGCGCTCAAGGCCGGCAACATCGGCTACGACGAAGCGTTCCTCGAGATCACCGGCATCAAGGTGCGCCTGAAGGACACCGACACGCAGCTCCAGGCCAAAGAGACGCTGCAAAAGGCGCTCGGCGAAGACTA